>CAYWNK010000046.1:0-28984 GCA_964459495.1 uncultured Planctomycetaceae bacterium
CCCCTGCGTTGCGGCCGGGCTCGAGCCCGGTAAGTGGCCAGCGCAGCATGCCGCCGGCGGATAGCTCTCGGGGGTTCGCGGCATCGTCCTCCAGCGCAGCATCGCCCAACACGATCGCTAGGCCTCCGCCTTCGGGACTCAAGCTCGCGCGGTGGGTGCGCAGCGCCCTGCTAAGGCTCTCCGGCGCAGCCTCGGCCCCAAGCCCCTGGACCCGGTGCCCGAGCAGGACAGCGGGCTCTCCGGGCAGCAGCACGGTGTGCGGTTCGGCGCCGCACCAGATGACCGAGCGTTGAAGTTCGGGCAGGTCCGCGGCGAGCTCGCTCGCCGCCTGAACCGCCGCCTCGAGGCGCCCCTCAGCCGCCATGCAGGCCGACGCGTCGATGAGCAGCGTATAGCGCGAACCATCCGCCGGCTTGGAGCGGCCAGGCGCCCCGAAGGCCAGCCACATGCCCCCCGCCAGCGCCAGCACCAGCAGGTAGGCCAGCGGATGCCGGAAGCGCTCGACCAGTACGCGCGCGGGCGCGTCCTCCATGGCTTCCTGCCAAAACAAGAGCGTTGGCACCTCGACCTCCCGGTGGCGGATGCGCAGACGCTGCAGGGCAAACAGGCCCGCCGCGATGGCGCCGAGTCCCAGCCAGAAGGGTAGGGGCGCCAGGTTGGTCAGGTTCATACGACGAGCCTCCCACCTTGGAAGTGGGCAGCGAGCTGGGGAACGACTGGCTGGTCAGCGTCGAGTCGCACCAACCCCATGCCACGGCCCGAAGCAAAGCTGGCGATGTGCTCTTGGAAGCGGTCGTAGGCATCGCGGTAGCGGCCGAGCAGGGCCGGGGTGATCGCGACCTCCGCCGTACCGCCCCCCTCGCAGTCGACCAGGCGAGCTTCGCCGCTGAGGCCGGGCTCCCGGTCGGTGCTGCGCGCGAGCTGAACGATGAGCACCCGGTGGCGCAATCCCGCCAGCGCCTCGGTGACCGCCTCAGCTCCCGCGGGGTCAAACAGGTCGGAGATCAACACCACCAAGCCGCGGCGCAAGCGCTGCTGTGACAGGCGCGCGAGGCCAGTGCGCAGATCTGTGCCGCCTGCGGGCTGCAGCTCCGATAAGAGACGCAGCACCTGCATCAGCTTGCCCGAGCCCGAAGTCGGTCGCAGGGCGATCTCCAGGTCTTCCGCCAAGGGCATGACGGCCACCTGGTCGTGCTGACCCAGGGCCATCGACGCCAGCGCGGCGGCGGCAAAGACCGCGGCGCGGGCGCGGGGATTGTCGCCCTGGAACGAGCTCATGCTCGTGTCGGGCACGAGGTACACCGGCAGGTCCAGGGGCTCCTCGAACTGGCGCACGAACACCTTGCCCAGGCGCTTGTAGAGGTTCCAGTCCACCTTGCGCAGGTCGTCCCCCGGTGCGTAGCCGCGGTGATCGATGAACTCGAGTCCCGAGCCCTTCTCCGCGGATCGTTGGTCGGCGAAGCGACCGCCCGCAGGCACGCTGCGCGCCACGAGTCGGAGCTGGCGTACGGAAGCGACAAAGGCGGGGTCGGTGAGCTCCGCCAGACGAACAGCGGGCTCCATCAGGCGGGCACGTGCGGCTTGTCGATCGACTTCAACACCTCGGCCACGACGGCGTCGCCGGTGATCCCTTCCGCCTGTCCGGCGAATGAGAGCTGGACCCGGTGGCGCAGGGCGTCCTTGGCCGCCGCGGCTACGTCGTCGCAAGACACCGCAAAGCGACCGCCGAGCAGCGCGAGAACTTTCCCCGCGAGCAGCAGCGCTTGCGCGCCGCGGGGCGATGCGCCAAGCGACACGTACTGGTTGACGAGATTCGGCGCATAGTCCGAGCCCGGCTGGGTCGCCATCACCAGTCGCACCGCGTAGTCCTGCACCGCCTTGGGCACGGGCACGCTCCGCACGGTTTGGCGCAACGAGACAACGTCAGACCCCGACGACACCGGCTTCAGCTGCGCCTCTTCCTCGCCCGTGGTGCGCCCAAGGATCTCCGCATAGTCGCTCTCCTTGGGATAGCCCACCAGGATCTTGAACAGGAAGCGGTCCATCTGAGCCTCGGGCAGCGGGTAGGTCCCCTCCTGCTCCACGGGGTTTTGCGTCGCCATCACGCAGAACGGTGACTCGAGCTGGATCGTCTTGCCCCCCGCGGTCACCTGCTTCTCCTGCATCGCCTCTAGCAGGGCCGACTGGGTTTTTGGCGTCGCACGGTTGATCTCGTCCGCAAGCACCAGGTTGGCAACGATCGGACCGGGCTGGAACACCAGCTTGGTGCCGCCGTCGTCCCCGTCGACCAGCACCTGCGCGCCGCTGACGTCCGCCGGCATCATGTCCGGCGTGAATTGAATGCGGCTGAAGGAAAGGTCCAAGGCTTCGCCCAAGGAGCGCACGAGCAGGGTCTTGCCGAGACCCGGCACCCCCTCGAGCAGCACATGCCCTCCCGCGAAGAGCGCTGTCAGCACCCCCCGGATGACCTGTTCCTGGCCCACCATCGCGCGCGCGACCTCGGCGCGGACGGATTCGAAGGTATCGCGAAAGGACTGGGCGGCGGCTTCCGCGCTTTGCTGGTCGGTCATCGGGTGGGAGAGTCTGTGGAGCGATGGGGCTTGTTGGAGCGGCTGGGCTGCTGGCTACTGGGGCGGTCGGGCGGGGGCTTTCGCGCGCTGAAAGTAGGTGCGCACGATCGCGCGCGTGAGCGGGTCCAGGTCGAGGGGCGGCGGACCGCCGCTCGGCCCTCCGCGGGCGCCCCGTTCTTCGATCGCCGGCGCCGGCGCATCCTCGGCTTCCGGCTCGACGCGTTCCTGGGTGATCTTCGTGCGACCGGCGCCGGGCCGACCTTTGACGCGATCGGGGATCGGCACGCCGAGCACGAGGCTGGCGACGCCGCGGGACTTCTTGGGCTGGCTCGGCCCCCCGCGTCCGTTCGCGTCGGGGTTGGCGCGGTTTCCGAAGCTGATCTGCAGATCGCGGCTCGCCGGCGGGCGGCGATCCCGCATGGACGGCTGCACGCCGCCGCGGTTCTCCTGCTCCTCGTCCTCATCCTCGGATTCCGAGTCGTCCTCCACCTCGGCGTTGTCGTCGCTGGACACCTGGTCCCGGCTCTTCCAGCTGGAGGTCACCGGGTTCTTGTTGGAGCCCTTGGACGACCCCTTGCCCGCCGTCGAGCCCGAGTCCTCTTCCTCGGTCTTCTTCTCCGGCTGGGGAGCGTCGACGGGCTTTGCCTCACGGCGTTTGGCCTCGGTCTTCTTGGGCTTGGAGGGCTCCTTCGCCTCGGGCGTCTGGCCCGTCGGCGCGCCGCGCGCCTGGCTGGCGCCGCTGGCCCCCTTGGCTGTCCCGCCCTTGCCGGGGCTAGCCTTCCCCGCCGAGGGCTTTTCCTGGGAGTCGAGATCGGTGGGCTCAGGAGCCGAACCCGAGGTCTGGCCGGCGGGCGCCTTAGGCGGCGCCGGCTGCGCCATGACCGGCGCGATGGTCGCGGCAAGCGGACTCTCCGGTGTGAGATCGTCTGCAGCGGGTTCCGCCCGCGCCACGCGGCTGAAGGCGTCGGACTGGCGGCGGTAGGACGCGCCCTCCGTTGGCGCCCCGCGCAGCAGCACCGCCGCCGCCAGCAGGGCCCCGGCGATAGGCACGGCCCGCACGATGTGCGGCTTCAGCGGCTCCGTGTCCTTCGAAAAATCCAAACTCGCCCGGGACGCCTGGTCCGCGACGCCGGTCGCGTCGCGCATCGCTGCCTCGTGAAAAGGACCGCGCAGGGGCAGCGCCCGAAATTCGTCCGCCGCGACGAGTCGATCCGCAAGGCCCAGCCGGTCATCGACCAGCCCCAGGAGACCCTTGCGCGATGCGCGCTGCAGCCCTGCCGCCAGACCGACCAACAAGACCGTCAGCGCGAAGACCAACACCGTCGCAACGACCATGGGCAAAAGCCCGGGCGCCCCAAAACCCTCGAAGTGGCTGAGCAGAGCAAGCACCACCCCGATGCCCGGGACCACCAGGGCGAACGAAGCACCCAGGCGCGCGCCCTTTCTGAAGCCGTCCCGCAGGCGGGCGCGCCGCAGCGCCACGCCAGCGCGGTGTTCGATGCTGTCCAGGGCCTGTCCCAGCGCCCGTCCGTCCGTCAAGGCTTCCCGCTCACCCATCATTGCTGTCCTTCGTCCGGACCCTTCGGATCCATGGAAACCGCCTGGAGAACTTCGCCCGTTCGCGCGTTCGCCAAGAAGGCGACCAGGCGCACCTCGCCGGGCGCCACGCCGGTGGCCATGCGCGGAGTCGCCCCCTCGCCGGCCGCCTCGAGTTCATCGAGGTAGGCCTCCTGGGCTGCGCGCACATCTTCCAGCCGCAAATCAAAGGCGAAGAGTTGTTCGCCGCCCTCGTCGGGTTCGAAGGAAAGGCCTGAGCCGTCCGGCTGCAGCATGAAGGCTCGGCCGACCATGCGGTGCACCACCACCGTGCTCTTACCGGGGTACAGCACGCCCTTTTCCGCCAGCACCAGACGCACGACCAGCTCGACATCGTCATCCCCATAGAGGTGGCTGACGAGCAGCTCGCCGTGGACGCGCTCCTGGTCGACCTCCGCGTCCAGCTCGAGCAGGTAGCCGCTGTCGATCGCCAGACGCTCGAGAATGGTACGCCGCACGCGGTCGTAGACCGCCTCGGCCTGGCGCGGCCGCGCCGCCCCGGGCGCCTGCGCCACACCGTCGATCAGGTGCAGATTGGGCTCGACAATCCCTACGCTCGCCGCGCGGGCGGCGGCCGCGCGCGTGCTGATCGGGCTCAGGCTGGGAGCGCCTAGGTGCCAGGAAAGGAATGCCACGTGCTCCGACTGGAAGTGACCGATCAATCCTTCGTTGCCCAGCGCACCACCGATCGCGCCGCCGCGATCGTCGCCGTAGTTGGCGTTGGTGAAGAACTCCGCAAGCACCACGTGCCCAGCTGGGTGTTCGTCGTCGGGCTCAAAGATCGAAGCGGCGCCGAAGTTGCGCACCTTTCCAGCGATCATGCGCTCGATCACATCCACCGAAAAGGGCTCGGCGTCCGCGATCTGAGGCTGAACCCGCTCGAGCGCAAGCAGGGCTTCCGCGCCGGTTTCGGGCACGATCACCGCCTGCACGAAGCGCGAGTAGGCCCGGCGCAGCCGACCCTGACGCTCGTAGCAGCGACCTAGATCCAGATTGATGCGGCCGTCGTTGGGAAGCCCAAAGGCCGCGGACAGCAGGTGCCGCCAAGATTCGTCGATGTCATCCGAGTCGAGCAGAACCCGGCCCATACGACCGTGCACCTCGTGCACCGCGTTGGGGTAGCGATCGTCGCGCCCGCTGGCCACGCCCAGCTCCCCCGCCGCAAGTTCCACGGCGGGTTGACCGGCATCGGCCATCTCTTTCATCAGATCCAGCATGCGGGTGGTGCGTAGATCCTCGAGTGTCGTTTCCCACAGCCAACGTACCGCTGCTGAACACGCTTCGCCCTCGGCCCCCTCCTCGATGCGCCAGCGCAGCAACAGGGCCGCCGCCTCGTGGGCGAGGCGCTCGCCGGCATGCTCCGTGAGGAACGACTCGAGCTCCGCCGGATCCTCGCTCACCCGGGCCTGAAAAAACGCTAGATCGGAGGCGGGGAAGCTCGGTCCCGCAACCGGCTCGAAGCGCGCTTCGCGGGCGCTGCGGTCAATCGTGACGCGGAAGGACTCCAGCAAGTTGACCCCGAGGGTTCCGAAAGCTCCGTCGGGGTGCACCAGCACCAGCTCTTCCGGTCGCAGTGCCACATAGTCGCTGAGATCGAAGCCCCCCAGCCGCACCGTGCCCACATCCCCAGCCGGGGCACCGAGCTCATCGGCCAGCTGGGACTCCATGCGCGTGTCGTAGTGGGCGCAGCCCAGGGCGAGCGCCATCGGCGAACCGTCGTCCAGGCGCACGGGAACCCATGCCAGACCGGAGGATTCGGTGATCGGCAGGGTCCAGCTCCCGTCTTCGTCCCGGCGCGCGGCCGCCAGCGGCACCTCTGGTGCGGGCCGCGGGGGCCGCAGCTCCAGCATGCCCTGGGCGAGGTCAAAGGTGACCGCATAGCGGGCGAGCACCTCGGCCCCGATCGAGCCGACGATGGAATTCTCGCCGAGCTCCTTGGAGTGATACTTCGTGAACTCCTCGAGAAGTTCCTCGTCCCCCAGCTCGCGGCGCGGGACCTTCACGCCGAAGCCAGGGAAGTGAATCGTGATCTCGCGCGGCTTGCCGTCCTGACTCTCGGCCCGCAAGCCGGCGGCCGCCTGGTTGTGAAGCTGGAGACCGTAGGGGCCCTCGTACTCCACAAACAGGTTCACCGGGATGCGTCGCGCGGCCGTGGACAGGTCGCACGAAACGACCAGGCGCCCGTCGATCACGCTGACGGGAACGCCGCCGCCGACCAGATCCTGGCCGGCGGCGGTGGGTGTCGAGGCAAGGACGAAGACGAAAGCGGCCAGCGCCGCGGCACGCAGACTCCTCACTCTTCGCGCGGAACGCCGCGGAGGGACCCGAAGGCCCAGTTCTCGTGGGACATGCTGATCTTGATCTCGGCTTGGGCCGGTACGCTCACGGCGACCGGAATGAAGCCGCGGCCTCAGCAGGTGCCCGGGAACAGGGCCTTCTCGAGCTCGGTGCCCAGTTTTGCCTCGGTGATGGTGAACTCCGGGCTCTTGCCGATCGGATCCCAGCCGAAGTACTCCTCGCCCGCATTGCCGTAGTACCAAACCTGGTCCGGCGAGAAGGCGACTTCCGAGCCGCTGCGCTTGTAAGCAAACTCGGCCTTCGCCGGGCCGCCCCAGTCCAGCACTAGGGCCTGGTCCTGGGCCAGCTCAAGCGCCGAGGTCCGACCCGGGCCGACCATCAGGCGCGCATCGCCAAGGCCAAGGGCCCCGGAGTGGATGCGGTAGCTACCGACGGGCAGGCTCAGTGGACCGCGCGCCCGTGCGAGGTCGAAGCACATCTGACCGTTTTCGCTGCGGACCAGCGCGGCGAGCAGCTTGCCGTCGGTCTCCAACGAGCTCTTAGCGTCGATCGTGCCGGTCGGCCCGGTGAAAGCCTCGAGCGCGATCTGGCTGCCGTCGGCCGCCACGTCGATCGAGACCAGCTCGCCGTCGACGTGCATCACTTTGGACAGGAACCCGGCGATGCTGCCCGACCCAAGCACCATGGCGTCGGTGCCGTATCCGTCGAAGCGACCGTCGCCGTCGAGGTCGACGATGCGCACCTTGGTCTTGCCCGCCATTCCCTGGACGTAGCCGGAGGGGGCCCATTGCCACCCCTTGCCCTCGTCCTGGAGGCGAACGGCGTACTCCAGCTTCTCGCCGCCTGCGCGCTGACCGGTCAGGCGCACCCAGGCTTTGCGGACCTGGGTTGCGGGATCAACGCTGCCTTCGACGAGGCGATCGGCCTTGCCGTCGCCATCGGTGTCGATCGAAAGTCCAAGGCCCTGGGGCTTCGCCAGGAAACCCTCGCCGCCCGCATGAACCACCGGGATCTTGCCCGCGACCGGGCGCCAGGCCATAGCGGGCAGGGACAGATCAAAATCCCGCTGGGATCGATCACGAAGGGTGACCAGGTCGGGCGCAGCCCCCGCGGGGTTGACGGGGGGCAGCAGCGTTCCCGCTACGAGCGCCAGATTGAACAGCGACATCATGGACGGCACCTATGAAGGGAGGTTGGACGGACCTACACACTCTAGGGTCACTGATGAATCCAGGGTGTGTCGATGGGCTATCCGTCGACCGAAAGGCCCGCCGCCGCCCAGTCTTGATCCGAATCGGATGAGGAGCTGGCCTGCCTCCCGCCGAGCCCCCCTCCTTGGGACGCCCCCAGGGCATGTTCGAGCGATTCGAGCAGATCCGCACGCCGGAAAGGCTTGTGTAGCATCGGCCCGAGAATGCCCTTGGGGCGCCGTTCCCCAGCCTCGTACCCGGACATGAAGACCACACCGATATCCGGCTGACGGCAGCGGATGCGCTCGGCTAGCTCGTAGCCCGAGGCCCCTCCGGGCATGAACACGTCGGTGAGCAGGAGATCCACTCGCTCGGAAATCTTGTGCAGATTGTCCGCCGCGCTGGCCTGGGTGGCTTCCAACACACGCAGCCCGAGCGATTGGAGCTGCGCAACGACCACGCGCCGCACCGCCGCGTTGTCCTCGGCGACGAGCACAGTGTGGCCCGCGAGCTCGATGGGCTGGGAAGAACCGGGTTCGGGCGAGCTCTCTGACGTCTCCTCTTGGCCAGAAACGGGCAGGTAGATCCGAACCGTGGTCCCTCCCCCCACCTGACTCTTGATCTCGATGTCCCCCTGGGACTGGGCCACAAACCCGTAGATCATGGAAAGGCCAAGGCCCGAACCGATACCTGGACGCGTTGTGAAGAAGGGCTCGAAGGCATGCGCCAGCACGTCTTCGCTCATCCCGACCCCGGTGTCGGAGATCGTGGCCAGCACGTGGGGCACCGGCTTGGAATTGTCCTGATCCGAGAGATGCTCAACGCGGGTCGTGCGGATCCAGAGCGTCCCGCCCTCGGGCATCGCGTGCTTCGCGTTGACCGCCAAGTTCAGCAGCGCCGTCTCGAACTCCGCCGGATCGATCCAGACGGTCCCCAGGTCTGCCCCCAGATCTGTGCGCATCTGCGTCAGCGGCCCCAGGGTGGAATTCAGCAGACTCGCCGTCGATTCGATCAGGCTGTTCAAGCTGCAGTGGCTTGGCTGCAGCGGCTGCCGGCGCGCAAAGGCCAACAGCGATCGCGTCAGCACTGCGCCCCTTTCGGCTGCCTCGGTGGCCAAGGCGACCGACTCGCTTGCCGCCGTCTGGGCCCCGCACTCCAGTTGCAGCAGCTCCAGATTCCCCTGGATCACGGCAAGGATGTTGTTGAAGTCATGGGCCATCCCTCCGGTCAACTCTCCGAGCGCCTCAAACTTGCGGGACTGCTGAAGCTTGGCCTCGCTGTCACGCAAGGCGCTCGTCGCCTTGACGACGGCGAGCTGCAGCTCCACCGGGCGTTGCAGCAGGGTGTAGAGCAGCCAACCGAGCAAACCTGCCAAGAGGACCCCTGAAGCCCAGAGCACGTACCAGCCCAGCCCGATCCCAGCAAGGGCAAGGGGAGCCTTGACGGCCAGGCGCCAGCTCGTGTTCTCCAGTGGAATGTCGACGCTTGCTGCGGGCTGGTCGAAGATGTCCTCGGTGCCGAAGAACACGGTGTCGAGCATGCTGCTACCGTCGTCGGCGCAACACAGGGCGAAACGCACCGATCGGCCCTCCTCGCGGCGCTCTAGGTTCCTGGTGAGCTCTTCGGGCTCGATCAGGACCGACGCGAAGCCCCAGAAATCCTCGGCTCCGGTGACCGGGTCGGTCTCATGCACGGAAAGCCGACCGATGAGCGCTTGCCCCCCTTGAATCAGGGGAACGGGCCCTACGACATGGAACTTGCGCTCGGTAATCGCTTCGCGCAGGGCCTCACCAGCCCTCCGATCCCGAAGGAGGTCCAGCCCGAGGGCCTTCCCGTTCCGCTCGCGGTCGGTCATGTGCCGAATCACCCCGCCTGGCGCGAGTTGCAGGCTTCGAATGCCGGTTTGGTTGGCGATCAGCGCGGCGCTGAACCGTTCGAAGTCCGCTTCCGTGAAATCGGGCTTGAGCTCGACGAACGCCGCCATCCCGATCACCAGGTGCAGGCGATCGTGGAGCTCGGTTTGGAGCTCTGTACGCACCTCATCTAGCTCGAGTTGAATCTCTCGTAGATGAGCGCGCCTCAGCTGATGCACCACCCCGGCGGTAACCAGACCTGCGGTCGTCAGTGCGAGTACTGAGCCACTCACCATGTGCCATCGTTTGCCCATGAGGTTGGATAGGGAGCCTGGTGGGAGCGATCAGGCTCTTCTCCTTGTCCAAGAGCCTTACGCAACTGGTGCAGAACCGAAAGCCCCTACGGGCTGTTTCCTAAATGATCGCCGAACTTGCGACTCAAGCGGAGCGGTCGAGCTCGCCTCCAGGAGGGGGATACGAGCATCGAAAATACCAGAATCCCCCGCGTCGCCGGCTTGCCACCAATGGAACCGGGGCCGCCGCAGTGTTCTGCAGCGGCCCCGGTCCACTCAAACGGTCCAGCGATGGCCCGTGTCACGGCCCGTCACTGGGCCGCAGCAAGACAGGCATAATCAGCCGCCGAGCTCTTCACATTTCTTGAGCAGGTCCATCGGCTGGCGTGCGCCACCGGGACCAACGGCCTCAGCCCATTTCACAGTGCCGTCCTTGCCGACCAGGACCGTGGCCCGATCGGTGATGCCCGGCTCGTCGAGCCATGCGTCGTAGGACCTAGCTACCGCCCCCTTGGGGTGGAAGTCGGCGAGCAGCGGGAACGAGATCCCGCCGAAGCCCTCGGCCCAAGCTTGGTGACAAAACTTGCTATCCACGCTGATACCCAGAACCTGGGTATCGCAGGCCTCGAACTTCCCCTTGAGGGATTCGAGGCCCGGAATCTCGATGCTTCAGGTAGGCGTGAAGTCGAGGGGATAGAAGACGAGCAGAACGTTCTTACTGCCGTTGAAGCTGGACAGCTTCACCTTTTCCTGGTGATGGCTGTCGAGCTCGAAGTCCGGCGCAGTTGCTCCGTTGGCGATCATCGATTTCTGGGAGATGTGGAGGTGTCGAGGACCAGGCGATCTGCCTGGCCCGGGAAGGCGCAGCAGGCTAACAGACCGCCCCTCCCAGCGCTGCGCTGAAAGCCGCGCTGGGCCAGGATTGGCGGCTAGAATGCGCTCGATGCTCCCCTTCAGCCTGGGCCTGCTGGCCGGCGCGCCCCTTTCCTGGGGTCCCCCCCAGGAGCCCTCCGGCGGCCCCGACTACGACCGGACGGTCGCTCCAATCCTGTCGGAGCTTTGTTTCGATTGCCACGGGCCCGACGGGGCCGCACGGCAGGCTGGGCTGCGCCTCGACACCCGCGAGGGGGTACTGGAGGTGGCCGAGCCGGGCTCGCGGACGGACTCCGAGCTGTGGAGCAGAATCCGATCCACCGACCCCGATCTGCGCATGCCGCCGCCGGAGACCGGGGAAATTCTCAGCCCGGATCAGGTCGAAACCCTGGGCGCCTGGATCGATGCCGGTGTCCCGGTCCAGGCCCACTGGGCCTTCGTCGCCCCCCAGCCCCAAGCCAGCCCAGCGATCACCGACCCGCTTGTAGCCGGGCGGCCCTTCATCGCCGATGAGATCGACGCATTCGTCCTCGCAGCCCTGGAAGAGAACGGCCTCCGCCCTTCTCCCCCGGCATCACCTGCCACGCTGCTGCGGCGGGTGACCCTCGATCTCACCGGGCTGCCGCCGACACCCCTGGAGCTCGACGCGTTCCTGGCCGATCCCTCCGACGGGGCCTATGCCGCCGCGGTCGACGCCCTCCTCGACAGCCCGCGACACGCCGAGCACGTGACGACCGAGTGGTTGGATGGCGCGCGCTATGCCGATACCAACGGCTACCAAAACGACTTCGCCCGGCACCAGTGGCCATGGCGCGACTGGGTCCTGCGCAGCTTTCAAGCGGGCCAGCCCTACGACGAGTTCGCGCTAGAGCAGATCGCCGGCGACCTGCTGCCCGGCGCTACCCGTGATCAGATCCTGGCGACAGGGTTCCAGCGCAACCACCGCACCGTCACCGAGGCCGGTTCGCTGGACGAGGAGTGGCGGGTAGAGAACGTCGTCGACCGCGTGGAGACCACCTCGACGGTCTTCCTCGGCCTGACCATGGGCTGCGCCCGGTGCCACGACCACAAGTACGATCCCATCACGCAGGCCGAGTTCTTTGGGCTCTACGGGTTCTTCAACTCGATCGACGAAAAAGGCGTGTACGAGGAAACACGCGGCAACGTCGCGCCGCTGATCGAGGTGCCAGGCCCCGAACACGTGGCAGGGCTGGCCGAGATCGGCGAACGCCTCGAAGCGGCCCAAGCCGAGCTCAAGAGCGCAACCGAAGCCGCCGAGCCCGAGCGGGCCGGCTGGATCGATGGGCTGGGCTCGACGGCCTGGAAAGAACCCCATGTCCACGCCGGATTCCCCGAGCCCCTGGTGCTGGAGGGCGCGCTCAAGCGTGCGCCGTTTCTGGCGAGCGAGGTCCCGCTCGCCGCGGATCAGGCTTTTTCAGTCGCCGCCTGGGTCAGGGCCGAATCCCACGGCGCCATCTGGGCGAAGATGGCTGATGACGACACCTATCGCGGTGCCGACCTCGTGCTTTTTCAGGACGGGCGCGCCGCAGCACACCTGATTCACGACTGGCCCGAGAACGCGATCAAGGTCGTCACCGAGGAGCCGCTGCCTCTCGGGGTCTGGATGCACCTCACGGTCGCCTACGACGGCTCGGGAAAGGCCGCTGGACTGCGCATCCTGCGAGGAGGCGTGCCGCTGGCTACCCGGATCGAAGCCGACTCCCTCTCCGCGGCCACCGACGTGGCGGCGCCTCTTCGACTGGGCACACGCCGCTACGCGGGCGAACTGCGCGGGAGCGTTGGCGACCTGCGGGTCCTGGACCATGCGCCGCCCCAGGGGCTGGATCTCGCTTGGCCACAAGCCTTGGCGGCGGACCCCGATCAGGCCGGCACCCTACGCGCGATCCACCGCGATGCCTACGCCGCCACGCTGGTGGCCGCCCGGGAGCGCGTCGCCGAGCTGCGTTCCGAGCGTGAGGACTTCGCCCGTTCGGTCCCCACCGCCATGGTGCTGGCCGAACGAACCGAACCCCGGCCCACCTACGTCCTCGACCGTGGTCGCTACGACGCCCCGCGCACCGACCACCCGATCACTCCGCACGTGCCCGCCGTCCTCGGTGCCCTCCCCGCCGAAGCCCCGCCCGATCGACTCGCCCTCGCTCGGTGGATCACCTCTCCAGCGAACCCGCTCTTCGCCCGCGTGCAGGTCAATCGCGTCTGGAAGCGCTTCTTCGGCCGCGGCCTCGCCGCATCCCAGGAGAACTTCGGCGTCCAGGGCGATCGCCCCAGCCACCCCGCGTTGCTCGACTCTCTTGCCCTCTCGTTTGTGGAGAGCGGCTACGACCAGCGAGAACTCGAGCGCCGCATCGTGTTGTCCTCGACCTATCGCCAGAGCTCGAAGGCACGACCCGCCGATTACGAGCGGGACCCCGGCAACGCACTGCTGTCCCGCGGTCCCCGGTACCGGCTGGATGCGGAGGCGATCCGCGACTCGGCCCTCTTCGTCTCGGGCTTGCTGGTCGAACGCCTTGGCGGCCCCCCCACGCGCCCCTACCAGCCCCCTGGCCTGTGGAGCGAGCTAGCCGGCGGCGCTGGACAGGGGCCCTACGTCCAAGACACCGGCGAGGGTCTGTGGCGTCGTTCGCTGTACACCCATCGCAAGCGCACGGTGCCCCATCCGACGCTGGCGACCCTCGATGCCCCCGGCTTCGAAATCTGCCAGGTACGGCGTGCCCGCACCAATACCCCACTGCAGGTGCTGGCCCTGCTGAATGACGTGACCTACGTCGAAGCCAGCCGGGCGCTGGCTGAACGCGTGGCGAACGAACACCCCGGCGACGTCCAGGCCCAGCTGCGCAGCGGCTTCCGGCGCTGCACCGGACGGCTGCCGGCAGAAACGGAGCTCGCCACCCTGCGCGGCGGCTACGACCGGCGCCTGGAGAATTTTCGCGCCGCGCCTCAGTCGGCTGCCGAACTGCTGGCGGTCGGCGAATCCCGAGCTCCGGACCCAAGCCCCGAGCTGGCCGCACTGGCCACGACGATGGCTGTCATTCTGAACCTCGACGAGACCCTCACCAAGCAATGAGCCAGCCCCAAGCACGACGCGCCGACAGTCTGGATCAGGCCCAGGCCCTGAATCGCCGGCAGTTCCTTGGCTGCGGCATGGGACTGGGCTCGCTCGCACTTGGATCGACGGGCGCTCTGGGCTCCCTGGGGAACGGGTCGCCGCTCACCCACTTCGCCCCCAAGGCCAAACGCGTCATCTACCTGCACCAGTCGGGCGCACCCTCCCAGTTCGAAACCCTTGACCCTAAGCCCGGCCTCGAGCGCTACCGAGCCCAGGAGCTACCGGAGTCCATCCGCCAGGGCCAACGCCTCACCACGATGACCTCCGGGCAGGCCTCCTTCCCGATCGCGCCAAGCATCTTTCCGGCCAGTCGAGCGAACCCGACCGGGACCCTGCTCTCCTCTCTGATGCCGCACACCGCGCGCATCTCCGACCGGCTCTGCATCGTGCGCTCGATGCACACCGAGGCCATCAACCATGACCCGGCGATCACCTTCTGCCAAACCGGCTCCCCGCTCGCCGGACGGCCCAGCTTTGGGGCCTGGATGGCCTACGGCCTGGGATCGATGAATCGCGACCTGCCAACGTTTCTGGTGATGGTCTCGTCCACGAAGCGCGCGCAACCCCTCTACGAACGACTGTGGGGCAGCGGGTTCCTGCCTGCCCAGTACCAGGGAACCAAGCTGCGCAGTGCAGCCGAGCCTGTGCTCTACCTCGACAACCCGCCCGGCCAATCCCGAGACGTGCGGCGCACGATGCTCGACGACCTCGGCGCACTCAATCGCGCAGCCGGCGCACAGGACCCCGCGGTGGCCGCGCGCATCGAACAGACCGAGCTTGCCTTCCGAATGCAGGCCGCCGTCCCCGATCTCGTCGACGTATCCGACGAACCGGCTTCGACCCTAGAGCTCTACGGTCCCGACGTTCACAAGCCCGGCACGTATGCCCGCAACTGCCTGCTCGCAAGGCGGATGATCGAGCGCGACGTGCGCTTCGTCCAGCTCTATCACATGGGCTGGGATCACCACGGAACACTGCCGGCCGACGCAGCAAAGATCGCCGCCGCAACCGACCAGCCCTCCGCCGCGCTCGTGCTCGATCTCGAACGCCGCGGGCTCCTCGACGACACCCTCGTCATCTGGGGCGGAGAATTTGGACGTACCGTCTATTCCCAAGGTGCCTTGACCGCCACCGACTACGGCCGTGATCACCACCCCCGCTGTTTCTCCCTGTGGCTTGCCGGTGGAGGCATCCGCCCGGGAATGACCCTCGGCGCCACCGACGAGTTCAGCTACAACATCACCGAGGACCCGACGTCCGTCCACGACCTGCACGCCACGCTGCTGCATCTGCTGGGCTTCGATCACATGCGGCTCACCTATTCGTACCAGGGCCGCGACTTCCGACTGACGGACGTCGAAGGCGAAGTGGTGCGCAAGATCTTAGCCTAGCTCCGGCCAGGCCCTTTGGGCCCTCCCGCCGGCGACGAGGAAAACGTATGAGCAACGCGAGTCAAGCAGCCTGGTATCGACCGAAGTCAGCCCTACAGCGAGTGCTGGCCCGCATCCACGGGCTCGCGATCATCGGTCTCGTCACCCTGGTTCACGCCTCCTTTGGCATCTCGGTCAGCGAAACCTTCGCAGGTGGGCAGGAACACCAGGATCCAACGGCGAAACCCGATGGGCCACTCAATATCCTGTGGCTCACCGTCGAGGACATGAGCCCGTGGATCGGACCCTACGGGGACAAGACCGTCCCGACGCCGCACCTGGACCGACTGGCCGCCGAGGGCATCACCTACGACAATGCCTTCGCGGATAGCCCCGTCTGCGCCCCCGCCCGCACCGCCCTCATCACAGGTTGCTACCCGACACGCATCGGGGCGATGCACATGCGTACGCGTTCACGCAGCAAGAGCGTCGAACCTGAAGCCTACGTGGACATCCCGCTCTACGAGGCCGTTCCGCCGCCGAGCGTGCGCTGCTTCCCCGAGTACCTGCGCGCCGCCGGGTACTACACGACCAATCGCTCGAAGAAAGACTACCAGTTCCGCGCGCCGCAGTGGACCTGGGACGATTCCTCGCGAAAGGCCGACTACTCCTCCAGACCTGCGGGGGCCCCGTTCTTCTCGGTCTACAACCACGGTGGCACGCATGAGAGCCAGGCATTCCCCGAGGCGAAGCGCCGACCCGCGGTTGTAGCGCCCGAAGAGCTCAGCCTCCCGCCCATCTACCCCGACACCCCGGCGGTGCGAGACGCCCTAGCCCGAACCTACAACAACATCGCCGAGATGGACGCGTGGGTCGGCCGCGAACTCGAGCGCTTGGACCGGGCTGGGCTCGCCGAATCGACGGTGGTCTTCTTCTATTCCGACCATGGCGTTGGCCTGCCGCGGGGGAAGCGCTCGCTGTACGGCACGGGGACGCGAGTGCCCCTGCTCATCCGCTTCCCAAAGGGCCGCGGCCCCGCGGATCTGCCCCCGGGCAGCCGGACCGATCGCATCGTGTCCTTCATCGATTTTGGGGCCACAGCCCTCAGCCTCGCCGGTATCGAGCCCCCCCAGGACATCGATGGGCTGGCATTTCTTGGGCCGCACGCCGGTGCCCCGCGGACCCTTGCGTTCTTTCACGCCGATCGCTTCGATGCCGTCCGCGACCGGGCGCGCGCAGTCACCGACGGGCGCCGCCTGGTGATTCGCAACCTGTTGCCCGACAGGCCGCACCTGATCGCCAACGCCTACCGGGAGCGCATCCCGATGACCGCCGACCTCTATGCGCTGCGCGAGAACGGTGCGCTTGCAGGCGAACGCACCCAGGCCCAGTGGCAAGTCGGCTCCACGGAACGCCCCGTGACGGAGTGGTACGACCGAAGCGAAGACCCCTGGGAGACCGCCTCGCTCGTGGGCACCTCGCTCGCGGCGGACGAGCAGGCCGCATTTGATGCCCTGGAAGATGCCCTGGATGATTGGATCCGGGCCGGCGACCTGGGGCTGGTCGATTCGGAGTCCGAGCTCGTCCGGACCGCCCTCTGGCCCCCCCGCGGCGAGCAGCCGACCACAGCCCAGCCCTTTCGGAATGCGCAGGGCGGCTTCAGCAGCGCGACCCCCGGCGCTTCGATCGGCTACTCGATTCAGGGCTCCGGACGCTTTCACCCCGCGCCTGGGGGGCTCGTTCCCCCCCTTGCGCCCGGCACCCGTATCGAGGTGAAGGCCCACAGGCTCGGCTACCAGCCGTCCCCCAGCGCCCGATTTACCGTGCGCTAGTTTTTTCCGTCACACTCGCGGAACGGTGGACATTCCTCCGTAGCTGTGACACCCATCGACCGCCAAGACCCCGAGCAACTCGCCGCCCAATCCCTGTGGCTGCGCCGCCTGGCCATCAGCCTAGTCGGCGGCCAGGATGCGGACGATGTCGTGCAGGAAACCCTGCTGGTGGCCCTGCACCGCCCCAGGATTCTCGGCGGCGAAGGCGCGCTCCGGGCCTGGCTGTCCGGCATCGCTCGAAACGTCGTACGATCGGGACATCGTCAATCGGGGCGCCGCGATCGTCGCGAGCGCGACTACGGGGAAGCACGTCTCAGCCACACTCCCGGAACCGATGAGGTTGTCGAGCGAGCCGCCCGGTGCGCGGAGCTGATCGAAGCGGTCCTGGGCCTCGACGAGCCCTACCGCACCGCTGTCCTGCTCGCCTACGAGGAGCGTCTCAGCGCTCCGGCGATTGCGGCGCGCACCGGTGCAACGCCGGCGGCCGTGCGAAAGCGCATCTCCCGCGGCCTCGCCAGCTTGCGCGCACGGTTGGACGCAGAGAACGGCGGCGAAGGCCGGGCTTGGCTCGCCGCGTTGGCCGGCCTGAACCCGACGAGCGCAGCCACTCTCCCACCCTGGACCCTTGGATTGACCATGACCACCAAATGGGCCGCTACCGCGGCAACTCTGCTCGTGCTTGCTGGGCTTGGCCTCTGGAACTGGCAGCACCGAGCCACCCAGGTCACGACCGCGCTCGGACTGGAGACACGGACCAGCGGGGTCGAACAACTGGGCTCCGAACAGCTCGATGGGCTGACGGCGACTGGAAAGGATGAGCAACGTACTACCCTTCTCACAACGGAACCAGCGCCCCGGTCCGGCGCCACCCGCATCGCCGGGCGGGTCCTATTGACCGACGATCGCACCCCGGTCCCCGATGCCACCATCCGCGCTGCTGCGGGTGCGCTGGCGGGTCTTGAGAGAGCGCAGGATCAACCTGCCCTAGCGCTCACCGACGCAATGGGACGATTCGAAATCGATCTCGAAAGCGCTCAGGCCCAGTCCTTGCTCGATGGCGGAATGTGGGTTCAACAATCCAGCGTCTACGACATCCACGTCGACCCAGCGCAGATCACCCGCGCCGAGGGGCGGGTGCTGGAGATTCGCACGGTGCCCCTGGGTCAGATTCTGGTCACGGTCTTGGATGCCGGGGGCAATCGAGCCCCCGGCATCGGTGTGGCCTACGATCTCGATGCAACCATTGGCTCGGAGGCCCAGCTGTGGAGCTACCAGAGGAAATGGGCCGCCGGCGTTTCCAATGCCCAGGGTGAGCTGCTGATGGAGGGCATTCCCGTTGGGATGAAGGTCAGCTTCGGGGTTCAAGGCGACTGGAATATGCCTGCGAGTACCGTGATCACAGAAGGCACCGTACGCGCCGATGTGACCCTGCGGATGAGGGGCTGGGCCGGACTCACTGCACGCCTGAGGTGGCCGGATGGAAGTCCCGCAGCTGGGGTGAATGCGACCTGGATCGGCACTTCGAACCGCAAGGGCAATCTCGGCGGGTCGAGGGACACATCCGATGCATCCGGCGTCCTGGTCATCGACGACTTGACGTCCGGCGGGGGCGAGCTACGCATTCAAGGCGGCGCTCACCATGATCCCATCGGTGTACGCGTCGAGCGCGGAGAGGTCACCGACCTCGGCATCCTGACCGTTGAAAAGCTTGTTCGTGTCGACGGGCGCGTCGTCACATCAGAAGGACAGTTCCTGCCTCCCGAGTTGCGCGTCTGCGCCCTGCGCAGTGGTGCACTGTTCGCCCAATCCAGGCTCCAAACGGACCTCTCCTTCTCGCTCCAGGTTCCCCCGGGGCCTGTCGTGCTCGCCCTCTCCAAGCCGATCACCTGGGACCCAACCCTACCCTTCCGCGGGTCCTTCTTGGGCCAAGTCGAAGTGCTCGCCCCACAGTCGGATATTGAGCTTCCGCTGGAAACCACGTTCGCCGAGGTGACTGGCCATGGGGGGCTGCCGAACGCTCAGTTGGAAGTCGCCTTGTTCGGTGCTACCCCGAGCGTGAGCTGGGGCATCCAAAGCCTGGGCGGTGGAGCCGTCGACTCGGTCGCTGGCCAAAACGGCATCTTCGCAGCACAGGTTCAACCTGCCGAAGCGCGCATCCTAGTGCGAATGAACAACGGAAACACCGCCTACTCGGACCTCGTCCAGCTCAAGGAAGGCGTCAGCCATGACCTTGGTGCCCTGGACTTTTCAGAGGGCATTCTAGTGGTGAAAACCACAGACACCGACGGCTCTCCGGCGGTCGACAGCCTGGTGAAGCTACAGGACCCCAACCACCATACGATCGAGATGCGTGCGGACGAATCCGGGGTTGCCCGCAAGGAAATCGCCGCCGGCCCCTACGCTCTGCGTGTTGAGACCCCCGATGGGGCTTCGGGCCATTGGCAGCTCCTCCAAATCGAGAACGGCGAGACGACCGAGGTCGAACTCAGCGTCACCGACAAGGCTGTCCTACGCGGCTCGCTAACGGGCGCCGCTGGACCCATGGGAGGCGTGGCGATTCAGTGTCAACGCAGCAAGCCCATCTCGAACCTGATCCTCTCTGCGACCACGGATAGCGGCGGGCAATTCGCCTTCCAGCCGATGCTCCCCGGCGTCTACCGCTTCCATGTGAGAAGTGAGCTCGTGGGATCGGTGGAGCTCATGGGCGGCGAGGAGAAGGCAATGAACCTGCAGGTTGGAACTCCGCGAAGCAGCATCGAAATCGTCCGTGACGGCCAGCCCTTTGGTTGGGCAGACCGCCTCGTCGTCAGCACTTGGGGGCCCGGGGATCCAATCTGGTACCTGGGGGAGCAGGTCGGGGAGGGCCGTTTTGAGGCGATCCTCCCCATGGGTCCACTCCTGTTTTCCATCGACCTCAACGGGATCGGCAACAACCAGCATTTGCTCGCCCTTGGCGCCGCATCGATGGGCGGCACCTACCGCCTTGAGCTCCCACGCACCGGGGTCGAGCTGCATCTGACCGGAGCGGCTGCCCATCGTCCCAGCCCGGCCGGCTACCTGGAGAAACTCGAGGGCATCCCGGCCGTATCGCAGTGGGGCCCCGAACCGGAGCTCTACGCCGAGGATCAAGGTCTGGGTTCGGGCGGGTCGCGCATCGTTCGCTTCCCCTTTCTCCCCCCCGGGGCAGAGGTACGTCTCACCGGGCTCGGCAACGCAGGCCAACGAAGGGCCGAAACCGTGACCGTCGCCTCGGGGGGCTGGACACGCATCGACTGGGACTAGTCCCGGCAGGCGACGAAGCGCCCGGGCTAGGCCTGCGGCTTCACGCCATGGATCCCGCTGCAGTCGGGACAGATGCCGTGAGTCTCGGGAACCGTCGCGTGGATGTACTCGCCCAGCGGAACCCAGGAAGCTCCACCACCTGCGTCGATCACTCGAACGCTCTGGCACCAGGCACACACCGGCACGAGGTGCTCTAGGGCGCGCAGGTCGTGCTGCACCTTGCGCAGTTCGAGCTGCGCAACCACCGCCTCGCCGAGAACCCGCAGTGTCTCGATCTGTCCTTCGCTCAGCTTCGCGGGCTTTCGGCCGATCACGCAGAGCGTGCCGAGGCGCTGTCCATCCTCGACGATCAGCGGCGCCCCAGCATAGAAACGAATGTTGGGCGAGCCGGTAACGAGGGGGTTCGACGCGAAGCGCCTGTCGTTGTGCGCATCCTCCACCACCATGATCTTGTCGCTTTGGATGGTATGGGCACAGAAGGCATGATCGCGCGGGGTTTCGGTCGCGTCCAATCCATGCCGCGACTTGAACCACTGCCTTTCCTTGTCCACCAGGCTCACCAGACTGATCGGTTTCTGACAGATGTTGGCCGCCAGGCGCGTCAAGTCGTCAAACGCTTGCTCGGTTGCGGTATCCAGTACAGCGTAGAGACGCAAAGCTTCAATACGCCGACTCTCCTCGTTCACCACGGCCTGATCGCTTGGGGTGGGGTACACAGGCGAGAGTGTAGCGGAACCGTTCGCATCTCATACACAGGCGCTCAACCTGACGCTGCATTCACGCTCCGACGCCGAACCTAAAATTCCGTTCGCCCAAACTCTTGGCGAGTGAGCCAAAGCCCCCCTAAGCTCCGAAGATGAATCCTAAGACCATGTTTCGCGCTGCGACACTCTTTGCGATCGCCTTGAACCCAAGCTGCCAAAGTGGCTCCCCCTCTATGCCTAGCGCATGGTCCCATTTCCGGGGCGGCCCAAGTCACGCGGGTTCCGCTCCCGACGCCCAAGCGATCCAAGACCCCCGCCTGGCCTGGAGCTTCGACACCGGCGGCACCGTCGAATCTTCACCCGCTGTCGTCGACGGCAACCTCTACTGCGGCACCTTCGACGGACATCTCTTTGCCCTCGACGCGACGACGGGCGCGGAGCGCTGGCGCTTCCCTGTTGGCGGCAAACTGCTGCGTGCATCACCTGCTGTCGTCGACGGCCGTGTGTTCTTCGGCGCGGACGATGAGCGCTTCTACTGCGTCGACGCCGCTACGGGGAATCAGGTCTGGGCCCTCGATCTCGAGCCCGGCGGCCAACAATCCTCGCCGGCGATCGAGGACGGGAACGTCTACTTCGGTTCGTTCGATCGCAAGGTCTACTGCGTCGCGGCGGACACCGGTGATGTGCGCTGGACCTTCCCAACAGAGGGAGCGATCCTCTCGTCTCCAGGTCTCACCGATGACCTCGTCGTCATCGGATCCCAGGACGGCACGGTCTACGCACTCGAAAAGGAAACCGGTGCCCAGCGCTGGAGCTTCACTACAGGGGCCACCGTTTGGTCATCACCCGCCTACGCCCTCGGTAGCGTGTTCGTGGGGTCGGACGACCGACATGTGTACGCGCTGGACCCGAAGACAGGCGCAGAACGCTGGCGCTTTGCCACAGGAGGCACCGTGTTCTCGTCTCCCGCTGTTTCCGTCACAGATGGAATCCTATACGTGGGCTCCGACGACCAACACCTCTACGCGCTCGCCTGTGAAGACGGTCGTGAGCTTTGGAAAGCGGATCTGAAAGGCCGAGTGCTCGGGTCCCCGGCGATCGTGCAGGACCTACTCTACGTCGGCGGAGAGGGCTCGGGCGGCGACGAACCAGGAGCCCTGTTTGCAATCGACCGGACCTCGGGGGCCGTTCGCTGGCGCTTCGAGGTGGGCGCGACCCTGTGGAGTTCTCCGATCGCTGTTGGCACGTCGGTGTACTTCGGCGCACACGACGGCCTGCTGCGCTGCCTGGTCGAGGACTAGCCGAGATCCTGGGGGGAGGAAGTTCCAGAGATTCCCCGTGGGCTACCAAGTTCCCGCTTGTCCCTAGGTTCGCAGCCCGGCTGCTCCGAGCATGACACCCGAAGACTGGATCGCCCTCTACGAGGCGCATTGCGCCGCCGTCTACACGTCTGTGTCCAGGCGGGTGGGTGGCGACCGCGCCCTCGCTGAGGACCTGGTCCAGGAGGCATGGCTCGCGGCGGTGGACGCTTGGCCCCCGCCCGCCGTCCAGCCCAGGGGCTGGCTGCTCACCTGCGCGATGAACCGCCTGCGCAATCAACTCAAGCGCAGACGACCCCGCCCGGTCGAGCCGGAGGTGCTCGAACAGATTTCCCTCGAGCCGAACTCCCTGGCCAGCGGTTGCGACAGTCCCGCCGGTGCTGAGCTGCTCCAGTCCGGGCTGGCTCGCTTGACACCGGAGCAGGCTGCGCTGATCGAAGATCACCACCTCGAAGGTCTGCCCTTGGCCGAAATCGCCCGGAACCGCGGACTCTCAGTACGCGCCGTCGAAGGCCGCTTGACCCGGGCCCGAAGAGCCCTAGCCAAAGCACTTCGCAAGCCCATCCACCCCCGTTAGGTATCCCGATGAACGAACGCCACAAAGCCGATCCACAGTACCTTGCACATCTGCGCTGGCAGGTGGTAACCGAGGTCCGCCGACGCGCCCGCTTCGGATCGAGCAGCCCCCAGGGTCAGCGCTCGTCCGGTTGGAGAGCCGCCGCTCTCCTGGCGGCTGGCCTCCTTGCTGGAACCGCGGGCACCGTTGCCGCTGGCGAGATCGGGCGCCGCCAGGACCGAGCCCAGCTGCTCGCCGATTTGGCGATCGAGGAGCAGCTCGCCGCCACGGAGGCCAGCCTCTTGGGCGATGAGCAGGAGCGCATACAGAGGCTGGCGGAGGCCGGAGTCGTGACAAACGTGGAGCTTGATGCCGCACGCCACGAGTCGCTTGCGGCCCACTCTCGGCTGCAAGCCTTGGAGCTGGACCGAAGCGAGATCCAGCTCAGCGGAGAGGCGCCGAACAGTCGTCTCTCCGCGCCCCTGATCAGCGGGAGGGATTTCGTTCTGGAGCGCCTGTCCAACGACCAGGGTCCGCTGGTGAATCAAGTCGAGCTGCGAACCAGCGCGCTGGAACGCACGCAGGTGCAGGCGCAGGCCGGACGCGCCACCCTGCTGGAAGAAAAGAAGGCGGAGCGAGATCTCTCCTTGGCTATGGCCGACCTTGTCCACCTAGAAAAGCGCAAGGAGCTGCGCACCCGCTTTCTTTCCGGCGAACTCAGCGCCTCTGATCTTGGGCTCGCTGCGCGCCTGCAGGACGCACGCACCGAACGCCGCCAGCTCGACCATCGCTTCGACTACGCCCGCCTGGCCCATGAAGTCCAGGTCGAGCGCCAGGCCATCGGCCGAGCCCGTATGGACCGCTGGACAGAAATCGACTTGGCCCGCCTGGGGGCTCAGGTCGACCTTGCCGAGAGGCTCCTCCAGACTCTCATTCGCGAAGCCAAAGGGCTACCGGGCGACCTGCTGCATGGGTCGGAAGATTCGGACCACTAGGAACCCTGGGGACTTCGCACCCGCTCAGCTGTCCCACGGCCCCGTCCAAAAGTAGCTCTGCCTTCTTCGAGTTCGCCTCTTTTCCCGGAGTCGCTTTTCCGACTCTTGCAGCTTGTCCGTGGACTCAGCGAGGCTCGCCGCGCTCGCAGCATCCCGAACTTCGCGCTCTTCGGTGGTAAACAGCAGCTCGGCCGGAAGGAGCATTCCGCAGAATTCGCAGTTGCTCAGGCGTCGATTGAAGATCGTCCGTTGGCATTTGGGACAGCTGTACTTGGATTTTGTCATCGGCTTCAAGCCCTCTGACGACCCTACGCCGCGGAACATCTGCCATTCAGGTTCGCGGATTGGGGCTGGGCTGAAGAAACAGGGCCCGTCGCGATTTTCCCTAAAAAGGCAAGCCTGGGACTCGCGCGGTTCCCGTGGGACGAGATGGCACCAAGTGGGTGCCTTCCTTTGTTCTAACCCCCATCAACACTGCCATGCAACGCACCCTTGCGACCTCTCTTTTCGTCGCCCTTGTTCCCCTAGGAGCCCCAACCCAGGGACCAAGCGATCCCACCGGTCGAGTGCAGCCAGACTTCGGCGTCGACCTGCCCGCCCAGCTAGCGCCGGGAATGACCTTTCCCACACTCGAGGGCCGCATCAACAGCTGGGTCTTCGGCGACGACCCCGATGAGGCCGAGATCTACCGGCACGGCTGGGGCCTGTGGGCTGGGCTGACCACACCAACGGACAAGACTGCGTTTGGCATCGAAAACGCCCGGATCTACCAGACCTGGCTTGCCCCCCTGGACATCATCGCCAGCCTTAGGGGAGAGGACCAAACGGCCGCGATAGCCCTCCGCACCCCCCTGCAGCATCACGGCAAGAGCCCCGGTGCCACGCTCATCGCACCCTCGGTGGCCAACGCTGACGGCATGCACATCGACGACTCAGTCGCCGAGGTTGTCGCCTACAGCCCCTCGGCAGCACGGCATACCTACGACAACCAGCTCCTGTTCACCGAGGTTCTGAATGAGTACCTAGAACGCGGCTACCCGAGCATCCCCCGCTTCCCTAGCGACAGCATCACGGTCAAGCCTGTCTACAAGTTGATCAGCAAGGAGGAGCTGAACGAGATCGACGGCAAGGAGCTCTACGCCATGCCGGCATGGCCGGGCATTCCCTCCCTGGACCGGACCGGCAAAAACTCCGCGGAGATCGCGCAGATCAAGGCGATCGAGGCGAACGGCTTCCCCCCTAAGGACTGGGGCCAATGCGTCTACGTCGACGTCAACAACAGCGGCGCAACCTCCGCCAGCGGCGTCGACCCGACCTGCAAGACTCCGACCGCGGATAACACCTACGGGCTTGGGGACTTCATCACGATCCCGATCACCGGCGAAGATCAGGTCCACTTCCAGACGGTTACCCATGGCGGCGCGAGCAACGGAACCGAGCAGCGCAAGATCGAGGTGGGCGACATCCTCCTGCTCGTCGGCATGCACGTGGCCACGCGCGAAACCGAGCGCTGGACCTGGCAGAGCTTCTGGTGGGCCGCCAATCCCGCCGAGCCCGGGACGCCCAGCTCTCCTGAAGTCGCTGGCGCTCGTCCCGCCGAGCTGAGCCACGAGGCCAGCCACTACGCCATGGTCACCGCGTATTCCATGCTCCTGCCGGCACAACCCCTCAGGGGTGGCAGGAATACCGGTGAGCTGGTTGTCGGCTTCAACCCCAACCTCGAGGCCGAATTCAGCCCAAAGAACTTCAAACGCGAAGATCCGGTCGCGACCCCGAACGGCATCGTATCGACCAATCTTGGCATCCAATCCAACTGCATGACCTGCCACGGCCTTGCCAACTACGGAAGCCCTGGGGCGGTCTATGGCGCAAACTTCTACTTGTCCATGGACGACCCCGCGAAGACCGCCGGGCTGGATGTCGACTTCGCCTGGTCGATCGCGAGCGAGGTCGTTCCGCGGAACAAGCCCGAGTAACTACGCGAAGATGCAAACAAGTCGCCTGGCCGGTGGGATTCACCGCCGGCCAGGCGTTCAGCGTGCGAGCCGTTTCTGCAGCGCTGCTCGCAGGGCTGCGTGCAGCTCCTGCTCCGAGCCGCGTGCGTCGGCGATCGGCGCACCGCCGAAGTCGTAGGCCTCAAAAGGCCCCTGCAGGCGCTTGGCAGGGTCTTCCGCTGCGAAGCGCGGGATCGCATGGCCGTGCAGCTCGGGCACCTGGTTGCAGAGCACCAGATAGTTGATGCGCTCGGCGCCCGTGACCTCGAGAATCGCGTCGCCAAGTAGGCACAGGTCGCTGAAGAACTGGGCCCGAGCCCCAGCCTCGAGGTCGTTGGGTGAGGCCACCACCGGATCGGGCAGCAGCATGCAGCAGCCACGCACCTCGCCGGGTTGGTGCTTACCGAGAATGGCGAATCCGCTGGGCATGGCGAGCAGCAGCTCAGGATCCTTGCCAGCTCGGATGCGCTCGACGCGCGCGCTGATCGCGCCAGGTTGTTGGGTCATCGCCTACCAGTTGGCGTGGTGGCCGGCCTGGATAGCAAGGGTACGGGCCTCGGAATCTTCACCCGGGGGCGTTACGACATAGTCGCCAGGGGCCAATTCCAGGCTGTAAGCCCGTCGGTCATCGGTCTCGGGAAGCTGGCCTTCGAACATCAGCGCCCCGTCGGAGGCACGCTCCACCCGCCAAGCGTCCTCGACTTCCGCCCGCGGCAGATTCAACCACCCGAGTGGAGGCATGGAAATCGAGCCCAGATCGACCGGCCTGAAGTCAATCACGCTGAAGGACGTAGCGTCGTGGCCGGCGAGCCCATTGGGGCGCACCTCGAGCTCCCAGTCACCGGGCCCGATCTGCAGCTGCGCTGGGTCTCCCACCCGGCCGCCGACAGGACCACTCCAGCCCCGACCGCTTTGACGATCCCACACGCGCACCTCGCTGGCCAGCGCCACGTTCGATCCGGCGTCCAACGGCTGATAGCTCACCTTGGCCTGGGACTGCGGATCCACCGCGATCGTCCAATCCACCGTATCCGTACGCACCGCTTCAAGGTGCAGCAGAGCGGGCCCGGACCGATCGAGAACCACGTCTACATCGAGCGTTTCTGCCGGGCAGTGCGGAATGGAGAAGTTGCCTTTGTCGTCGGTGAGTGTCACCCCGATCCACAGACCTCCCGTGCGCGGAGCAGAGGCTTCGACGATGGGTTTTGGTTGATCCTGACCCTCCTCCGGCTGGGGCTGAACCGTCCGACCCCAGAGCCGGGTTCCCAGCTCTAGCACGCCCTGCCAGGTGGTCACCCCGCCCGCGCTGATCTTGATCGTTTCCTCCAGCCTGTTCTCCCCCCGAGAGGGGGCGCGCAGCGAGTAGGTACCGGGATCAAGGTTGACCTTGAACATGCCCTTGGAATCTGTGCGCTGGCGGGTCGACGAAGCGATGGAGTTGGGCTCAACGTCGGTCCGGCGAAGGCCCACCTCCACCTCAGCCACGGGGTCACCAAAGGCGTCCTGGATGAGGACATTCAGCTCGCCCTTCTCCCCGTCGCCGTCGTTGGCAAAGTTGCTGATGATCGAAAAGTACCCTCCGGGGACGTCTTCAAGGACGCGCCCCTGCCCCTCCTCGGGGATGAATGCCGAGAACGACACGATGCCCTCGGATTCGCTCGTTGCCGGCTTCGGATGCTGGGGGTTGCGCCGCCGGGGCAACTTTGGCGCCTGCTCTTCCATCGCGATCTCCAAGTCCTCAAGCTCAAGCTTAATCTCCCGCAGGTCGGCCCCAAGCAATCGAACACTGGCGAACGACATTCCACTCAGCCCTTGGGCCGGAAGCAGGTCGGGGTGAATGGACAGGTCCAGCCGGCGAGTCTGACCAGGGCTGAGGTCGAAGCGACGTAGGCCACCGAGCCAGCGCCCCTTCGACCGCACCCCGACCACCATTCTGGAAACCGCCGCGGAGCGCCAGCGCAGCTCGACTCGCCCCTCGGCGTTGGTGTCGTCGATGCGATTCAACGGCAGCCCCTGGGGGGCCGCGAACACGTTGACACCCGTGGCCGGAACCCCGAAGAGATCGGTGACGAAGACGTCGATTCCGGCTTCGGGCTCCAATCCCTCCCCGGGCTCGACCGCAGGCTCCTCGTCCGCCGCGGCAGAGACTGCGGTGCGCTCCCCGGCCGGCTTGCTTCCCGGTTCCTTGGCCGCGGCCACCACCACTTGTTCCGCGGCTCCGACCTCAGGCTCCAGCGCAGGCGTGGCCGATTCTCCAAAGCGGAAAAGGCCGATAGCGAGCAGGCCGGCGACTCCGGCGGCGGCGGCGATCTTGACGGTGGCGGTCATGGCGAGCGCACCTGCGGCAGCAGGGAGAACGGGGTTGGAAAGAATGGAACTGGGATTGGGCGCAAGCAGGGGAGCAAAGGCACCCATCCATCGCTGGCGGCCCACGCCGCCGTCGAGGATGTTGCGCAGGTCGCGGTGGGCGCGCGCGAGGCGCTCCTTCACCGTCGAGAGCGCGATGCTCTCGGCGGCCGCAATCGCGCGCAGCTCATGCCCCTCAAAGTGCCGCGCAACTACCACGCGGCGCAGCTCAGGGTCGAGCTTCGCAAGAGCCTGGCTGAGCTCGCCCAGCACCAGGGACAGGTCCAGATCAGCGTCCACGCGCTCAGCCTGGGCCGCCTGCACCTCGCGGTACGTTCGGCGGCTCTCCGTTCTGGCGCGCTTCCCGGCGAGGCGTCGCGCCACTTTGGCCAACCAGCCCTGGGGGGACTGCCAGGTCGCCGGCGGCCTGCGCAGGGCCTCAGCCCAGGTGGACTGCACCAAGTCCTCAGCGTCCGCCTCACACCTGGTGAGCTCCCCGGCCAAGCGGCGCAGGAACGCGCCGTGGCGATTGAGAAGGTCGTCTGTGCGAGGCGGCGATTCCATCGTTCTTGCCCCATGAGATGCCCGCGACCGAGGAAGACGGCCGGGGCATTTCTGGAAATGTTCCGAATCGACTCCGCGCAGCAGCCCCCGGCGAGCAAGTGGGCTCCTGGCCTTTCCCTTGACGGAGGCGGAGCGGGTGTCTGGAATCCTCACCCCGAGCCCGCCAACAGCATCGCCCGCCGGGGAAACCGTTCGTCTGTGACCCTGCCCCATCCCATGCCC
>CAYWNK010000047.1:0-28816 GCA_964459495.1 uncultured Planctomycetaceae bacterium
CCCCTCTCATCGCCGGCAACTGGAAGATGAACCTCGACCGCCGGTCCGCCCTGGACCTGGTGGCAGCGATCCGTACGCGACTGGAAGGGGCGAGCGGCGTGGACGTCGCGGTCTACCCCCCGGCCGTCTACCTGGACGAGGTTGTGCGGGCCGCGTCGGGTTCGTCCCTGTCGGTGGGCGCGCAGGATTGCTGCGATCAGGCGAGTGGAGCCTTCACCGGCGAGATCGCAGCCGACATGGTGAAAGATGTCGGCGCCACCTCGGTGCTGGTGGGCCATTCTGAACGGCGTCACGTCTATGGGGAAGACGACGCCCGCGTGCGCGCCAAGCTCGACCAGGCGCTCACCTCGGGGCTCGACGTGGTGCTGTGCATCGGTGAGACCCTCGAGCAGCGCGAAGCAGGCCAGACGGAGTCCATCTGCTCCACCCAGCTGCAGGCGGGACTGCAGGGCCTGGACCCCCGTCACCTCGGCCGCCTGACCCTGGCCTATGAACCGGTCTGGGCGATTGGCACCGGACAGGTTGCCACTCCCCAGCAGGCTGGCGAGGTGCACATGTACCTGCGGGGCGTGCTCGCCGGCATGTTCGACGAGGCGGCCTCTCGCGTCATGCGCATCCTCTACGGCGGCAGTGTCAAGGCTTCCAACGCCGCCGAACTGCTCGCCGTCCCGGACATCGACGGTGCCCTGGTGGGGGGAGCTTCCCTCAGCGCCGACGGATTCCTGCCTCTCATCGACGCCGGCGCCCAATAGCCCGAGTTCGCCCATCCGACCCGGGTTCGCCTGAAACACAGCGCCCCGCCGCTCCCAAGAACAGAACAGAATCGCCATGGATATCCTCAATACGCTCCTCTACGTGGTCTTCGTCTTCGCCGCGATCGTGCTCACGGTCGTCATCCTCCTGCAGGAGGGCAAGGGCGGTGGCTTTGGCGACGCGCTCGGTACCGCCGGGCAGCAGACCTTCGGGGTCAAGGCCTCTGGCATCCACCGCTTCACCGCGGGCCTCTGCCTTGTCTTCCTGGGCAGCGCCATCGCCATTCACCTGATCAACAAGAGCCTTTCGTCCAGCTCGATCGTCGGCAACGAGAGCGTGCTGAGCATCCCGGCGGACAGCGATCAGTGACCGGCCGTCCCGTCCGGTCCATGACCGGGTTCGGTGCGGCTGAGCGCCAGCGGGACACCGGGTCGGGAACGTTGACCGCCCGCGCGGAGCTGCGGACGGTCAACCATCGCCACCTGCTCGTCAAGCTACGGCTGCCCGCCGAGGTGGCGGGTCTTGAGGCAAAGGTGGAGGGGCTCGTCCGCGAGCGGCTTACGCGGGGCACGCTGAACGGGGCGCTGGTCATCGAACGCTCCGGAGGCGAGGCCCAGGCGGGTTTCGACGTCGAGCTGGCGAAGGCCTACGCGGCAGGCGCAGCTGACCTGGCGATTGCCTCGGGCGTGGAGGGTCCATTGACTCTGGATGGACTGCTTCGTCTTCCGGGGGTCGTTGCTGGCCGGCAGGTCGAGGGTAGCGAAGCGGAGCTGCCCGATCTGGTCCTCGAGGTGATCGGAGCGGCCCTGGACGAGCTGTCTGGGATGCGCGAGCACGAGGGGGCGGCCATGGTGGCGGATCTGCGCCAGAACGCGGACGTGGTCGCGGGCCAAGTGCAGTCGATCTCCGAGCGCATGCCCGTAGCGGTGGCCGAGCACCAAGCGAAGCTACAGGAGCGTGTCGCCGTACTGCTCGGCGAAGCGCACCAGGTCTCGCCTACGGATCTCGCCCGTGAGGTCGCCGTCCTGGCCGATCGCATGGACGTGGCCGAAGAGGTCAGCCGGCTGCGCGCGCACCTCGACCAGCTTGAGGGGCTGCTGAGCGCGGGTGGGGCGGTGGGGCGCAAACTCGACTTCCTGGTGCAGGAATTCCTACGCGAGGCGAATACCATCGGGTCGAAGTGCTCAGACGCACAGGTGGCTCACCACGTGGTTGAGCTCAAGGCCCACATCGAGCGCCTGCGGGAGCAGGTTCAGAACATCGAATAGCCGCCCGGAGGGCGTGATGGCAGGGATGACGAACAAGGGCAAGATGCTGCTGATCTCAGGACCCTCGGGCTGTGGGAAAAGCACGATCTGCAAGCGGCTTCTGCAGGATCCGTTGGTCGAGTTCTCGGTGTCGGCCACGACCCGGGCTCCGCGCGCGGGCGAGGTCGACGGGCGGGACTACCACTTCCTATCCACGTCCGATTTCCGTGCGCGCATCCAGACCGGGGAGTTCCTCGAGAGCGCGGAGGTCTACGGAAACATGTACGGCACCCTGCGCGAGCCGATGCGCAAGGCCATCGACGGGGGCCGGATCTACCTGGTCGAGATCGACGTGCAGGGCGCGCTGCAGCTCAAGGCCCTTGGCGAAGAGGGCGTCTACGTGTTCGTGGCGCCGCCGGACTTCGAAGTGCTGCGTCAGCGTCTGACCGGCCGTGGCACCGAGACTCCCGAGGTCTTGGAGCGGCGTCTGCGCAAGGCCGAGGACGAGTACCGTGAGCGGGCGAAGTACGACCACGTCGTAGTCAACGACGACCTCGACCGTGCGGTGGCGGAGATCCGTGGCCTGGTGGGTCTCGTCGAGGAGTCGGCGAAGTGAGTCAGGTTCTGCTGGCGGTCTCTGCATCCGTTTCGATCTACAAGGCCTGCGATTTGGCCAGCAAGCTGACCCAGGCCGGTCACCGCGTCCGCTGCGCTCTGACGGAAAACGCAGCGAGGCTGGTTTCGCCGCAGCTCTTCGCTGCCGTGACGGGGGAGAGCGCACAGGTTTCGGAGTGGGGCTCCGCCCGCCGCACGGCCATGGATCACATCGATCTGGCGCGCTGGGCGGATCTGGTGGTGGTTGCACCGGCGACCGCGAGCCTCTGCGCTCGCCTGGCTACGGGGCAGGGCGAAGATCTGGTCAGCACGGCGCTGCTCGCGGTGGAAACTGCGAAACCCCGCCTTCTTTGCCCGGCGATGAACCCGACGATGCTGGCCAACCCAGCCGTGGCCCGCAACCTGGCCCAGCTCGCGTCCGATGGCTGGGAGGTGCTTGAGCCAGGCACCGGTCACATGGCCTGTGGCGAGGCCGGCAGCGGCCGCCTCCCTGAGCCGGCCGATATCCTGGCCCGCGTGAGCGCGCGGCTCACCGAATGAGCGCTAGCCGGGTCCTGGTGAGTGCGGGGCCGACCCGTGAGTACGTCGATCCCGTGCGCTACCTATCAAACGAATCGAGCGGGCGCATGGGCTTTGCGATCGCCTCAGCTGCGGCGCAGGCCGGTCATTTGGTGACGCTGGTGGCGGGGCCGGTGCACCAGCCCACCCCGGCGGGTGTTCGACGCATCGACGTGGTCAGCGCCCTCGACATGTTGGCGGCGCTGGAGCACGAGCTCCCGACCGCCGATGCGCTGTTCATGGCGGCGGCGGTGGCTGACTACCGACCCGCGGTGCGGCACGCTGGCAAGTGGAAGGCGAAGGAGGCGGGCGGCGAAGCCAGGATTGACCTCGTCGAGAATCCCGACATCCTGGCAACCCTGGCGCAGGTTCCTGGGGACCGCATGGTGGTTGGCTTTGCCCTGGAGACCTCCGACGGCGAGCGTCGCGCCCTCGCGAAAATGGAGCGCAAGCGCACGGACTACATCGTGCTCAACGGCGCCAGCGCGCTCAACGCGGCAGTCACGACAGTCACGATCCTAGGCCGGGACGGCAGCCGCGTTGTCCACGAGGACAAGGCCAAGGAGTGGGTCGCCCAACGCCTCATCGACCTGAAAGCGATCCGGAGGCGGGACTAGATCTACCCTAATCAGAGCCAAGCCCTCCCCCCGACTGCAGCTCGGAGGGGCGCGTGGATCTGAATGCGGAGGATTTATTCCCGTCTCCGTGCCGCTTTCACCAGGTCCTTGGGGACCGGGCTTGAACCGGCCTGTGCAGGTTACGACGATGGGCCTTCGGGCTCCGTCGTGGGGTCTTGAACCACCACAGGCACGAGGGGACCCTTGCCGGCGAAGAAGCGGAAATCCAAGGCGCGCGGGCGCGAGCAGGGGCGGGTCGGAGCTCTGATGAGCAGCTTCCTCTTCGGGCAGCCGCTGGACGAAGATACGGCCAGTCGGGTCCGCGAGCTGATGGGGCTTTTGCAGATCGGGCTGTTCATCTGGCTGCTCGTCAGCATGTCCAGCTACCACGAGCCCTACCACGAGGCTCCCGGGGGCGCGAACCTGGGCGGCAAGGTGGGGTTCTACTTGGCCCAGTGGGCGCTCTCGTTCATCGGCCTGTCGGGCTACCTCTTCGCGGTGCTGGGGATCTGCTGGGGCTTCGTGATCGTGGCCCGCAAGAGCATCGATCTGCCCGTGATCCGTACCGTGGGCGCGGCGTTCTTCGTGATGTCCTTCGCGTTCATCCTGGACCTGGGCTTTGTCGAGCTGGAGGGGCGGGACGAGCTGGCCGGGCTCTCCAGCGGCCTGCCCCATGGACCAGGCGGCTGGCTGGCCTACGTGTGGAATCCAGTCCTCGTGGACCGCTTTGGGGACCCCGGTCTCTGGGTCCTGTTGCTCACGATGGCCCTGATTTCCTTTGCCCTGGCGACGGAGATGGCTTTCTACCCCGCCCTCTCCGCGTTCGGAGAGTGGGCGGCCGAGCGCCGGGAGCGCTGGGGCGAGGACCTGCTGCCGGCCCTCTGGGGCTGGACGAAGGACCTGATGGGCGGCCTGTGGGACTTCCTGCGAGGGGCGGACCTGGAGCCGGTGACGGCTGGCGCGAAGGCCAAAGCGAAGTCGAAGGCGAAGGCGAAGAAGAAGCCGGCGGCTAAGAAGAAGGCGGCGCCCAAGAAGCCCAAAAAGAAGCCCGAGCCCGAGCCCGAGGAGGAAGAGGACGAGCTCGAGGACGACGAATACGAGTACGAGTACGAGTACGAAGACGAGGAGGAAGAAGAGGAGGACGAGGATCCTGGGGCGGAGGACGAGGAGTACGAATACGAGGACGAGGACGAGGAGGAAGAAGACGAGGAGGACGAGGAGTACGAGGAGGACGAGTACGAAGAGGATGACGTCGAGGTCGTCCCGCCCGCCAAGTCCGGCAAGAAGGCAAAGCCCAAGCCCGGCCTGCTGGCCAAGATGGCCGCAGGTGCCGCGGGCGCCGCGGGCGCAGCCGCCGCGAAGGCTCGGACGACTTCCTTCAACACCGCGGCCTACGATCCACCGACGCCTCCCCCCGGACCCTGGACTCTGCCCAGCCTCGACCTACTCGAGGCGCCTGAAGAGGGACAGGGGCTCGATCGCGACTTCCTCGAGAAGTGCGCGGACGACCTAGAAAACGCCCTGAAGAGCTTCCGCGTCGACGCGGAGGTGGTGGGGGCACAGGTCGGTCCCGCGGTGATCATGTTCGAGTTGACCGTCGCCCAAGGAACACGCATGAACCGCGTGACGGCCCTCAGCCAGGAGATCGCAGCCACCCTGCGGGCGCGCTCCGTGCGGATCATTGCGCCAATTCCGGGCAAGTCGACCGTCGGGATCGAGGTGCCGAACAAGACGCGGCGCACGGTGCGCATGTCCGAGCTCGTTACCCAAAAGGCTTACGAGAAGAAGCACTATGCGCTGCCCCTGTTCCTGGGCATGGACGCGGAGGGCACGCCGATCGTCGAGGATCTGGCGCGCATGCCGCACCTGCTGATCGCGGGTACGACGGGCTCCGGTAAGTCGGTTTGCATCAACACCATCGTGGCCAGCCTGCTGCTCACGCGCTCGCCCCACGATGTGCGCCTGATTCTGGTCGACCCCAAGATGGTCGAGCTCATGATGTTCCACCAGGTGCCGCACCTGGAGTTGCCCGTCGTTACCGACATGTCCCACGCCACCAACGTGCTGCAGTGGGCTGTCGAGAAGATGGAGGCGCGCTACGAGCTGTTCAAGGATGCTGGCGTCAAGAACATCAAGACCTACAACAACCTGGGTGAGGACAAGCTCCGTGAGCGCTTGGGCGAGGACTTCAACGAAGAGCGGACGCCCCGCCACGTGCCCTACATCGTGCTGATCATCGACGAGATGGCAGATCTCATGATGCAGTCGAAGAAGGAGGCGGAGAACGGCATCACTCGCCTGGCTCAGAAGTCGCGTGCGGTCGGCATCCACGTGATCGTGGCCACCCAACGGCCGTCGACCGACGTCATCACAGGCGTCATCAAGGGCAACCTGCCCACCCGGATCGCCTTCCAGGTGGCTTCCAAGATCGACAGCCGCGTCATCCTCGACACGTCCGGGGCCGAGAAATTGCTGGGCCAGGGCGACATGCTCTACAACCCGCCGCAGTCCTCCACCATCAGCCGCGTTCAGGGCGCCCTGGTTGAGGATCACGAGCTGCAGGCCATCGTCGATTTCGTCACGAAGGAATCGCCGCAAACCTTCAATCAGGAGCTCGTGCAGGTGGCAACCGGTTCCGCGCTCCCCGGCACGACGAGCCAGGGCGGCGAAAAGGTCGATCCGCTATTCAACGATGCGGTCACGGTAGTCCTGCGATCGAAGCGCGGCTCAGCGAGCCTGCTTCAGCGGGCGATGCAGATCGGTTACACCCGCGCGTCACGGCTCATCGACCAGATGACCGACGCCGGTATTCTGGGCGAGCACCAGGGATCCAAATCCCGCGAGATTCACATGACTCTCGAGGACTGGGAAGAAAACCTCGCCAACATCGAGCAGGGGGAAAGCTGACATGAGCCACGACGATTCGAGTCGGGCGGCCACAGGCGAGCGCCTGGGGCTGGCATTGTTTCTGGTGGGCGCGTTCCCGCTGGTCCTGGTCGCGATGAGCATTCTGCGGCCGCCGGCTCCCGACGCGGAGCTCACAGGGCTGGCGAGCCTTGCCCAGGCCATCGTGGCCGGATTCGGCCAGGTCGCACCATTGATCATGAGTGCGGGCCTCGTCGGCATCGGCATCGCGCTGTTCCTAGGTTTCGGGCTGCGCGATCCCCTGCGCCACGTCATCGGCATCGGCGGGATCGCCCTGGGTTTGGTGGTCGTTCTCGGCGCCCTAGAAAACGGAATGGGCGGCCGGCTCGGCGAGCGCCTGGGCGGTAGCGTTGCCGGGGCCCTCGGAACCGCTGTGGGGCTGGCCCTCGGGGTGGCCCTAGCGGCAGGGACTGTGGGGTTGACCTGGTTCCGCGACTACCTGCCTGCCTTCGAAAAATCCGGAGGCGGTGCCACGCTCGGCGACGCGCTGACGGAGTCGGACTATGACGGGGTCTCTGCGGCCGAGGCGAACATGCTTGTCCCGGACGAGTCGACGCTCGCGTATATGGAGGAGTTGTGGCGCCATGCGTCCGAGGCTCCCCAGGCAGCGCCGGTGCCGCCGTCTCCTTACCCCGATGACGTTCGTCTACGCGGTGAGGTGCCCGATGGCGCCAAGCCCCTAAGCACTAGCGATGACCCGGCCCCAACCGAAGCGGATTCACTTTCGGCTGACCCCCCTCCCCAGCCCGGGGGCTGGCAGCGCAACCCCGCCCAGCGGCCCTCCGAGGTCGCTCCTGGCAGCCCTGTGGCTCCCGTGCAGCCGCGGGGGGAGGACGATCCCCCTTCCATCCACCCGGTTCGAGATTTCCGAGGCGCCCCTGGCCTCACCGCCGGCATTCCGATCCCCACCACCACCCGCGAGCAGGCAGAAGATCCCTTCCGAGAGCTCTCCTCGGAAGACCTGAGGTTCGCCGAAGAGGAGGCGTCTGAGGCCGAAGCCGCCGCCGCAGTCGAGTCCGAGGCCCCCTCGGAGCCGTCCGGAGCCGAGGACGTGCTTGAGCCCGCCGCAGCGGGCAACGCTCCTCCCCGTCCCAGCTGGGAACAGGAGGCACTCTTCGAGGAGGAAGAGGAAGACGCGGACGAAGACGCGGACGAAGACGAGGTGGGGGAGGGCATTTCGGCCCTCGAAGAAGACTCCGAAGAGGAGGACTCCGAAGAAGAGGAGTACATCTACGTCGACGAGGACGGCAACGAGATCGCCGCCGAGGATGTGGAGGGCCTCGAGGAGGAAGAAGAGGAGGAGGAAGAAGAGGACGCCGAGGAAGAGGCCGAGCTCGAAGTAGAGGAGCTCGAGGAAGATTCCGACCCCGACGCTGAGTACGAGGAAGAGGAGGCGGAGGACGGCGAGGAGTCGCCCGCCGAAGACGCCGAAGACGCCGAGGCGGCCGAGCTCGAGGAGGAGTCCGACGAGGAAGAGGACTCTGAGGAGGAAGAGGAGGAGTACATCTACGTCGATGAGGACGGCAACGAGATCGCCGCCGAGGACGTAGAGGACCTGGAAGAAGAAGAGGCCGAAGAGGCCGAAGAGGCCGAAGAAGCGGCAGAGCTTGAGGAAGAGGGCCCCGAGCCCGAAGCCGAGTACGAGGAAGAAGAGGAAGAAGAGGAAGAGGCCGAGTACGAGGACGAGGAAGAAGACGAGGCAGCTGAGCTGGAGGAGGACGTCGAAGCTGAGGCCGAAGCTTCTGAGGACACTGAGGACACTGAATACGCGGTCGTCGAGGAAACGGAGTCCCTGGGGGTCGTTGCCGCGGCAGCTCAGGCCGCGCCAGCGGTCGCCCTGGACCCAGGCGCGACCGGCGCCGACCCCTTCGCCAGTACGGCGGGCGATGACGATCTGGCCGAGAGCCTGGCCGAGAGCCTGGCGGACGCGAGCCCGAGCGGGGAAGGCAGCGACCTCGACGAGCCGGAGGTCGTGATCACGCCCCAGGCCAGCCCTCCCAAGAAGAAAAAGGGCTCCAAGGCCCAGTCCAAGACCCAAGCGAAGTCGAAGTCGAAGCCAAAGTCCAAGGCCCGCTCGAAGGCCAAATCCCAGCCCCAGGCCGGTAAGGCCGCCGCCGAACCGATCGACCAATTGGTCCACGACTGCGGCCGGCTCTTCCTGGAGGAGGGGCGCGTGGCCGTCTCGCTCCTGCAGCGCAGGCATAGCCTGGCCTTCGATGAGGCCTGCGAGGTGCTCGACCAGCTCCAGCAAGCCGGTCTGATCGGACCCTACCGCGGCGGCAAGCGCCGGGAGATCCTACTCAGCTTCGAGGAATGGGAAGCCCGTCCGGCCTCCGCCCCGGGCGCTTCCGGATGATAGGATCCCCGGTCAGGGCCTAGGTCCCTGCCCATCCAAGTGCCCGATCCCGCCAGCGTCTCCCTCGTCCATCTGGGCTGCGCCCGGAATCTCATCGACTCCGAGCTCATCCTGGCCCGGATGGCGGAGCAGGGGCTCCAGGTCAGCGGCGACCCGGAGCAGGCCCACACCGTTGTCCTGAACACCTGCTCCTTCATCGGACCCGCCCGGGAGGAGTCGTATGGGGCGATTCGCGGGCTGGTGGAGCGCAAGCGCGCCGGCAGCCTGGGGCACGTGGTCGTCGCGGGCTGTCTTGTGCAGCGCTATCGCACGCGCCTGCGCGAGGAATTCCCTGATGTCGACGTCTTCGCCGAGATCTCCGACTACCGCAGTCTGGCCAAGGAAATCCGGGCGCTCTCCGAGGGGCGCGTGGCCAAGAGCTACCTGGAAAGCCCGGGCCTCCGGCCGCCCGACCAGGAAGACGCGCGACTTCTGGCGACGCCCGGCTCGTACGCTTACCTGCGCATCAGCCACGGCTGCGACCACACCTGTTCGTTTTGCGCCATCCCCGGCATCCGCGGCCCGCACCGCTCCAAGCGGCCCGCCGACGTCTGCGCCGAGGCCGAGCAGCTGATCGCCGCTGGCGTGCGCGAGCTGGTCCTGGTCGCCGAGGATTCAACCGCCTGGGGCCGCGACTTTGGCATGGAACTCCCCGAGCTCGTGCAGGCCCTAGCCGATCTACCGGGCGAGCAGAGGGTGCGCGTCATGTACGCCTACCCCAACCGCTTCCCCTGGGACCTGGCGCGGCTCATGCGCGAGCATCCCAAGGTGCTGCCCTATCTCGATATCCCGACCCAGCACATCGCGACTCCGGTCCTGCGGGCCATGCGCCGCGCCGGCAGCGGCGACCAGGTGCGGGGTGTTCTCGATCGCCTGCGCGAGGAGGTGCCGGGTATCACCCTGCGCAGCACCCTGCTGGTTGGCTTCCCCGGTGAAACGGAGGAACACGTCGAAGAGCTCTGCGCCCACGTTCGGCGCTATGGGCTCGGCCGCCTCGGCGCCTTCACCTACAGCCCCGAGGAGGGCACATCCGGTTTCGAGCTGGAGAGCACGGTGCCCAAGAAGGAGGCGGAGGCTCGCCTTGCCGCCGTTCTTGCGGCTCGGGATAGCGCGCTCGAGGCCCATCAGCAGGCCCAGGTCGGCCAGGTGCTCGAGGTCCTTGTCGACGAAGCCACCGACGACGAGCGCGTGGCCGTGGGCCGTAGCGAAATGGACGCTCCCGAGGTCGACCCGCGCGTTTACATCGAATGCGCCGAGGCCGAGCTGCGGGTCGGTGACCGTGTTTCCGTGCGCGTATCGGCGGTCGGCCAGGAGTTCGACCTCTGGGGAGAGCTGGCGTGAGCGGCGGCGTCTTTGCGCACTGGCCCAACCGGATCACGGCGATCCGGTTTGTGGGAGCGTTGATCCTGTTCGCGCTGTTCACCTACCTGCAGGACCACACGCCCGCGACCGTCCACGAGGACCGGCTGCTGGTCTGCGTTGCGTTTTGGCTTTTCGTCATCACTGCAGCGACGGACTTTCTCGACGGCTACCTCGCGCGTCGGGACCAGCTGGTCTCTGCGTTCGGCCGCATCGCCGACCCCTTCACCGACAAGGTCTTGATCCTGGGTGCGATGATCTATGCGGCGGTCATGCCCTGGACCTCGGCTTGGATGCCCACCTGGATCGTCGTCGCAGTGCTGGCCCGGGAACTCCTGGTCACCGGCATCCGCGGCTACGTGGAGAAGATGGGTGGTGAGTTCCCGGCCGACGGCTGGGGCAAGATCAAGATGATCGTGCAGAGCATCGCCGTCGGAGGCCTGATCTGGATGGAGGCCTTCGCCTGGCCGCCCGCCTGGTACAGCTTCTGGAGCGTCGTCGTGCATGTGCTGGTTTGGGCCACCCTGATCTCGACGCTTGGTTCGGGTCTGAACTACGTGCTGCGGACCCGGGACGTCCTGGCTGAGGCGGAGTCTTGAGCTTTCTCGATCGCTGCAAGCTGGGGATCGTGACCTCGGGTTTCCTGGGCCTGGCTCCGGTGGCCCCTGGAACGGTGGGCACTTTGGGCGGGGTGGCGATCGCCTGGGCGCTGATTGGGGCGAGCCCCTACGCGGTCTGGGTCCTCGTCGCCGCGGTTCTGCTCTACCTGGTCGGCCGCTCCCTCGCTCCCTGGGCCGAGGGGCAGCACGGCAAGGACCCCCAATTCTTCGTCTTGGACGAGGTCGTGGGCTATCTGGTCACCATCGCATGGGTGCGTCCGCCAACCTTTCTTACCCTGGCGGTGGGATTTCTGGCCTTCCGGCTGTTCGACGTGTGGAAGCCCGCTCCGATCCGGCGGCTGGAGACCTTGCCCGGCGGCGACGGGATCATGGCGGACGATGTCATGGCTGGAATCTACGCCTTTGCTACTCTGCTCGTCCTACGCTTGTTGTTCCCCGGGGCCGACGTCAACCCCTGGGAGCTGTAGCACTCCGTTCCCCTTCCGGGTCCTCCCATGAGTATCGCGGCACGCTTCGCACTCGCTATGACCGTCGCGCTCGCGGTGGTGATGTTTGGGGCGGGGTACTTTCTGCTGAACAAGACCCGCGAGGTCGTGGACTCGAGTGTTGATCAGTCGATGATCGCGGCCACCGTGGCCCAGGCGGAGGAGCATGCGCTCGCGGAGACGGATGCGGACAAGAAGATGTACGTCCAGGCCAGCGGTGCTGCCCGCTCGGACGGCGTGGTCAAACGCTTTGATGTCAAAGTGCAGCACGGCAAGTACAGCGGCCGCGACGGGCATCTCTATGAGCTCGACGCCGAGCACAAGCTGCTGGCGCCCGATGCGGGCAACAACCCCCACGAGGATCTCTTCGGCTTGTTTCTGGTCGTGACCGCCGCGGTCGTGCTGGTGGGCGCCGGCGTCTCCAGCCTGATCGCCGTGCAGATCTCCAAGCCGCTCGACGTGCTGGTCACCGACGTGCGTGCGATCGCCCGGGGCAACCTGCATCACCGGACCCGGGTCCAGGGCAGCGGCGAGGTGCGCGGCTTGGCCTTAGCCATCGACAAGATGGCCCATAGCTTGGAGGAAGCCCAGGACGCCGAGATCGAGTTCGGCATGCGCGAGCGTGAGCGCGAGGTCGCCATGGAGGTGTCCGAGTCACTGCGCCCCGATACGCATCCCGAGCTCGAGGGCTACGGGGTCGCCATGACCCACGTGGCATCGGCCGAGACGGGTGGCGACTTCCACGACTACCAGGCGATGGAGGATGGGCGACTGGCCCTGTTGGTGTGCGACGTCTCGGGCACCGGGGTTCCGGGCGCGATCGTAGGCGCAACCGCGCGCGCCTACCTCAAATCGGAGCTCGAGCATTCGACCGGCATCGAGGACAGCCTAAAGCGGGTCAATGCCAAAGTGGCCCGGGACGTCCGTCGGGGCATGTTCGTAACCGCCCTCGCCATGGTGGTCGATCCCGTCGAGCACATTGCCACCGTCGCGTGCGCTGGCCACAAGCTGTCGTTGATCCGCTGGGACGCAGCGGCGGGCCAGGTCAAGCTGATTCAGCCTGAGGGAATTGCCCTAGGCTTCGACAGCGGCCCGGTCTTCGACCGCAAGCTCGAGCTGATCCACGCGCCCCTCGAGCCGGGCGATCGCATCCTGATCGCTGGCACCGGGGCCGTCCGGGTGACCGACGAGGACGGAGCCGAGCTGGGCGAGAAGGAGTTTTATCGGGCGTTTGCGCGCAACGCGAAGAAGGCCCCCGAGGTTCTTTTGGACAGCATCGTCGCGACTCTGGAGGAGTTCGCTGGTGAGACGGCGTTCCCCGCCGACGTTTCGATGATCGTCCTCGCGCGCAACCCCGCCTGAGCCGCCTCGCGCCCTAGCCGCCCATGCAGATCTCCGAGTTTCAGAAACTGATCGAAGCCGTCTACTACGAGAAGGACTCGAAGCGCGGCCTCGCGGGCACGCACATGTGGTTCTGTGAAGAGGTGGGGGAGCTCACCCGCGCGCTACGCCGCGACACCCGCCACGAGCTCGAGGGTGAATTCGCCGATGTGCTCGCCTGGCTGTCGTCGCTCGCCTCGATCGCCGGCATCGACCTGCAGGCCGCTGCGGAGAAAAAGTACGCCAAGGGCTGCCCGCGCTGCTCCGACACCCCCTGCACCTGCGGTTGACCTGATGGGTAGCCCGGCAAAGGCGGGCTCCAGCGCCGAGGAGCAGGCCATGGTCCAGGCGGCGGATGGGGCGGAGTCCGCGCAGGTTCCCTCCGCCGAGCCCCCGCGCTTTGCCACGGTGGCTCTCCAGCGGCCCCTGCGCCGCGAGTGGACCTATGGGCTTCCCGCCGACATGGCGGCTGATCTCGCGGTGGGCATGCGGGTCGCCGTGCCCCTGGGCCGTCGAAGGGAGGTGGGGGTCGTCGTCGGGCTGAGCACGACCACGGACTTCGACACCAAGCGGGTGCGCCCGATCCAGGCCGTGCTTGACGATGAACCGGTGGTGGATGCGCCGCTACTCGGGTTGACACGTTGGCTGGCCGACTACTACGCCTGCGCCTGGGGTGAGGCCTTGGGAGCCATTCTTCCGGCCGCGCTCAAGCGCGAGCGGGGCCGGCGCATGCTCACCGTTGCCGAACCCGTAGCCGGTGTGGGGCGGGAGGAACTCGCGGCGCTCGAGGAGAAGAGCCCCAAGCAGCACATCGTCCTGCGCACCCTGCTCGAGGCCAGCGGTCCGCTGGAGCGGCCCGAGCTGCTGCGCCGGCTGAACCTCACCGCGTCGCCGCTCGATACCCTCGTCAAGAAGGGCCTGGTCCAACTCACCAAGGTCGAGGCCCAGGTGGACGAGCTGCTCACGGGCGGCGAGCCCGATCGCACTCGTCCCGAGAAGCTGACGGAAGACCAGCAGGCGGCGGTTGAGGCGATGGGGGAGCGGCTCGCCGCGGGCGCTTTCGGCGCGTTCCTGCTCTACGGCGTGACGGGCAGCGGCAAAACCGAGGTGTACTTGCGGGTGATCGAGGATGCGCTAGCTCGGGGTCGCGGGGCGATCGTGCTGGTGCCGGAGATCGCGTTGACGCCCCAGACGGTGGGTTGGTTCCGCTCGCGCTTCGACGGCGTCGCGGTGCTGCACAGCCGAATGAGTGACGGGCAGCGGCTCGACATGTGGCGCCGGGTCCAGCGCGGTGAGGCGCGGGTCGTGGTGGGGGCGCGTTCGGCGATTTTCGCGCCGGTGAAAAACCTGGGCGTCATCGTCGTCGATGAGGAACACGAGCCCTCGTTCAAGCAGGGCAGCACACCGCGCTATCACGCTCGCGACGTGGCCGTCGCCCGGGCCCACCGGGAGGGGGCGGTGTGCGTGCTGGGCTCGGCGACGCCCAGCCTGGAGAGCTGGGTCAACGCGGAGCGCGGGCGCTACATGCGCCTCGATCTGCGCGCGCGGGTGCACGGTGGCCCCATGCCGCCCGTCGAGATGGTCGATCTGCGCGGTCAGAAGGGCGGGGGGCTGTTCTCGCGGCCCCTGATGGATCGGCTGAAGGAGACCCTGGCCCGCAAGGAGCAGGCGATTCTGTTCCTCAACCGGCGCGGATTCTCACCGGTGCTGTGGTGCCGGGAGTGCCGCGATGTCCTGCGCTGCGTGAACTGCGACGTGGCGCTCACCTACCACCGCCGGCGCGAGCGCATGGTGTGCCACGCGTGCTGCGAGGAGTCGCGTCCACCCCAGGAATGCCCGTCGTGCACGGCGCCGGCCCTGCGCTTTCTGGGCCAGGGATCAGAGAAGGTAGAGGCCGTGCTGCCCAAGGAGCTACCCGGCGTGCGGGTGGCGCGCATGGACTCGGACACGATGCTGCGATCGGAGGACTACGAGCGCACTCTCAAGGCCTTTGGCGACGGCGAGATCGATGTGCTCATCGGTACCCAGATGATCGCGAAGGGGCTCGATTTTCCCCGGGTGACCTTGGTGGGCATCATCTCGGCCGACGCCTCCCTGCACCTGCCGGACTTTCGCGCGTCCGAGCGCACGTTCCAGCTCGTGTCCCAGGTGTCCGGCCGCGCCGGCCGCGGCGATCTGGAGGGGCGCATCGTGATCCAGACGATGGATCCCGAGGAGCCCACTCTGATCTGCGCCGCGCGCCACGACTACCCCGGCTTCGTCCAGCGTGAGATCGGCGAGCGCACGGGCATTGCCTATCCGCCGTTCGGCCGCTTGTTGCGCGTGCTGATCGAAGACGAGGACGAGACCAAGGTCGCGCAGACCGGCGCCCAGATCGCCGCCGCCCTGCGGGAGACGCTGCGCGAGCACGGCGCCCAGGTGCTCGGCCCCGCGCCCGCTCCGACGGCTCTCCTACGCCGGCGCCATCGCCATCACATCCTGGTGAAGGCCGGTCTCGAGGGCGACGCCATGGCCCACGCCAAGGGCCTGCTCTGGAAGATCGCCGAGTCTACGACGCGCCCGCGCATCTCGATCGACGTGGACCCCGTGCACATGCTTTGAGCCCTGTTTCGTCACAGCTGGACGAAGGAAGGGGCTTGCCTCGCCCCAAGCCGGCAAGCGCCAAGCGCTGTGGGGGGGGTGATCCCGCTAGGCGAGTGCCCATCGACCAGCCTTGCTTAGAATGGGCCGATGCACGATTTTCTCTGCGCGTTGCACCAGGAGCTCATGCCTATGCGCGAGGGGAAGCTCGCCGGGTACATTCCTCAGCTATGCGATGTGGATCCCGATCGCTTCGGGATCAGTGTGGCGACCGTGGACGGCCGCTTCTTCGAGGTTGGCGATCACGGGCAGCTGTTTACTTTGCAGTCGATCAGCAAGCCCTTGGTGTACGGCTTGGCGCTGGAGACGGTAGACCCGGGGGCATTGGATGATCGTGTGAGTGTCGAACCCACGGGCGATCCTTTCAACTCGATCGTCAAGCTCGACAGCACCGCCCGGCCGCACAATCCTCTGATCAACACCGGGGCCATCGCGGTGGCCGATCTGATCCGGGGCGAGGGGCTGGAAGATCGTTTCGCGAAGATCGCGGATGTGCTGGAGGGGTACTTCGGCCGACCCGTCGAGGTCGATGAGGACGTCTATGCCTCGGAACGCCGGACCGGGGACCGCAACCGGGCGATCGCCCACCTGCTGCGCCAGTTCGGCCGTTTGGAAGGGCCCCTGGACGAGTCGCTGGATCTGTATTTCCGGCAGTGTTCTGTCGAGGTGTGCGCTCACGACTTGGCGCTGGCTGGGGCGACCTTGGCGCATGCCGGGGTGAACCCGGTGTCAGGGCGCCGTGTACTCAAAGACCGGCACGTGAGCTCGGTCCTCAGTTTGATGCTCTCTTGCGGGATGTACGACTACTCCGGTCAGTGGGCGTATCGAGTGGGCTTGCCGGCCAAGAGCGGCGTGGGCGGAGGGGTCTGTGTCGTGGTGCCCGGGAAGATGGGAATCGGCGTGTACAGTCCGCGGCTGGATGGGCGCGGAAACAGCGCCCGCGGGATCGCGGCGGTAGAAGCGATCAGTCAGCACTACGGCCTGCACATCTTCGGGCGGGACAGCCAGTGCGCGGCCTGGGATGGAGTAGGGGCGTCTCCCCCGGAAGACCGTGAGTGACAAGGCATAGCGCCTTGGCATTTGCAAAAACGGAGGTGGGCAAGGGCCCTGGCCCAAGCCCCGAAGGGATGCGTACTCTTCACGCGGCCACGCCGCCCGATTGCACAGTGCCGTCACTATCCCATTTCCACTTCGCAACGGCGTTTAGCTCAACGGGGGGGCCCACTCCGGTCGGAGCGAGGCCGGTCGCTTGGCAAGGGATCCAGCGACCACGGAGTCCGCGGACTTTGGGGGTCGAGATAGGGATCTTGTTGTGGCTTGAAGTGGGGCACCCCTCCTAGACCACGAAGTGCAAGACCATGCCTTGGGGGGGCGGCGGCTAGGCTTAGCAAAGTCCCTACAAGTTTGCCGGTCTCTCTGGCTGGACTTGCCCGTAGAGACGCTCCAGAGGCCCAACTTCAAGCGGGCCCCCCTTACCCCGTGCCGCAGGCCGGCAAGCTACTGATCGGCAATCGCCGACTCCCCGTAATCTATGTCCATCTCACCGCTCTACTCGATCCTTGCTCTCGCCATGACAGCAGCGGCCGCTACCGCTCAAACACGCATGGTGCGGGTTGACGAGAATAGCACCGAAGTGACCATCCGGAACTTCAGCACGACCACTACGGTCAACACCGCTGGCTTTTTCATGTGCCGGGAGCCGTTCACCTACCAGGCGATGTCTGCCTTGACGATCGTCTCTGGCGATTTGATGCTCTCCCCGGGCGAAGAGGTGACCGTTGTGTACGGCTTTGTGCCCGGCGCTGGTGGCGTTGGCCTCTATGCCAACAACGCTGGCTTCGGCAACGCCAACAACCTGCTGGACTATGTTCAGTATGGCGGAGTCTCTGGCTTCCGCGAACCCGTTGCGGTAGCGGCTGGCATCTGGACTGCGAACACCTTTGCCAGTGGAAGTTCTGGCCCGTACACCTACAGCGGTGACGGGATCAACGACAACGGCGCTGACTTTTGGTCCGCGGGTTTTGGTGCCAACTACTGTGGCCCGGCCGTGCCTAACTCCAGCGGCATGTCAGGGGTCCTCTCGGGATCTGGCAGCTCCGCTGTGGCTGACAATGACGTGACCCTTACGGCGTCCAACTTGCCTGTCAATCAGTTCGGATTCCTGGTCGCCTCTCAGACGCAGGGCTTTGTTGTGACTCCGGGTGGCTCCCAGGGCAATCTGTGCTTGGGCGGGGCGATTGGTCGCTTCAACAACATGATCATGAACACGGGTTCGAGCGGTAGCTACAGCATCGTCTTGGACTTGAACGCTATCCCGCAGCCCAGCGGTCCGGTTGCTGTGATGCCCGGCGAGACGTTCAACTTCCAGGGATGGTTCCGAGACAACAACCCGGCCAGTACTTCGAACTTCACGGACGGCCTTAGCGTCACCTTCAACTGATGCGGAGCGACCAGCCAAGCACCCGGCGCTTCGGCTTCGGATTGCTTTGAGTTGATCGCCGGATCGATTGGTTTGCTGCGCCCCTGCGCTGCGATGCTGCGAGAGCATCCGCGCGGGGGCGCAGCCATAGGTGCGCTCCTTGCGTGTATGGCGTTGGGTCGAGGAGGGCCTGGCCCCACGGATTCCAGGGAACCCTGGTCAGTCTGATGGACGCGGATTGCCATCGGGTCGGCGCTGCTCGCATTGGAGGCGTTCACGCTAGACCGGGCGATTCATGGGGATTCGCATCAGAGCGTGGGAGCAGGTCATTCTCGACAAGGAGCGACCTGTTCCGGCGCCCTGACGCAAATCCTGTTGGGCGACTCGGGCTAGATCGTCTGGAGTCGGTTTCTCTCGAAGCCTGCTCACCTGCAAGAAACCCCAAGCCAGCGGAGCAAGGGGGCTCCTCATGGGCCCTTTCTCCTGGCCCTACTCCGAGCGCAGCCCACTTGGCAGCGCAGGGGCAGGCCGCAGATCCAGCCTTGTGCTTGGCGTACAGCTCACTCCCAGTTCGGATGCCCTATCCCGCAGGCGGCGACCGATCTTCCGGAGGGCAAGCGGAGCGCCGCGCGCATCCCCCGTGGTTTCTTTTCCATCGGGGTTCCTGGGCCGATTCGTAGGGACTGGTGAGCTGCTTGCGAACTGGTCGCCGCCCCCTTCGCCTGATAGGGTGCGTTGGATGTCCGCCCAGGAAGCACGAACACCGCCCCTTCGGTTCCTGCTCTACGCCACACTTTCGTATTCGTTCCCCGTCCTGCGCCCCATCCAGGCAGAGCTCCAGCGGCGCGGTCATCGGGTGGCGTGGTTCCTGCCCGATCGCAGCGAAGCACAGCGCTTCCTGCGCCCAGAGGAAGAGCGGCTCCCGGACGCCGACGCTGTGATGGCATTCGATGCCCATGCTCTGATCGCGCCGGGCAACAAGATCCCGAGCTTCTTTCCTGGCATAAAGGTCCAAGTCTTTCACGGCTTCGACTCGGGCAAGAAGGGCAAGTTCCGGATCCGCGGCACCTTCGATCTGTATTGCACACAGGGGCCCCTGACCACGCGAGGATTCGAGGCTCAGCGAGAGCGCAAAGGAACCTTTGAGGTGCGGGAGACCGGTTGGTCCAAGCTGGATTCCCTGTTCACTCCACAGCCTGCTCCAGTGGAGTTTCCAAGTTCGAAGAAGCTGATCCTGTACGCCCCGACGTTCTCCCCTCGATTGACCAGCACAGGGGATCTGCTGCCTGAGATTCAGCGCCTGAGCCAGGGCGGCGAATGGAACTGGCTCGTCAAACTGCACCCGAAGGCTACCCAGGAGGAGGCGCGGCAGTACAAGGCACTGGACTGCGATGCGCTGCGGTTCGTCGAGACCGATGCGATCGTGCCCTTGCTGCAAGCGGCGGATGTCCTGCTATCCGATACTTCCTCGATCCTGACCGAGTTTGCCCTGTTGGGCAAACCAGTGGTCAGCTATCGAGGTCGCCGGCCGGCCGATTGGGTCCTGGCCTTCGATGCAGCGCAGCAACTGGAGGAATGCCTGCGCATAGCCCTCTCTCGTCCACCGGAACTCCAGGAGCATTTGGCCCGCCACGGACGCGAGGCTCACCCCTACGACGACGGCAAGTCCAGCGAGAGAACTGTGGATGCCATCGAAAGCCTGATCGAGCGGGGAACCGAGCATCTGGCACCCAAGCCCAGGAACTGGTTCCGCCGCTGGAAGATGCGCAGACGCCTGCTGTCTTAGCGCGCATCATTCCTCAGGACTCGCGTCAGGGCGTCGGAACTGGTCACCCGTGTTCGAACGCGAACGACCTGCTCCGACGCCCTGGTTGGAACCTTCACGACTCACCCGGGCTAGGCATTCCTCTACCCCGTGCCTGGTCTCGTCGGATGAAGTGCTGCGCGCTTAGTCGAACGAGGTGGATGCGGATCCAGCCTAGGTCGCGAATGCTGGAGAAGTAGTAGCTGCAAAAAGTCCCGTACAAGTCGTTCCTGCGATCCAGGAGCTTGCGGCGGATCTTGTAGAGCTCTCTTCCCATGTAGTAGTAGAGCAAGGGGTTGCCCCGCTTGAAGGTTCGCGCCTTGCTGAAGTCAAAGATCTGCAGATCGCCCTGATCGGACAGGAGCATGTTGTCCAGGGAGGAGTCATTGGTGACGACCCGCCTCCGATGAAACTCGGCAAGCGTCACCGCCAGTTTCTCCAGGAGTTGATCATCGACCTCTGCTGGTGTTTCGCCAGTGACGTACTCCTTGGTGAGGACGCAGATGGCTTGGCCTTGTGCATCCACGCCGTAGTGGTACCCATAGCTTCTGGGAACGCGCAGGCCTTCTAGCTGCCTGAGGGCTCTGTCCTCGAACTTCCACGAATGCCTGCGATCCCGCAACTCCGAGTCCAGCAGGTACACCTTTTCCACGAGGATCGCCTTGCGAACGAACACTTGGCGATGCACATCGCGTTGATCATCCCTCTTGATTTGGAGCACACCGTCGACCCCATGCGGGGGCGTGGATGCTTGATCGCGATCGATGGGGGGCGGCTGGTCGTCGGGGGAACGATCCGGCTCCGGCAGCGGTCCGCCGGAATTCGCTATCGAATCCATGACACAACCAGGGGGTACTTGATCTCCATCGAAACCAACTCAAACGCCATGCGCAGCAATCGCATCCAAGTGATTCGTGTTCGGACTTGGGCGCCTTGCCCCGATCCCGTGCGCTGGGGGACTCGGGCCGGTCGGGACCCCGCCTCCGGGTGCAACGCCCGGGATCGAGGGGAAGACAGTCATTCTCGACCACGAACGAGCTTTTTCGGCGCTCTGTTGGGAATCCTCATGAACCAGGCGCACGAGCCCACTACGCCGGCGAGCCGGCCCTGTCGGCCATGACCATGTCCCGGAAGCGCTGGAACAAGTGACCGGAATCCAAGGGGCCGGGCGCTGCTTCGGGGTGGTATTGGACGCTGAAGACGGGGTGCTGGCGGTGGCTGACGCCGGCGACTGTGTTGTCGTTGAGGTTCACGTGGGTGACCTCCAGGGCGTCGGGGATCGAGTCCGCATCCACCGCGTACGAGTGGTTCTGGGATGTGATTTCGACGCGGCCGGTGGTGTGATCCTTGACCGGGTGGTTGGCCCCGTGATGGCCAAAGGGCATCTTGAAGGTCTTGGCGCCCTGGGCCAGGGACAGGATTTGGTGGCCCAGGCAGATGCCGAAGATCGGCACCTTGCCGACCAGCCCAGCACAGGCCTCGACGGCGCTCGTCACGGCGGCCGGGTCGCCGGGGCCGTTCGAGAGGAAGACCGCGTCGGGATTGCGGGCCAACACGTCGGCGGCTGGGGTCGCAGCGGGTACGACGGTGACGTCGAAGCCGCAGTGGGTCAGGCTGCGCAGAATGTTGCGCTTGATCCCAAAGTCGTAGGCGACGAGGGAGAGGCGCTCGCCGTCCACCGACGGAATGATGGCCGGGTACGACGAGGGGTAGGGCTCTTCCCAGCGGTAGGGCTCGGTGCAGGACACCTCCACGGCCAGGTTGCGGCCGTTGGTGGACGCGGCGGCCTTGGCCTTGGCGACCAGCGAAGCGTGATCGGAGTCGATGGTCGATACGATGCAGCGCAGCGATCCCTGTTCGCGGGTCAGTTTCACCAGTCGGCGGGTGTCGACGCCCTCCATCGCGACGATGCCCTCTTCCCGCAGGTAGTCCTGCAGGGTCGAGGTCGTGCGCTGGTTCGATGCGATCGATGAGGCTTCTTTCACGACGAAAGCCTCGGGCCAGGCCCGGCCGGATTCGGCGTCCTCGGCGGCGATGCCGTAGTTGCCGATCAGCGGGTAGGTCATCAGGACCACCTGGCCGGCGTACGAAGGATCGGTGAGGATTTCGTGGTAGCCGCTCATGGCGGTGTTGAAAACCAGGTCTCCGCCGCGCTCACCGTCGGCGCCGATGGAGAGGCCTTCGACGACGACGCCGTTTTCAAGGGCGAACCAGGCGGGCTTGGGGGTAGTCATGCTGATGCGGTTGGAGCCAGGGTTTGGTTGATGCGTGCTGCGGCGACTCCTGCGCCGAAGCCGTTGTCGATGTTCACCACGGTGACGCCCGCGGCGCAGCTGTTGAGCATGCCGAGCAGCGCCGACAGCCCGCCGAGCGAGGCGCCGTAGCCCACCGAGGTCGGCACAGCGATCACGGGCCGGTCGACGAGGCCGCCGATGACGCTGGGTAGGGCGCCCTCCATGCCGGCGACCACCACGACCACACGGGCCGCGCGGATGCGCTCGGTGTGGGCGAGGAGCCGGTGCAGGCCAGCGACGCCGACATCGGCCAGGTGCGTGACCCGGGCCCCGTGCAGGCGGGCGGTCAGGACGGCCTCCTCGGCGACGGGGCGGTCGGAGGTGCCGGCGCTGATGACGAGGATGTCGCCCTCAGCGGGGGCCTGCTCGCCACGCTCGACGCTGACGGCTCGGGCGTCCGTGTGGTGGACGGCGTCGGGCAGCGCGCGCATTAGGGCCTCGGCTCCCCCCTCCGTAACGCGGGTCACCAGCAGGGTTTGGTGGGCGTCCAGGGCGGCCTGGGCGATGTCGACCAGCTGTTCGGGGGTCTTGCCCGCCCCATAGACGACCTCGGGGTGCCCGCAGCGCAGGGCTCGGTGGGTGTCGAGGCGCGTGTGCCCTAGGTCCTCAAACGGCAGCCGAGCCAGGCGCTGCAGTGCGTCCGGTACGGGAGTTTCACCTTCCTGGACGGAGGTGAGGAGGCGCTCGAGAGAGATAGGGTCCAAACGCTCGGCAGTCTAACGCCCGGACCCGCCCAGAGGCCTCCGGTCCCCCCAAATCCCCGGTCTGAACCGGGGGCGGGGGTCCTTAGCTGGGCTAGAACGACGAAGTGATGCCGTTGGAGAAGTTCACGGTCGGTCCAGGGTTCAGGTCCCTGTACCAGAGCTGGAAATGCCAGGTCGAGCCAGGCTGGATGCTGCCGCCGGGTGGACTGGGCAACTGAGTGGGCACATCAAAGCCGAAGCCCGTGGTTGAGGTACCCACAAGGTTCTCGAAGTCCCCATTGGAATTGAACTTGCCCAGGGAGTTGAGGCTGCCCGCGCCCCCGGGGGCGTAGCGGCCCTGGGGTGCATCCAGGCAAAGGACACCGTCACCGAGGGGGAGCGTTTGGGATATGCCGAACGAGACGAGGAAGTAGCCGAAGCCGGTGCTCGCGAGCTGGGGGCCATCGGATGCGACCAGGCGAATTCCGGCTCCCCCTGCAGCCGCCTCAAGGGAGAGCGAGGCGGCATTGCCGCTTGAGTTGGCTCCGGCGGGCTCGCAGAAGGTGGGCAAGCAGCTGGTCAGGCACTCGCCGCTGACGGCGTAGATCGTGGTGGCGAACGACGCGAAGGCGACCTTGGAGGGACCGCCGCAGCCGTTGGACGGGTTGTCGTAGCCTCCGAAAAAGTAGCAGCCGGGGCCGCCAGGGATGCCGGTGGTGGTCTGGTCGGCGGCAACGATGTCCTGGGTATCCAGTCCCGTGTCGGCGCAGGACGCGATGGTCGAGTAGTACGTGCCCGTGCCTCCGTGCAGCAGGGCGCCGGAGACGGTGGCCGTCCAGGTTGGGTCTCCGGCGAGCACAGGACCGGTTTCGGTGCCGGCCGTGCCGTTGAAGATCCACTCGAGCCCGAAGGAATCCTGGGCGGCGTCGCCGTCGTGCCCGGGGAATTGGTCGCCGCCCTCGGCTTCGAGATTGAATTCCCCTGCGCCGGTCAGGTCGAGGGTAATCGTCCAGCAAGCGTTGCCACCCATTGGGCTGGCGGGGAGGCCGGCCGCCGCAACGGAACCGGACAACGTGAAGATCGCGTTCGGGTCGGTACGCACCAGGTCACAGGGCAGGTAGCTCTCATATGCCTGGAAGGTCAGCCCGATGGGGGTGGCTGAGTCGGTGCAGTAGGAAAAGCTCAGCCCGTTGACTTGAGCCTCTGTGTATTCGGCTCCGACCACATCGCCGTTGGGGCTGGGCACACGCCCTTCGTCGATCCAGGACCAGTCGCCCGTGGCGCCAGCCATGCCGGCTGTCGTGAAGTAGCCCGAGTCAGCCGTGTTCGTGTAGATCACGTCGGGGCCGAGGTTGGCCGTCAACCGGGCGCTGCGCGTCCAGGTGCCTGTGGCGAGGTGGTAGACGCCGGCGTTGCGCAAGGGCGCCGTCAGGCGCTGGGCGGTGATGGCGGACTGGGCGAGGAGTCCGCTGGCACAGAGAGCAGAAAGGCTGGCGAGATAGAAGATGCGAGTCATGGGCACTTGGCTGCTGAAGGGATGCGAGAACTCTAAACTACCAGAGAAACTCGCATGCCACGCTTCCCACGGCGGGCGGTCTCAGCGGGGGCTGGCGTCCAGGGCGAGGCCTGCGCCGGGTTCCCTGGAAGCGGGGTCTCCCAGGTGATGCCACCCGAGGCCTGCGATCATCACCGCGTTGTCGGTGCAGTATTCGGGCGAGGGGAAGTAGGTCTCGCGGCCTGCCTCATGTGCCTTTTGGGTGAGCACTTCGCGCAGGCGCCGGTTCGCGGCGACCCCACCGGCGACGAGCAGGGTCTTGAGTCCCTGGTCACCGGCGCAGCGCAGGGTCTGGGTGACGAGGGTGTCGACGACCGCTTCCTGGAAAGATGCCGCGATGTCGGCGCGGCCATCAATGTCGCCGGGAGCCGGCGTCGGTGCCAATGCATCCCCGCCCCGCAGGTGGTAGAGCACGGCGGTCTTGAGCCCGCTAAAGGAAAACCCCGGCGAGCCATCCTTGGACCGGTAGCGTGGAAAACGCACGGCCTTGCCGTTCCCCTCGGCCGCGAGCTTGGAGACCGATGGGCCGCCGGGGTAGGCGAGGCCCAGCAGGTGGGCAACCTTGTCGAAGGCCTCGCCCGCCGCGTCATCGAGGGTACTGGCGAGCGGGGTCATGCTGCGCGGACCGTCGGCTCGGTAGAGCGCGGTGTGCCCGCCGCTCACAACCAGGGCGAGGCAAGGATAGACCGGCTGGTTTTCCAGCTCCATTGTCGCCGCGTAGACGTGGGCTTCGATGTGGTGCACCCCGACCAGCGGAAGTCCGCGGGTGAACGCCAGGGCCTTGGCGGCGGAGAGTCCGACCAGCAGGGAACCGATGAGACCCGGCTGGGTGGTGACCGCAATGCCGGCCAGGTCGTCCAGGCCACAGTCCGCTTCGTCGAGGGCGCGGCGGATGACCGGCAGGATCTGGTCGAGGTGGCTGCGGCCGGCGATCTCAGGAACGACGCCGCCCCACTCGGCATGGATCGAGGCCTGACTGTGCACGACCGATGAGCGGACCTTGCGGCCTTCCTCGACCACGGCCGCGGCGGTTTCGTCGCACGAAGATTCTATGCCGAGAACCAGTTTGCTCATTCGTCGCCTGCGGGGCTGTAGACGGCGCCGGGGATCGGTCGCTCACCGGCCAGGAGCAGGAGGGCGGTGCGCATCTGGGGGTCGTCGGGGAGCTCGGCGATCAGCTGCTGGTCCAGTTCTTGCTGCCAGGCCTCCAGGTCAGCCAGGGCCTCTACTGGCGGGCCGTAGCGTGCGTTGTAGACACGGGCGGCCAGCCGTTGGTCGTCGGTCATCGCGACTTCGATATCCGGCCGAATGCCGTAGTCACGACCATCCATGGTGCGCTCGAAGTTGCGCTGGCTGGGGGAGTAGTAGTGAGCGCTGGTCAGCTTCGCACTCGTGCCGCTGGGTTCGAACCGGCGGATGGTCTGCACCATGCCCTTGCCAAAGGTCGGAGCGCCGACGAGCACCCCCGCGCGGTGGTCCTGGAGGGCGCCAGCCAGGACTTCAGAGGCGCTGGCTGAGTGCTCATCGACGAGCACCACCAGCGGCAGCCCCAGCATCGTCGCCTCGCTGGGGACGGCGGACTGCACCTCGGACTCGAAGCGGCCCACGGTCGAAACGATGGGGCCGTCGGCGACAAAGCGTCGGGCCAGATCGACGGCGGCGTCAAGGACGCCGCCCAAGTTGCCGCGCAGGTCGATGACGAGGGCCCGCGCGCCCTGGCTTTCGAGCCAGCGCCAGGCGCTGTCGAACTCGGTCGAAGTCTGGCGACTGAACGAATGGATCGAAAGGTAAGCCAGGCCACGGGTGGGATCGACCATGTGGAAATGGCGCACGCTGGGATCCAGCAGCTCCTCTGGCATGAGGTCCACGTCGCGCTGGATGCCGTCGCGCCCTTCGAGGCGCAGGGCCCGCCGTTGGCCGGCCGTCGAACGCATCAGGTCTTGGAAGGCTTCTTCGTCGAGGCCCGCCACGGTGATGCCATCGACCTCGAGCACCACATCTCCGACCCGCAGGCCTGCGCGTTCCGCTGGGCCACCGGAGAGTGCGAACAGCACGTGTCTGCGCCCGTCGATGAGCTGAAACAAGGCGCCTAGCCCCGCGTACCGACCGGCCGTGTCCCGGTCGAGCTCAGCAGAGGCTTCCGCGTCGTAGTACCTGGAGTACTCGTCAAGGCTGCGCGTCAGTCCGTCGAGCGCGAGATCCACGATCTCAGTCTTGTTCAGCTCGCGCACGTAGGACGCCTGGGCGAAGTCTCGAACCTCGCGATACAGCGCCACGTCCGGTTCCTCGTCCACACCGCGCAGCTGCTTGGCGATCAACGCGCCGAACACCCCGGTGACGATCCCCATGACCCATACGGGTCAGCAGTGCCGCGCTCGAGGGGCGCGGCTCCGGGTCGAGTCCGTCGTCAGGAATGTTCACGCGCAGGGAAGGGTCAGACGACCTCGACCGGGATGGATTCCAGCTCGGCGATGGCCTGGGCCAGCTCGTCATCCCCGGGGGCGACGCCGTGCCAGCCCGGTTGGTCCTCCATGAAGGACACGCCTTTGCCGAGAACGGTGTGGCAGACGATGGCGCTGGGGCGGTCTTCGACCTGGCGTGCTTCGACCAGCGCTTCATCGATTGCACGCAGGTCGTGGCCGTCCACGTCGACGGCGTGCCAGCCAAAGGCCTCGTACTTGAGGCGCAGGTCGAGCACGTCCATGACCTGGCGCATGTGCCCGTCGATCTGGATGTTGTTGAAATCCACCAGCACGGTCAGGTTTCCTGCGTCGTAGTGGCTGGCGGCCGTGGCCGCCTCCCAGATCTGCCCCTCCTGGCTCTCGCCGTCCGACGAGATGCTGTAGATGCGGGAGTCCCAGCCCGAAAGCCGTGCGCCCAGGGCCATGCCGAGGGAGACCGAAAGGCTGTTGCCGAGGCTGCCGGTTGAGAAGTCGATGCCCAGGTCGAGGTTGCGGTGGGGATGTCCCTGCAGGTCGGAGCCGAACTTGCGCAGGTTCATCAGCTCGGCGCTGTCCACAAGACCCTTGGCAGCAAGCTGTGAGTAGTAGCCCGCGCAGGTATGTCCGTTGCCAAGGACTAGCCTGTCCCGCCCGGGATCGAGCTTGTTCTCGGTGGTCAGATTGAAGTGCGAATGAAAGAGGACGGACATGAAGTCCGCCATGCCCATAGGGCCACCGGGGTGACCGGAGCCAGCTGCGTGGACCATGCGGACGATGTCGAGCCGCGCCTGCTTGGCGAGGGCCTTGATCTCCAGGACCTGGTTGTCGTCGAGAGCCATTGGAGGAAGTGGGGGGCTAGGCGTTCTTGCGGCGCAGAAGGTCCAGGGCGCGGGCCGCGAGGCCCGGTCCATCGAGTCGGTAGTGGGCTAGCAACTGGTCGGCGGTTCCGGTTTGTCCGAACTCACCGTGCATGCCGGCCATGTCCACGTGGCAAGGGCTCGTACGCAGGACGACCTCGGCCACCGCTTCTCCGAGTCCGCCTTTCACCTGGTGTTCTTCGGCGGTCAGGATCGCGCCGCACTCGGCGGCGGCTGCCGCGATCAGGTCTTCGTCGATCGGGTCGATCGTCGCCAGGTTGATGACGCGCACGTGAACGCCCTCTTTCTCCAGCAGCTCGGCCGCGTCGAGCGCGTAGGCAACCTCGACGCCGCAGGCTGCGATGCACAGGTCGTTGCCTTCGCGGAGCAGGGCGCCTTTGCCGAGCTCAAAGCGGTAGCTGTCATCGAAGACGATGCGTGTCTTCGCCCGGCTGAGCCGCACGTAGAAGGGACCGTCGGCGGCGGCGGCGGCGAGGACCGCCTGGCGCGCTTCGATCGCGTCGGCCGGGACGATAACCCGCATGTGTGGGATCACGCGCATCAGCGCGATGTCCTCGAGCATCTGGTGGGATTTGCCGTCTTCCCCTACGGTCAAGCCCGCGTGGGTTGCACAGACCTTCACGGAAAGCTCAGGCACGCAAACGCTCTGGCGAATCTGCTCGAAGGCCTTGCCCGCCGCGAACATCGCAAACGAGCTCGCAAAGACCGTGCGGCCCGAGGTCGCAATGCCCGCTGCGATGCCCATCATGTTGGCCTCGGCCACACCGATGTTGAAGAAGCGCTCGGGGTACGCCTTGGAGAAGGCCTTGGTCTTGGTCGAGCCGGACAGGTCGGCGTCGAGGACGACGACGTCGTCGCGCTCCTTGCCCAGTTCGAGCAGGGCCTCGCCGTAGGCCTCACGGGTGGCCACGGGCTTGGATTCCCCTTGTGCCAGGGGGGCCAGGCCTTGGGGAGCCTTCGAAGCGGAACTCATCGGATTGGGTGGGGTTGGAGAGGGGAGGGGTGCAGAGGCCGTCTGACGGGATTGTTGGATGTCGGTCCAGCAACCCAGGTCAAGGCACCCTGGCAAGCCATCGACAGGTCGCCCTAAACTACACACCGCTCCCTCCCGCCGCATGCTCTGCGGCCAAGACCCGGTGGGTCCCTTC
>CAYWNK010000048.1:0-28431 GCA_964459495.1 uncultured Planctomycetaceae bacterium
CCCTTCGGGCTTCTCGTCCCACGAGGCTCCACCCAAGGGTGGCAGAAGAGCCGGTTGTCGTCCCTGTATCCACGGGGGGGCGATTCGAGGGTAGGGCCGCCCATTCAGCCCAATGCTGGCACAGGGGCGGAGCTGGGCACTTTTGGCGACGGGGCGCACGGTGTTCCAGTCCGAAAACACTGCCTATGTGCGGCATTGTTGGGGTGGTCGGTCGATACGGAGCGGAGCTATCGGTTGGCGAAGCCGAGATGATTCGAATGCGCGACACCATGATCGCGCGGGGGCCCGATGGGGCCGGCCTTCGAATCGAGCGCAACGTGGCTCTGGGGCACCGGCGCCTGGCGATCATCGCCCCCGGGCCTGACGGCGATCAGCCCATGTCGAGCTCCGACGGGCGCTGGTGCGTGGCCTACAACGGCGAGCTCTACAACGATGACGAGCTGCGCGCGGAGCTGCGCGCATCCGGCCTACCGCTGCCACTGCGCGGCGATACCGCGACGATCGTCAGCGCCCTGGAGGCATGGGGTCTCGAGGCACTGTCGAAGCTGCGCGGGATGTACGCGATCGCCGTCCACGATCGCCAGCAGCGCAGCGTGCACCTGTTCCGCGACCCCTTCGGAATCAAGCCCCTCTATTGGAGCTTCGACGGCACCGAGCTGGTGTTCGCCAGCGACCTGCGCGCGCTGCTCCGGCACCCCCGGGTGGCGGTGGCGCCCGACCTGGAGGGTGTCAGCGGCTACCTGACCAACCTGCGTACAAACCTGGGCCAGCGAACCCTGTTCCGCGGCGTGCACTGCCTAGAGCCCGGCATGCAGCTGAACCTGCGGACCGACGTCGCCAACTTCCGACCGCGCCTGTCCCTGGGCGCGGAGGAGCCGCCGCTGGAGGGCATCGACCCTAGGGCCGCGGCGGACCAGCTGCGCGAGGTGCTCGCAGACTCCGTGCAGCGGCATCTGTGGTCGGATCGGCCGAGCGCGGTCCTGCTGTCGGGTGGGCTCGACTCCGCCCTGATCGCGGCGCTGGCGGCGGAGTCGGGCGATCGGCCCACGGCATTTGTGGCCGGCTGCGAGGGTGAGGGCCCCGAAGGCGACCGGGCCCAGGCGGCGGAGGTCGCCAGGGAGCTTGGCTTGGACCTGCGCGAGGTCAGCCTGGATCAAGCGACGTTCCTGCGCGGCTGGAGCGAGATGGTGAACATCGGCGGAATGCCGATCTCAACGCCCAACGAGGTCGCGATTCGAGCACTCGCGCGGGCGATGGCAGCAGAGGGCCGAGTGGTGGCACTGGGAGGCGAGGGCGCCGACGAGCTGTTCGGGGGCTACGGGGCGGTGATGGACGCCGCCCAGACCTTCGAGTCGGTCGGCGCACCGGGCCTTGGGGCGGGTCGCTTCCATCTGGAGGCCTGCGCCTGGGTGGCGCCGGCGGCGAAGGCCGAAATCCTGAGCCCCTATGTTTGGGACGTTCTCAACGACGATGCCGCCCTGATCGAATCCAGCGACCGGCTCTTCGAACTCGGTCGCCGGGAGCTGGGGCCGGAGGCCGATCCCCTGGAGGCACATCTGCGCTACCTGCGGCGGGTCAATCTGACCGGGCTGCTCGAGCGCCTCGATCGCTCCACGATGCTGGCTTCGGTCGAGGGTCGCGTGCCGTTCGCCGACCGCCGGGTGCGGGCCTTCGCGGACGCTCTGCCCATGGCCTACAAGTACGGACCAGCCCCGGCCCTGGTGGGCGGGGGAGGTTCGTCCGATCTTCGACCTCAGGGTCCCGCCCCGCGCACGAAGCTGGTGGTCCGCGATGCCGCCAGGGGGCTTGTGGGCGAGCGGGTGCTCCAGCGGCCCAAGACCAGCTTCCCCCTGCCGATGCAGCGCTGGATCGCCGACAGCGGGTCGATCTTGCGGGACTCGCCGTTCGCGACGGCTCTGTTTCAACCTGAGGCGATCGAGCGGGTGGCCAGCGATCCGAGCGCCCACTGGACCCACGCCTGGCCGATGCTGAACCTCGCCCAGTGGGGCGACCGCTGGTTTTAGGCCGAACCGGCCTACGCCAAGCCGATTTGGAGCACTTGCCTTCCTTCCTGGTGATGGCTGGGGGTTAACCGCTAGCCTGCGCCCCCATGTGGGGTCTTCTCCTGGTTGCGTTGGGTTTGATGTGGGGCTGCTCCTCGGCGGAGACGGCGTTCCGGCCGGCGGCCAAGGTGCGCGCGCTGGGGCCGCCTGCACCCAGCTGGGAGCGGGTTGCCTCCCAGGTCACCATCCACCGGGACGAATGGGGGGTGCCGCACGTTTTTGGGCCCACCGACGCCAGCGTCGTGCTGGGCTACGCCTTCGCGCGGGCAGAGGACGAGTTCGAGCGCATGGAGCGTGCGGTGTTCGTGATGCTGGGTCGCAACGCCGAGTTTCTGGGCGAAGCCGGCCTCACCTGGGATCGTCTCGTGCACGCCTTCGAAGTTCCGGCTCGCTCGCGCGCCGAATACGCGCAGCTGCGGCCTGAGCTGCGTGCGTTGGCCGACGCCTGGGCGGAGGGGATCAACCTCTACGCGGAGGGCCGCAGCGGGGCGCGCCTCGTCGAGCGCTTTGAGCCCTGGCACCTGATCGCCCAGGGCTATGCCCTTCATCTCCACGCGGCCGCGCTGGAGCTGCGCCGCCTCGATCCCGGTCTGGTCCCGCCCGCTTGGGGATCCGCGGCGGACGGATCCAACGCCTTTGCGGTGGCCCCCGAGCGCACCAAGGACGGGCACGCGCTCCTGCTGGCGAATCCGCACATGAACTTCGAGGAGGTGTATGAGGCGCATCTGCGTTCGGAGGCAGGGCTGCACGTGAGCGGCGCGAACTCCTACGGCCGTGGCGCGCTGCCTATCTTTGGGGCCAACGACCGCGTCGCCTGGAGCTTGACCGTCAATCGACCCGACGTGGCGGACACCTGGCGCGTGCGTTTCGAGCCCGCCGACAACCTGCCCGGCCGGGCCTACCGCTATGGGGGCGAGACGCGCCGGGCCACCGAGCGCGCCGTCAACGTGTCGGTGCTGGGCGCCGGGGGAGCGCTTGAAACACGTGAGCTGCGCTGGATGGTAACGCACCACGGACCGGTGCTGCTCGAGGGCGAAGACGAAGGCTATTCGGTGGCCGTAGCGGGCCTTGAGCGCGGTGGGGGCCTGAACTGCGCCTACGCCATGGCACGGGCGAGCAGCGTGAACGAACTGATGGCGGCGCTCGAAGATGGCGGGCTGCTGTTCCACAACGTCGTTGCCGCCGACACCTCCGGGAACATCGGCTACGTCTACAATGCGCTCGTCCCGCGCCGGTCGACCGATGTTGACTGGAGCCGCCCTGTGGACGGCAATGATCCGGGGCTGCAGTGGAACGGCTACCACGATTGGAGCGAGCTTCCTTCGATCCGCAACCCCGAGTGCGGCTGGCTGCAGAACTGCAACAGCCGTCCGGAGACCACCGTCCCGAACGGAGTGCATCTTGTCGTCGGAGACAGCGGAAACCTGATCGGCAGCGACCAGGACGACGGTCGGGTGGCGATGGCGCACGCGCTGCTCAGCCGTTCGAAGCCCTTTGATTTCGATGACTGGTGCGACCTCCCGTTCGACCGGCGGGCCCATCGCGCCCAGGATTGGATTCGGGCGATCGAACTGGAGGTTGCGGCGATGGATCAGCGGGATTCGGCGCGGGTGCGCGACCTGGTGGAGCCCATGCGGATCCTGCGCGAATGGGACCACATCGTGCAGGCCGATTCGGTGGCTTCGACGTTGTTCCTGCTCACCTACGAGTCCATGGGCGATACGCAGCCGGTGGGCTCGCTGCTCGTGTCTGCCCTGGAGCGCGTGCTCGCCGATCTGCGTCGCTCCCATTCCACCTGGCGGGTGGCGTGGGGGGATCTCAACCGACACCAGCGCGCGGTGGGGGATCCGGCGCGCTACTCCGACAGGCGCAAGAGCTGGCCGGTCGAAGGTGGGCATGGGGCCGTCGGGTTGGCCTGGACCTTCCTGTCCAACCCCGGTGCCGAAACGGTGCGCCGCTACGGCTATCACGGCAACTCGTACGTGGCGGCGATCGAACTCTCAGCCACGCCGCGCATGCGCACAATCGTGCCGTTTGGCACGAGCCGCGACCCGAACTCCCAGCATTTCCAAGACCAGGCCCCCCTCTTCGCGCGCGGCGAGCTGAAGGAGGCCTGGCTGAGCCCTGCGGACGTCCGTGCCCACGCCCAGCGCAGTTACTCCCCCGGTCGACGCTGATAGGGTAGGGGCCATGCGAGTTCTGGTGCCCCTAGCCGAAGGCTTTGAAGAGATCGAAACGGTCACGGTGGTGGACGTGCTGCGGCGCGCCGACCTGGACGTGACTTTGGCTGGACTGCTCCCGGGGCCCTGCCTGGGCTCCCGCGGGATCGTGGTGACCGGTGACGCCAGCCTTGAGGATCTCGATCCGCTGGACTTCGATGCGCTCGTCCTGCCCGGCGGGATGGGCGGCACGCTCGCCATGGCCGAGCATGCGGGCCTGCTGGAGGCCCTGCGGGCCTTTCGGGACCAGAACCGCTGGGTGGCGGCGATCTGCGCGGCCACTCTGGTGCTCGACCGAGCCGGCGTCGCTGAGGGGGTGCCGGTGACGGCCCACCCCAGCGTGCACGACCAGCTGGGGGCGAATTTGGAGCCGGGGCCCCGCGTGCTCCAGAGCGGCCGGATGATCACGAGCCAGGGCCCCGGCACGGCGATGGAATTCGCCCTGGAACTCGTAAGGGCCTGGGTGGGCGATGCCAAGCGCGCTGAGCTAGCCCAGGCCATGGTGGTCGCTCCACCCGTCCACGGGGCCCCGCGTTGACACCCGGCGACACCCGCTCCTATCCTTTTTCGCCCTCCTCCGACCCCCGTCCCTGATTCGGCCCCCTAGGCCGACCTGCACGTCCATGCGTTTCGAATTCAAGACCCCCTTCGCCTCAATCGTCGGCGCCACCCTGCTGGCCGCTGGCGCCCAGGCCGACACGATCTACCTGACCAACGGCGATGCCCTCGAGGACGTCAAGGTCAAGACCGAGGGGCTGGACATGGTGTCGTACTCCGACGGCGGCAAGACCCAAGAGGTCAAGTCGGATGAGGTGCTCCGCGTCAAGTTCAGCAAGAAGCCCCCGAAGATCGATACGGCGGATTCCGCGGTCGAGACGGAGGCTTACTTCCCTGCGATCAACGATCTGCAGGAGTTCCTGACCGAGAACAGCAAGAGCCCGAAGAAGTTCCCCTGGGCGAATCCCTATGCCCTTTACCGCGTCATGGAGATCAACCTCCTGATCGGTGAGTACGACGAGGCGATCGCTGCGGCGGACCGCGTGATCGCTGAGGCCGGAGACTCGCGCTACGCGACCCTGGCCCACCTGGGCAAGGCGCGGGCGCTCTTTGATTCCGGCAAGGCGGATGACGCGGTGGGGGCTCTGGGCGCGCTCAAGGCCCTGGCCAGCAGCGGGGCGGTGGGCAACCGCTGGAGCCTGGAGGCCGACGTGCACGAAGCGCTCTTCGACACCTCGACCAAGGGGGATGCCCGGGCCAAGGTCTTCAAGAGCCTGGCCACCAAGGCCGGTCGGGATTTCCCCATCGTGTCCAACCGCGCGCGCGTGGCGGTGGGTGAGGCGTACCTCGGTGCAAAGAACGTCGAGGATGCGGAGAAGGCCTTCCAGGAGGTCCTCAAAGATCCCCAAGCGGACGACCGCACCCTGGCCGGCGTCTACAGCGGCCTTGGGGATTGCCTGTACGCCCGGGGGGAATCCTCCAACGGTGACGCCCAGAAGGACTTCTACCGCAAGGCGGTCGAAGCCTACATGCGCGTTGTGGTCGTCTATGACAAGCAGTTTTCCTACGTGCCCCACTCGATGCTCTACGCGGGTTTGGCCTTCCGCGGCATCGGAGACGAGGTCAGCAACGAGCGCGCCAGCGAGATGCTGCTGCGCGTGCGACGTCGCTTCCCCGGTACGCGCGAAGCGGAGGAAGCCAAGAGCCTCCGCTAGAGGCCCGGCCGAAAACCCCGCGCAGGCGAGGCACGGCTGACGGACCTCTAGACCGCTGCGCGAAATTCCCGGGCCGAATCGGCATTCGGGGAATTTGCAGGCACTTGGAGGGACCCGACCGCCCGGTTCCCCAACCTGGACGCAGCTTGCTCCCAACGGCAGCGGCCGTTCCCCTGAAGCCGGGGGAACGGCCGCTGTCGGTTTCGGTGGATCGCTGGGATCGGTGGGACGAGGGGGGCGCTGGGGTGGCGGATTGCTCCACGGGGCGCGGGGCCTGCGACCAGGCGCCGGCGATCGGGTTTCTCGTGCTCATCCGGCGCGTTGCCGGCCGCCGACCCCGTCGCCCAGGAGGAGCCCCTTGAGCCCGACCCTTTCGTCGTCCCCGTCCGTCGCACCCGCCGCTTGGGCGGGCCTTGAGCAGCTTGTCACGCCCCTCAAACGCTACCTCTACAGGCGTTGCCCCTGTGTCCATGACGTGCAGGACGCGCTCCAGGAGACCCTGTTGCGTGCGGCGCGCTATCGCAAGTCGGAGGTCGACCCGGGCCGCCTCAGGGCCTGGGCCCTGACGATCGCGGCCAACGTGGTGCGCGACCAGGGCAGCCGGCGGGGCCGGGGGCCCTCGGTGGGTCACGAGGACACGGTCTTCGCCCAGTTCAGCGGACGGGAGCCCGATCCTTCTGAGCAGGACAGCCGCCCGCCCCTGCGGGTGGCGGAACGCTGGTTCGAAATGGACCAGCTGGTGCTGCACCTGGGCAAGGCCCTCGCAGGGCTGAGCGAACAGGACCGGGTGGTACTGCGCTGCTTTTACGGGGGAGATGGATCCACGGAGGAGGCGGCCCGCCTGCTTGCCACGAGCCAGAGCCTGGTCAAGGTGCGTCTCTTTCGAGCCCGCCAGCGGGTGCGGCGCAGGATGGAGATCTCGTTGGCCCGCGCTGGGCGCCAGGGGCGCCTGCTGCGGGAATTCGAAACGGCGGGCTGATCGATGCGGTTCGAACCAGGTCTAGCGCAACGTCTGCGGCAGCTCGGCCGGCGGGAGCATGTCTTCCTAGCGCTCCTCGCGAGCTACCTTGCAGCTTGGTGTGCTGCGAGCGGCCCGGTCGTCGATCGGCGAGAACGCACGGGCTCGGGCCCACGTTGGGTGACTGGTTTGCGGATGGAGTTGCGCGCCATGCGCAGCAGCTTCGACTCCCAGAGAGCGATCCAGCTGGCCTCCAAACTGCGCCGCGCAGAGAACGCGGGCTTCATCGGCGCCCGTCGCGACCTTTTGCGACTCGGCCTGCTGTGCTCGTCGAAAGGGGAGCCTGAAATTGCCATGCAGCACCTGGAAGCGCTGTCCATGCGTGCTGCGGGGACGGCGTTAGGCGCGGAGGTCCGCTTGTCTCTCGCGCATGTCGAGCGCCGCTATCGCGGTCTCTTGCAGGCCCATGGGAGCTACCGAAGGGCTCGCGATGATCCCAACGCACACAGGGATCACCGGGATGAAGCGCAGGCTTGGTGGACGCGCGGCTTGTGTGCGTTGGGGCGACATGCACAGGCGCGCGAAGAGTGGAGTTCGCTTGCGATCGACGGAGCGACGGAGCGCTGGCGACGACATGCGCAAGCTTGGCGCGTACGTTGTGAACGCGACCACGACCCGGTCATCAGCAGCGATTCGTCTCCGAGGCCCGAAACTTTTTTCGCCAAGTGACGCGATCAGGTGTTCCATGCGTCGCGTTCGTTCGCTATCACTGCTCTTGCAGCGAGCATGCTCGAGCGATCAGGGTGCCGTCATATGTGTGACGCAGGTCGCTCGGTAGGCTTCGCAGCAAGTTTGACCGCGACATCACTCGAGGTGGCTCATCCGCATGGATGAGCCGCCTCGTTTCTTTTCCAAGCCTCGGTTCGCGCCGAGCGTTGCGCGCAACGCTCGAGATGGCGCTAGCCCTGCTCGCCGCGGACGTAGCGCCCGGTCTCGGGGGCGCTGGGCTGCTCGAAGACGCGCTGGGTGGGTCCGGATTCGATCAGCTGGCCGTAGCCTGCGCGCATCCACACCATGGCCGTGTGGTCGGCGATGCGTCGCGCCTGGGCGAGGTTGTGGGTGACTACGATCTGCGTTAGGGGGGTGCCGCTGTCGGCATCTAGGCTGCAGCAGCCGCCGCGGAGCTCGGTCATCAGCTCTTCGATGCGCTGGGTGCTGAGTGGGTCGAGGGCGCTGCAGGGTTCGTCGAGGAGCAGCACGCTCGGGCGCAGCACAAGCGCTCGCGCGATGCAGAGGCGCTGCTGTTGGCCGCCGGAGAGGCTTAGGGCCGACTGGCGTAGGCGACCGCTCACCTCGTCCCAGAGACCGACGTTGCGCAGCGCCGCCTCGGCCAGGTCGCGCCGATCAGCGCGGCCGCGCACGCCGTGCTGGGCCAGGGGCATCTCCAGGTTCTTGGCGATGCTCATCGCAAAGGGGTTGGGGCGCTGGAAGATCATTCCAACCCGCCTGCGGACCTCGACGGGGTCGGCGGCGGGGCCGAGGAGTTCCTTGCCATCCAGCAGGACGCTACCGTCGACGGTGCAGCCGGGCACCAGGTCGGCCATGCGGTTGAGGGCAGCGAGCAGGGAGGACTTGCCGCATCCCGACGGGCCGATCAGGGCCGCAATCGTGCCGCCTTCGATGTTCCAGTTCACGTCCTGGATCGCTGGCCGGCCTGCGTAGCGGACGCCGAGGGATCGGATTTGGAGGCGGCTCAACCCTGGGCCCCGTGTCTCTGGCCGATGCGCACGATTGCGGCGGCGCCCAGGTTCAGGGCGAGCAGCAGCGCGACCAGCACCGCAGCGGCTCGGTAGGCCGCGGCCTCCCCGCCGGGAACAAACATGCTGAGCTCGTAGATGTGGACAGAGAGCGACCGCCCGGAATCACCAATCGAGCTGGGCATGCGCAGCACTGCGCCAGCGGTGAACAGCAGCGCGGCGGTCTCGGCCAGGGCGCGCCCGATCCCAAGCACCAGACCGGCGGCGATTCCGGGCAGGGCGGCGGGCAGCACCACGCGCCTCAGGCAAGCGAAGCGCGAGAGGCCGAGCGCCGCGGCGCCCGCGCGCCATTCGACGGGGACTGCCCTCAGGCTGGACTCGGCGGCGCGCACGAAAATGGGAAGCACCATGCACCCCAGGGTGAGTCCACCGGCGGCGAGGGAATAGCCGAGCCCGAGCACCTCGACGAACAGCACGCCGCCGAAGAGACCGAACACGATCGATGGCGTGCCGGCGAGGACGTGCATGGCAAGGCGCACGACACTCACGAGGCTCGAGTCCCCACGGGCGGTGGCGGCTTCGGTCAAAAGCACCGCCGTGCCCAGGCCGAGGGGCAACGCGACGGCCAGTGCGAGTGCCAAGAGCAGGAGTGTCGAGACGAGCACGGAGGCGATGCCTCCGCTTGCCCCCTGGTCGGCGGGGGGGCTGCTCAGGTAGGTGAGCCAAGGGCTGGTTGCGCCGGCCGCCCCGCGCACCACGTCCAGCAGGACCCAAGCGAGCGCAGCGCCGATTCCGAGGGCGATGGTCCAGAGGACGGCGGCGCTCAGGGCATCGGCCCTGTTCGTGCTCGAGCTAGCCATGGATCGCCTCCTCGGGGGCAAGCCCGGGATCACTGCCTGGTTCTGAACGGACCATGGACCAGCGTGCTCCACGCCGTTCGAGGCGCTCGGCCAGCAGGGCACCCGCCGCGACGAGCGCGAGCAGCAGCAGTCCGCTGAAGAACAGGGCGGCCTGGTGGTCTCCGTAGGCGTAGCCCATCTCGAGCGCCATGTTTGCGGTGAGGGTCCGTACGGGCGCAAAGGGATCCCCGGGCAGCCGGACGACGTTGCCGGCCACCATCAGCACCGCCATGGTTTCCCCCGCCGCGCGCATGCTCGCGAGCAGCCAGGCGCGCAGGATGCCCGGCATGGCGGCGGGCAGGATGACACGTCGCACTGCGGCCCAGCGACCCATGCCGAGGGCGGCCGCGCCGCGGGCCTGGTCGCCTGGAACCGCGCCGAGCGCGGCATCGCTGAGCAGGGCGACGGTCGGCAGCACCATCAGTGCGAGCACGAGGGTCGCGGCCAGCAGGCTGGATCCGGAGCCACGCCAGCGGGCGATCCACGGGACCAGGGTGATCAGACCCCAGAAGCCGTAGACGACCGAGGGGATACCGGCCAGGAGCTCCACCAGGCGGCGCTGCACCGCCGCCACCGGTCGCGGCGCGTAGTGGCGGGCGAACACGGCGGAGGCAACGCCAAGCGGGGCGCTGAGCAGCATCGCCCCAAGGGTGACTGCAAGGGTGCTCGCCACCATGGACAGGAGCCCATACCGGCTGCTGGACGGTTCCCAGTCACTGGTTGCGAGCAGCTCTCCCGAGCGGCCGAGCAGGGGCCAGGCGTACCAGGCAAGGAAGCCGAGCATGAGCAGCACCAAGGTCGCGCTCATCAGTCCGCAGGCCCGTAGGAGCATGGCCCCAAATTGGTCGACACCCCAGCGCCGGGGCGAGCCTCCTCGCGCGCGCTTCCACTCCGGAAGGTCCATGCGGGTTTGAGTCAGCGCGCCGTGGAACCGGGAACGATCACAGTCGCTTCGGCGATCGAACGGGAAGCCGTGAAAGTCATCTGGGCTCGCGCTCCGGCGGCACAAAGGAGTGGGCCAGAATCAGGTCGTCCATTCGGTCCGAAAGCAGCTCGTCAAGGAACGCCTGGGCAGTCGGTGAAACCTTGGGGCCGGTGACCAAGACAAGAGGACGCGACAGGGCGTAGGTTCCCTCGCGAACATGGTCGGGTGTGGCCGGGATCTCGCCGAGTTTCAGCAGCTTGGCCTGCGAACCGGACGTGATGCTGTGGGCGGCCGAGCCGATCGAGACGTACGAAATGGCCCGGGGGTTGCCTGCGACCAGCTTGAGGACCTGGGTGTTCTCGCCGCCGATGGCGGAGGCCACCATGCGCCCGGGGGGGATGCGGAAGTAACCCGCGACCAGGTCGAGCTCGGAGCGTCCCGCGGGCCGGTTGATGACCACGATCTCGCCCTCATCGCCGCCGACGGTGGCCCATTCGGTCTTGATGCCGGTGAAGATGTCGAGCAGTTGGCTGCCCGTGAGGCCGTCGATGGGGTTGTCGGTGTGCACGAGGAACCCGACCCCATCCTTAGCGATGATGTGTTGCCGCAGTCCGGCGCGTTCGGCCGGCGCGAGGGCCCGTGAGGTCATACCGATTTCCGCGAGGCCGCGGCGCGCGTCGGCGATGCCGCGGGAGGAGCCGCCGGTTTGCACGTCGATTCGAATCCCGGGGTGTTCTTTCTCGTAGCGCTCCGCGGCGGCAGCGATCAGAGGACCGAGCGTGCTGGATCCGGTGATCAGGATCGGCTTGGACACCTTCTTCGCCGACGTCCCATCGATCTCGCCTGCCGCATAGGTCAGTCCCTCGCCGTCGCAACCCGCCAACAGCACCAGGATGCCCGGCAACAGCCACTGGACCAGTTTTCTCATGTTCGCTAGCTCGGCGTCGCGCGATAGGGCCTGAGAACGCTGCGGCCGCAACGTCCTGTCGATCCCGCGCGGACTAGCCTTGTGCCGCGACCGCGCGAGGTGCGATCAGGCCGAACTCTACGGACTTCCAGGGGGATTGAGACCGTCTTGCCCAGCCTTTTCGAGCGTCGCACTCTGGGACGCAAGCAAACGGCCCCTCCGCCAGCGCAGGGGCGCGGGCGGAGGGGCCGTTCAGCGGGCCGTTCGGTGGGCCGGGCTAGCGGCCCACGCAGTAGTAGGTGTAGCCCATCTCGCGGAGGGTGTCCCGCGGCCAGATGTTTCGGCCGTCAAAAATCACGGGCTGCTTGAGCTGGGCCTTGATGGCCTCGAAGTCGGGGCGACGGAACTCGTTCCACTCCGTGACCAGCACGAGCGCGTCGGAGCCAGACAGGGCCTCCATCGGCGTGCGGCAGTAGGTGACCTTGTCGCCGATGTAGTGTTCGCGCGCTTCTTCCATGGCCTCGGGGTCGTGCACGACCACCTCCGCGCCGGCGGCGAGCAGGTCGTCGATCAGCACCAAGGCCGGAGCCTCACGCATGTCGTCGGTGTTGGGCTTGAACGCCAGGCCCCAGAGCGCGAACTTGCGGCCCGACAGGTCCTTGCCGAACTCCGCGAAGATCTGACTGGTGAGCAGCTTCTTCTGGAGCTCGTTGACCTCTTCGACGGCCTGCAGGATACGGAACTGGTACTCGTTCTCGGTCGCAGTGCGAATGATCGCCTTCACGTCCTTGGGGAAGCACGATCCGCCGTAGCCCACGCCTGCGAACAGAAAACGGGAGCCGATTCGCTCGTCCGAGCCGATGCCGCGGCGCACCTGGTTGACGTCCGCTCCGACGCGCGAGCAAACGTTCGCTACCTCGTTCATGAACGAGATTCGAGTGGCCAGCATGGCGTTGGCCGCGTACTTGGTCAGCTCGGCGGAAGCCACGTCCATCTGGATGATGGGGTTGCCGGTGCGGACGAAGGGCTCGTAGAGCTCCTGCATGATCCGGGCGGCGCGCTCCGAGTTGGCGCCGATGACCACCCGGTTGGGCTTCAGGAAGTCGTCGATTGCGGCGCCCTCCTTCAGGAATTCGGGGTTCGAGACCACGTCGAACTCATGCTTGGTGTGGGCAGCCATGACCTCGGCGACCTTGGCCGCGGTGCCCACGGGCACCGTCGACTTGTCGACGACCACCGTATAGCCGGTCATGTGCTCGGCGATCGACTTGGCCGCCGCGAGCACGTACTGCACGTCGGCGCCGCCGTCTTCGCCCGTGGGGGTGCCCACGGCGATGAAGGCGATTTGGGCACCTTCCATGCCCGCCTTGTAGTCGGTGGTGAACGACAGGCGTCCGTCGCGCACGTTGCGCTTCAGGAGTTCCTCCAGACCGGGCTCATAGATCGGGACGATGCCGTCCAGGAGCTTGGCTACCTTGTCTGCGTCGATATCGATGCAGGTGACGGTGTTGCCGCTCTCGGCGAAGCAGGTGCCGGCGACGAGGCCGACATATCCGGTGCCGATGACCGCGATGCGCATGGGATGGGGGCGGGGCTTAGAAGACTTGGGAGGGTGGCTAGCTAGACGCTTCTGAACTCGGCAGGATACCCTGGCGGGCCCAAGGGAATTCCATCCTCACGGCCTTCTCATGGGCCTCGACCGGGCCCCCTGGGAACCACAGGGCGATTAACTCAGCTGGTTAGAGTGTCTCGTTTACACCGAGGAAGTCGGGGGTTCGAATCCCTCATCGCCCACCAGGTCCCCTCCCTCGGGCCCCCTGTCGGCCTTCATGGGCCCCTGGGGGGGCCTTATGCCGTCTCCAGGCTCTAGCAAAAGGGCGAGGTGCCCGCGCTCGAGCCGGGCCACGGCTAGGTGACCGCGCCGTTCTCCTGGGCCTGAAAAGCGTTTTGCTAGGACCTCGGCGGTATCGGGGTGCCCGCGTTTGCGCACGTGGATTGGCCCGATGTCGAACTTGGCGAGCATGGCCCGCACCCGGCGGCGGTCCAGGGGGCAGGTGTCGAGAACCCGCCAGGCCCGCAGGAACGGTCCCGGTGGGGCCTGTGGGCCGGCTAGGTAGGCTAGCTGGGGCGCCAGCGGCCGCATGCCGGTGGCGTGGGCGAGGGCCCCGAGCAGCCCGGAGCGCACGATCGCCGGGTCGGGGTCGGCGAGCCACTCGGGGGCCTGGGCTTGGCTTGGCTCCAGGGCATTCGCGGGTCGCGGCGTCCCCTGGAGGCGCCGGATGCTGCCGTCACGCTGGATCAGCACGGCCGCCCGCAGGGGGGGACCGAGGGCCCAGGTGCCCGTCCAGAGGGTGACCTCCGCCAGCTCGCCGGCGAAGCTGGTCCACTCGGCCCTGGCACCCGGAATCCCATCGCTCAGGGCAGGATCCAGCCCCGGGGCAAGTTTGATGCAGCCGCCTCCGAAGCGAGCGGCGACCTCCAGGGCCTGGTCGAGGGTCGGAGACCAGCGCTTCGGGTCGAGGCTGCGCTGGCCTCCAACGCGCCGGTCGGGATCGATCAAGACGCCGTCGGGGCCCGAAGAAAAAGGGGGGCGGCTCGCGTCCGCGCGCACCACGCGCGTGCCGTGGCCGGCATGGCGCAGGTTGGCTGCGGCGCAGCGGGCGGTGTGCATATCCAGGTCCGAGCTCGCGCCCAGCGCGCCACGGGCGGCAAGGGCGAGGCTGTCGAGACCGATTCCTGCGGTTGCGTCCCAGATCTGGGAGGCTCGGCCGGCGAGCCGCTGGGCCCGCGCCGCAGCGACGCTGGGGTGACTGGCCTGCTCGAGCCCTTTCGCTGTCAGATAGGGCACCAACTCCGTTCCCAGCTTGCGGACCGCCCTTTTGCGCAGCTCATGCAGCTCTGCTGCCTGCCGACCGAGCTCCTTGCCCAGGAGCTTCCGCAGCCGGTCATGGACGCCGAGCAGGGAGAGTTGCGGGTCGAGGGCCGCCAGTTCGTGGGCGACTGAGGCGTCAAAGAGGGTGGTTTGGTGCATGGGCGCCGTTTCACTTTTCCAATCCTGGGAAGCGAAGCGTAGCTTGTCGTCCTCACCCCGACGTCGGCGGGGCGATCGATTGGGAGGGCGGCTGGGTGCCGCTTGGTGCGATCGCTTCGAAGGCTCGGAACCAAAGCAAACTAGACCACGAGGAGTTGTGAATGACTCGCATCCTGTTGATCGAGGGGGATCCAGGAGAGCGCTTGGTGCTCAAGAGCCGCTTGGCGGACCTTGGGTACGAAGTTGTCGCCGCGGAAACCGGTGCGAAAGGCATCGTCGAAGCCCGAGCGGGCCGATTTGAGGCGATTCTGATCGCCGCTGGGCTAGCCGGAGGCGTCGACGGCGCTGAGGTCTGTCGGAGGGTGAAGGCCGTGCCGCAGCTCGCTGCGGTGCCCATCATCCTCTACGCCACCACGACCACGACTCCGGACGTGGCCGAGCGCATGTACGACGCGGGCTGTGAGGTGTTCCTGCCGAAGGCCCAGATGGGTCTCCTGCCGCGCATTCTGCAGGTCTACCGTCGCCAGCTTTCGCGCTTCGAGGAGCTTCGGGATCAAAACCGAATGCTCGAACAAGAGGCGCGCAAGATCGAGGAACAGGCCCAGCGGATCGCCGACCTCGAGGTCTCCAGCCTCGACAAGGGGGCGTCTTCGCTGCTCGTGCGCGAGCTGGCGGCCGGTCGCCCGGATGGGGCGCTCCTGGTCGAGGCAAGCGGCCGGGTTTGCTACGCCGATCGAGGTGCCTGCGAACTGCTCGGCGTGAACATCGTGGGGCAGTCCCTGGGCCAGGTAGCCCCGGGCGTTGGACTCGAGGCGTTTGTGCGCGACGCGCGCACGGCGGCCCGGGAGGGCTTCCGCTTCGAGGTCTCCCCCCGCAAGGACCGGGTGCAGCGTTCGCTGGTGGCCTCCGTGCTTCCCGTGCACAGCAGCGACGAGAGCCAGCGGAGCCTGCGGGTGCTCCTGGTGCTCGACCTTGGCAAGCGGCGAATCGCCGAAGAGCTACTACGGGCCAAGCAGGTGGGCATTCCCCGTCAGCAGCTTGGGCCCCTGCTCGAAGCGGCCCACTCGCTCTACACCCCCGAGGCCATCACGGGCCGCGGCCAGGCATCGACCGAGCTGCGCCAGCGGGTGTCCGATCTGGTCACGCGGCACACGCCGATCCTGATCCACGGCGCCCGCGGATCCGGCAAGCGTCACGCGGCGAACGTGCTGCACTTCTCGGGCAAAGCGACGGGGCCGATTCTGCAGCTGCGCTGCGGTTCGCTCTCGGAACAGGACCTGGAGCTCGAGCTCTTCGGCTACCGCAAGGGCGTGACGCCGGCGGCGCTGGCCGACAGCCCTGGCCTGCTTCTGCTGGCCCAGGACGGAACGGTGTTGCTCGACGAGATCGCCGACATGCCGCTGACGATCCAGAAGAAGCTGGTCGAGGTGATCGACGAGGGCAAGCTCTACCGCTGCGGATCCCGCAAGGCCGAGCGTGTCGAGGTGCGCCTGGTGGCGACCACCGTCGATGATCCCGACGCACTCGTCGAAGCGGGCCAGCTGGATCCCACGCTGCGCGCGCGCTTCGGCGGCGGCGAAGTGCGGATTCCCAGCCTGCTGGAGAGGCAAGAGGACGTGCCCCTGCTCGTCGAGCAGTTCCTGGATCGCTTCGGTCCGGGCAACGGCGTGATGAGCCTCTCGGATCACGTGGCCGTGACGTTGGCCCAGTACACCTGGCCCGGCGGCATCTCGGAGCTGGAGGACTGCATCGAGCAGGCCTGCGCGCGCTCCGGTGGCCAGGGCGTCGATGTTCAGCACCTACCGCGGCCCCTGCGCGATCTGGCCTCGACGATTCCCAGCCACGAGCTGATCCCGGTTCCGCGGCCCGAAGGCGAGCCGCCGGCGGGCACCTTCTCGGCGGTGATGAACGCACCCCGCCGCGAGGCGCAGCCCTGGGACATCACCGAGGACGATCCGATCAGCCTCGAGCACTACGAGATGAAGGCCCTGCTGCGGGCTCTCGACATCTGCGAGGGCGACAAGCTGGCGGCGGCTCGCCTGCTGAAGGTCGGTAAGAGCACGCTCTACCGCAAGCTCAAGCGCTTCGGGATCACCTGATCACTTCTTAGGAAGCAATTCCGAATCCAGGGCCGCGGCGTCCCCCTCTGGGGGGCGCCGCGGCCTTGCTGTGTGGGGGAGGCCCGTTCGACGCCGGGGGGCGATTCCCCCGGTTGCGGCGGCAGGGCGCTACGGCGCGATTGGATGTTGAGGGGGCGGCGGAGGGTGGTCGACACCCTGCAGCCTGAGCCTGACCGGGCTCTCGAAGTTCCCTGAAGACCCCACGGTCCCACTCCAAGCATGCATAGCTCTCCCTCCAAGGGTCTTGCCTCCAAGGCATCCCTTCCCCTTTCCCTAGCCCTCGGGCTCTCCCTCGCCGCGTGCGGCGGCGGTGGAGGCGGTGGCAACTCCGGCTCCAATAGTGGAACGGTCTCTGGCTCGGTGCTGAACTCGCCCAGCCCCGTGAGCGGCGTTGAGCTCACCATCAGCGGGCCCGGTGGAACCTTCAACACCACCACCTCGAACACCGGCACCTACCGCATCGAGAACGTGCCGCCGGGCGACTACTCGGTCGCGCTGAGCGGTCAGGGGGTCTTCGACGAGGAGGGAAAGCCGATTCCGGACAAGATCGATCTCTACCTGCCCTCGGTGACGATTGGCAGTGGCGAAAACACGATCCTCGACAAGCCCATCTTCTTGCCGGAAAAGGCCATCGGTACCGAGGTCGACACGAGCGGCACGGCGACGGGGACGATTCCGGCCGGGACAGTGATCACCAACCCCTCCGCGGGCGTGTCCATCGTTTTCGAGGAGCTGACGACGGTGACGTTCCAGGATCCGGAACAGACCAGCATTTCGCTCAACCGGGTCACGATCGACCAGACCCCGGTGCCGCTGCCGGCCGGTCTCTCTGGCACGTCACTCGTCGCGATCGAGCCCGCCGGCGCTACGTTCGACGTGCGTCCCAAGCTCATCTTCAGCAACGACACCGGCCTCGCGGGGGGGACCAATGGGGTTCCTCTCTACCGCCTGGACTTTGGCACGGGGCAATGGCTGCAGTTCGGTACGGGAACGGTGACCGCCAACGGCGGGGCCATCGTCACCGAAATCGGCCAGGGCCTAGAGGCCACCGGCTGGCACGGACCTGTGGTCGCTTTTGCCTGCACCAGCGATGTTTCGGGCCGGATTGAGAACGGCTCTGGCACGGGGCTGGGCGGCATCCTGGTGTCCACGGTCAATGGCGCATCCGCCACGACCGACGCATCCGGCGCCTTCACGATCGCTGACGTTCCTTTCCCGAGCGCCCCTTTTGAGGTCGTGGTCACGGTCGCGCCGGCCGCGAACTCCGGTTTCCTGCCCACCGCGAGCAGCGGCACCCTGGGGTTCTGCGGTGAGACGACCGAGGTCGGAGTCATCGTGCTCGAGGACGCCACGATGGACTCCGCGGAACCGACCATCGTGTCCAGCAGCCCTGCTGATGGCGCCAGCGACATCGACGATGCCGCGTCGATTCGCGTGACCTTCAGCGAAGTGCTCAGTCCGGGCAGCCTCAACGCAAGCACGTTGACCTTGACCAATGCCGGCCAGGCGATCGCGGGCACGATCGGTATCGAAGAGGTCGCCAACCAGACGATCGTTCAGTTCGTGCCGGCCGCGCCGCTGGCCCTGGCTTCGACCTTCACGCTACGCGTGGACGCCAACATCATGGACGCCGCGGGCAATGCACTTGGCGACCAGGCGGAGATCAGCTTCACGACCGCAGCCTCCGGCAGCGGCGGAACTCCTTCAGTCGCGGTGAGCCCGAACGCTCCCGCCGGGATCAACCCGGGCTCTGTTCTGCAGTTCAGCGCTGAAGTGATCGACGGCTCGGAGTTCAGCGTCGATGGCGCGCAGGTGGTTTGGAGCAGCGATGAGCCCTCGGTGGCGGTCGTTGACGCCACGGGGCTCGTTACCGCGCTGACCCCTGGCCTAGCCAACATCCAAGCTTCCTTCGGCGCGCAGAGCGACGTTGTCGAGCTTACGATCCTGTCCCCGACGGTATCCGAGGTCTCGCTCAGCGTGAGTAACGAGAGCCTTGTGGCTGGGGCGAGTTTGACCATCGAGGCCCAGGCTTTGGGTGTTGATCTGGCTCCCCTGGAAGGCTTCAGCTTCGACTGGTCCAGTGATACACCTGGGGTCGCGACCGTGGACGCAGGCGGCAACGTCTCCGCGATCGCCCCTGGCGGTCCGGCACTCATCACTGCGCTTGAGCCCGTCAGTGGCGAGCTTGCCACCGTTGCCATTGTGGTGATCGATCCGCAAACCGTGTCCAATGTCACTGTCCAGGGGGGCGCGGGTTCCTTGGGGATGGGCGATTCTGCGCCCTTCAGTGCCCAGGCCTTCGAGTACTTCGGGGATCTGGTTCCCGGAGTCAGTTTCGCTTGGTCTAGCTCTGACGAAACCGTTGCCACAGTCAATGCCAACGGCGTTGTCACTGCGACCGGCGAGGGCGTTGCCAGCATCATGGCTACCGCCAACGGTTCCGGCGGGGTCATGGGCGGGGAGACTGTCTCCGTCTACAACGAAACGCCCCTCGTCGTCACCGTCCACGGTGGAAGGTACGGGGATCAGCCCCAGGTTGGAGTCGCTGTCCTCCGGCAGGACCCGGTGACCGGTGAGCTGCTTGGCGAGATGACCACCGACTTCGACGGCCGCGCGGATTTCGGGCCCATCGATTCTGCTCGGACAACCCTAACCCTCATCCTCAATGAGGAAGGGAAGGGCCTTTCGGAGGGCTTCGTCAGCACCGAGCTACTGACGATGCACAATGTCCGAGTTGGTGCGGTGCCCATTGTTCAACGCCCGAAGTACTCCTTTGATGAGTTCTACATCGAGGCCTATCTGCCCGAGGGCGGCAGCCTCAAGGGCTTTGCATTCAGCGGTGGATACTCCGGTGGGTCTGAGTACCAGTCCTACGACTACTCCGAGGGCGGTTCGCTCATTGTCGATGGTATCCAGGTCCTCGAGACCCAACCGGACGATAGCGCGTCCTACATCATGAGCATCGGTAACTCCACGTCCTCGACGATGCTTGCGGCTGCATTCCTGTTGGACGTCGAGGTCGGGTTCAACGGAAACGGGTTCTTCGTGTATCCAACGGTCGACAACGTGGGCTCGGTGCCTTTCAGCTCCAGCACCGCCGTGTCCCCCGACGGCGGTACCATCCGTCGCCTGAACCACCTCTACAACCCCTCCCACGGGGTTGGGCAAGCGGCCACGAGCGGCAGCGCGACGATTCCGATCATGCCTGAAGCAGACCGGTTCAGCCTCCACTTCGAAGGGCAGCCCTCGAGTTCTGGCGTGCGTCCGTTCACCAACAATGTGTACCCCACGCTGCCCGATAGTGTTGTGGTGGACATGCCTGAGGTGACGATCGCTGGTCTAGGATTCGACATCGAGACGGGCACGATCCAGGCCCAAATCGGCGGCGTTGACGCCGCGCAGATGGACCTCGGTGAGCTCGAGCTGAGCTACTTGGGCCAGATCGGTCCGGTGAATTGGAAATTCCAGTTCAACCCCAGCCTCAGCAGCTTCACCGTGCCGGAGTTGATGGAGCAGGGTCAGGACCTCTTGCCCGCTGACAGCAATTTCCCCATGTCCCTGCGCTACCTTGGCCTGGATGTCGTGGGCGGGTTCGATTCGCTCATGCAGGCGATGCGCGAATACCGCGGCAGCGTCGAGCACCTGAGGATGGATGCGGCGGGGGATGTTGCGGGCGTCGAGCTCGCCCTCGACATGGTGAACATCGAGATCGCCGACAGCGATGGGGTCGGGACTGTGGTGCTTGACCTCGGCGATGGACCCTTCGTTGTCGACGGAGGATTCTCCGGCTTGGTGCCGATCGGTACCACCGTGATTGTCACCGCGACTCCAGACCCCGACAGCTACCTCGAGGACTTCGATACGCCCGAGTGCTTGCCCCAGGGGGGATCGGGCGGAGCGGATACCTGCACCTTCGTGGTCGAGGGGGCAGCCTATGTCTACGTGGAATTTCGGGAGCTGATCTAGGCTTCAGGAAACCAATGTCGATGCGAGCGGCGCACCGGGGTCATGGATCCCGGTGCGCCGCTTCTTTTCGTTCGGGAGTCCCGTTCCCTACGGCGTGCGTAGGGGCAGGCTTTCCTTTCGCTGGCTGAGCGCGTGGCTCACCAGGTCGACCAGCTGGTCGGGCGTGAAGGGTTTGGGGAGATACAGCGCATTGTGGGATTCGACCGCATCCCGGACCCGATCGTCGTCGTTGAAGCCAGACATGAACACAACGCCCAAATCAGGTCGCTTGACCAGCAGCTTGTCGGCCGTTTCCCCGCCGGAGAGAACGGGCATATGGACGTCCGACAGCAGCAGGTCGATGGTGCCGGCATGGTCTTCACAAACCTCGAGTGCCTTGATCCCGGATTCCGCTTCGAGAACCTGATACCCCGCTTCCCTGAGTGAGCGCACGGTGAGTTTCAGCACGCTCGGCACATCTTCGACGACGAGGATGGTTTCCCCCTCGATGCGCTGTGGGGGGAGGGCCATCGGCTCTTGCTTGCGCACCTCGACCGGACCCTGGTGGAGAGGCAGGCGAATCTCAAAGCACGAGCCTTGCGGGGAGGTGGACTGCAGTCGCAGATCCCCGTGGCTCTGCTTGATGATTCCGTAGGCGGTCGACAGGCCCAGGCCTGTGCCCTTGTCCTTGGGCTTGGTGGTGAAGAACGGCTCGAAGATGCGATCGCGCACTTCGCTGGGGATGCCGCTGCCGGTGTCGCTGATGGCGACGACCACCTCGGACCGTTCAGGCGATGAGGCCTGGGGCTGGGATAGAAAGGTGCGGATGCTGAGCAGTCCGCCGTTTGGCATCGCATCCCGGGCGTTGAGCACCAGGTTCAGAATCACCTGCTCGCACAGGGCCAGGTCGACTCGCACCGTGGACGGCGAAGCCTGCAGGTCGATGTCGAGCTGGACCTTCTCGTCCAGAACCAGGCTGACCATTTTCTCGAGGCTTTGCAGCACTGAGTTCAGTTCGACGGTCACCTGGTCCATCGGCTGTAGGCGGCTGAAGGCGAGCAGGTGCTTGGTCAGGCTCTTCGCGCGCTCTCCCGAGCGCAGAATCTCACGCACGTCGTCCTGCAGCGGGCTGTCCACTTCGAGGCCGTCGGAGAGCAGCTCGGAGTAGCCTAGGATCGTCGTCAGCAGGTTGTTGAAGTCATGGGCCACCGCCCCAGCCAACTGTCCGATGGACTCCATCTTTTGGCTCTGGCGAAGCTGGAGCTCCAGCTGGCGGTTCTTGGCGACCATGATCACCTGGGCCATCAGGTTGGAGATTTCCTCCGCGAAGCGGATCTCATCGTCAGCCCAGCCGCCGCGACCAGCGCGTTCCAGGCGCAGCGTGCCGATTTGTTCACCGGACGCGCGCGAAGGGACGAGCAGGCAGGTGCTCGTGTCACGCTGGAGGCCTGGGCCTACGTGCACTCCAAGCATGGGCTTTTCTGCCGAATCGGCGACGAGAATTTCGGAGCGTTCCTTCGGCCGCGGGCTCGTCCAGGTCCAACGCACTAGGTTGTGCGGGTCCTGGGGTTCGCTCGCTACGATGCTCAAAACGCCCGATTCCCGGTCGCGTTGCCAATAGCTCACGGCGAGGCACTCCAGCAGGCGGGACGTCATCGCGCAGAGCAGCCGGGCTGCGCCGCTGGGGTTCGCGTGGAGCACCTCTTCCGACCGAACGGCCCGCAGCAGGGCTGCCTCAAAGCGTTGCTCGCGGGCGGCCCGAACCCGTTCGACCTGAACCGCTGTGACCTGGTCGGTCACGTCCTGAAGGCTGCCTACGATGCGTCGCGCGTGTTCGCCAGTCGCGGGTCGCTCCGAGAACTCAAGGGCGAGGCGTCGCTGCCGGTTGCGGATCAAGAACCGGACCTCGCAGCGTCCCTGCCCGTCCTCGTGGCGGGCACGGCGCAGGGTTTCCATCAGTGCGGATTCGTCCGAGGGGTGCACCGCTCCAGAGAGGACGGCGATGCTCGCGTCGGTCTCCATCGGCACAGCGATCATTCTGTAGAGATCCGACGACCACCAATGCTGGTCGGTATCGGGTTCCCAAATCCACAGACCGATGGGGGCGCCGCCGTGTTGGTCGGTGATGCCGCTGGGTGGATCGATGGTGTACGTCCGCTCGGCGGGCCTTCTAGCGCGTCTGGGGGAGTAGTGGCGACCTAGCCACCAGCAGGTCCCGGCCACCAGAGTTCCGATGAGCAGTCCGCCCGGCGTGTCTAGCACACCGAGGATGACTAGGTCATCGAGGGGGGGCGCGCCGTTTAGAGGTGACAGCATTGAAACCGAGTCTGCAGTTCTCTACAGGCCTTTTCCAGCTGAGTGCCCTTGTTCCGTTCGACCCGAGAGGTTCTGCTTCACACGTAGGTTTTCTCCTGCCCCCATCCTACTTCTCGAAGACGATCGAGTTCACAGATGGTTGAAAATCTGCACGGCCTTCCGGCTGTCTGCGCTGCGCCCCTTGAAGGGTCGTCTCGACATCGCTCGCCAACCGCTGCCCCCACATCATCAACATGCGTGTTCTAATCATCGACGACGAAGCCGACGTTTGTTCCTTCACCTCGCGAATCCTCATTGCCCAGGGTTATGAGACCGATACCGCTCTTTCGTACGACGATGCGATGAGGCAGTTCGAGGAGAAGGGAAACGACCGCTGGGACCTGATCCTCCTCGACATCATGATGCCCGGCAAGGATGGCTATGAGCTGCTCAGGGACGTGCGCAGCAAGGGAATCGTCGTTCCAGTGATCTTCCTGACCGGCCGGGGAGCACTCGACAACAAGGTCGAGGGGCTCAACCTGGGCGCGGACGACTACATCGCCAAGCCGTACGCCGGCAAAGAGCTGATCGCTCGCATCGAGGCCGTGCTGCGCCGAACTGTCTCGATTCCGGTGTACAGCATCGGCGATTTGAAGGTGGATCCGGGACGCCAACTGGTCATGCGCGGGGAGGATCGCGTGGACATGACCCCGCGGGAATTCGCTGTTCTGCTCGAGCTCCTGCGCTCCGAGGGACAGGTGGTCTCGAAGGCACAGCTCCTCAGCGATGTGTGGGGGATGAGCGAGGACCCTGGAACGAAGATTGTCGAGGTTCAGATCGCCCGGTTGCGAAAGAAGCTGATGACGGAGACGTCGCCCCAAATTCAAACCGTGGTGGGAGAGGGCTATCGCCTGCTCGGATCCCGTTCTCGGGACCTCTCTGCTTCCTAGGCTAGGAAGTCCCCAGGAACCCTCCCAGGTTACGCAGCCGTAGACGCAGCCACGGCACTCACCGGTCGACGAGTCCTCTTGTCATGAGGAATCTGCTCGATCGATGGGGTGCCCGGCTATGAGTCATGTGTTGCTGATTGGATGTGATCCCGCGGACGAGGCCATCCTCGAGTCCAACCTCCGCCAGGCTCGGCACCAGACCCACGTTCACGATGCGCTCGAAGGGGGCATCGACCAGGTGCTCGCTCGGCCATGGGATGCGGTGGTCACGCCTTCGCGCGGTCCGGCCGGTGCGTTCGCCGATGACCTCGCCAAGAGACTGTCGTCCCTTGTCTGGCGACCGCTCGCAACGGTGCTCGTGTACGAGTCGCCGATTCAGGAGCCAGAGGCCGGGATCGACGCGATGACCTGTGGTGCAGACCTCTTTGTTGATCGCGGCCACATCGAGGCGCTGATTCCGGCCCTGCAGTCGGGACTTCGCGGCAAGCGGAGAATGGCCGAACAGGTCGAGCGAGTCCGGCAGGGGGCGCTGCGCGTGCAGCGTCTGCGTCAGGCGGAGTCGCAGCCTGCTGGGGTTGCAACGGACCGGCACTGCGTTCCCGGCTATGGCTGCATCCTTGTGGGGCTGGGGGGCGACATCCTGGGATCCGATTCGCGTGCAGCCCAGCTCCTGGGCCGCGAGTTGCGCGGGGCGCATCTGGAGGACGTGGCGCCGGACGGGGCCTTGATGGCTCCCTTTCGAGCCGCGCAGGTCACAGCTCAGATCGGAGACACCTTTGACGTCCTGACCTCCGAGCCCAGCGGGGTTCGTCGGCTGCGGTCTACCTGCATTCCGGCCCGTGGAGACAACGGTCAAGTGGCCATCGTATTGGTCCATGAGGTTCCCGCTTCCCAACAGGCCGGGACCCCAACGAACGCTCGGCTGCCAGCGAGCTGGGTTCAGTCGGTCACTCGCGTGCGACGGAGCATGGGGGCCAGCCGCATCCAAGCGGCGAGTCGCGCGGGTGCCAAGCTGAGGAGCCGGGTGCGGGAATGCGCCGTCGTTCGAAATCCCCTTGGCCTTGTTGGCGAACCCGGCGTGATGCGGTCGCACATCGCACGCTGCGTGCACTACGAGAATCCCATGGGAGGCGTCTTTCACGAGGTTCGCAGCCAGGCGTTTTCGCCCCGAGGGCTCGAGGCTGAACTCTTCGGGGTCGGGGGTGCTGTCGGCCGGCTTGAGCCCGCCGACACTCTGCTCGTGACCCATCTGGACAGCGTCCCGGCCGATCTTCAGCGACGCCTTTGCCAGAGCCTGAGCGGGACTGGGCCGGATCCGCTAGCGGCACGCCTGATGGTGAGTGCGCCCAAGGGATATGAGGGGGTTGTGGCAGAGCTTCAAAGCCACCTCGAGGGCAGCACCCTAGTGGTGCCGAGTTTGCGGGAGCGGCCCGAAGACATGCCCGCCCTCGCCCGCGAGGCCTTGGCTGGGCTGACCTCGCTGCGGCCTATTCCCACGGTCGACGAAGGCGCCATCGCAGCGCTGCGTGTGGCCCACCTACCGGGCAACTTCGACGATCTTGAAGAGGCGCTGCGGGTGGCGCTGGCGGTGTCCGGGGGAAGCACGATCGGCTCGGATTCTCTTCCCCAAGATGTGCTGCAGCCCGTCGAGCCAGGCGGCAGCGAGTGGTGCCAGGCGCCCTGGTCGATCACCGACGCGGACCCGATTTGTTTTGAGGTCTACGAACGCAAGGCAATCCAGCGCGCGCTGGCTTCCTGCCGGGGCGACAAGGTGGCCGCGGCTCAGATGCTGGCGGTTGGGCGCAGTACGCTCTATCGCAAGTTGCGCAGCCTAGGCCTCGAGGCCTAGGGCTGTCGTTACAGCAGGTCGAGGCTGCGGACGGCTCCCACTTGGCTGATCGCGTGTCTGCGTCGGACCCCGGGGTTCAGAATGCGGGCCCGGAGGCTCTGGATGCGCGCGCCGTCAGGGGTGTCCTGGATTTTCCATCGGAGCAGCTCGGTCGGGCGCTCCCCCTGGGGGAGCAGTACGAGCTCGCTGCGCGCCAGCACCGGCTTGGACCTCAAATTCCCGGTGGGGTCGATCCAGTAGGAGCGCCCGCGGTCGTCGATCGCTTCCACTTCGAGCGTTCCCAGCTGGCGATGGCCCGGGCGGGGCTCCGCCCGGCTGGCGCCCATGCGGATGGCAATTCGCGCGCAGTTGTCCTCGCGGGCCATTTCGATCGATGGACCCCAGTCGAGGCTGCGCTTGCGCAGCAGGTAGAAGGGTTGAGGGGTTCCACGGACCGCTTTCTGCACCGGCAGAGCGACGAGCTCGTAGCCCTTCAACAGGTCCAGCAGTTCGGACACCCTCGCGGTGCTCGGTTGGGCATCGAGCTGCAGGAGAGAGCGGTCCACGCTGTTGCCCAGGTAGGCGGCTCGCGCGGAGATGACCCCGGGCAGGATGAAGTCGGGTTGCTGGCGCACGGGACCGAGCAGATCGATTCTGGGGGCCGGCGCTGATGCCCAGGGCGGAGTGCGCTCAAGTCCGCCCGTTTGGTCCGTGCGCGCAAACCAGTCGCGGACTTCCATTCGCGAGAGGTAGCCAAGTGCCCCGGGCCACGGAGTCAGGATCGAGTAGCCGCCACCAACCTCGTCCCTCAGGAACAGGGCGAGGGCGCGCATGCGCTCAGCAGTGCGGATCTCGTCCTCGAGCGCCGAGCGCCCGATCTCCGGTGCAAAGCCGTAGGAGGGCTGACGGTCGATGCTGGTCCAGGATCGATGGACCTTCTCCAGCGGTAAGGGGCCCAGGTCGCCAGGGAAGCGGCTGAAGAGCAGGGATAGGCCGGTGCTCGCGATCAGCAACACCCAGGCGAAGCGTTCGATGATCTGCTTGTGGGTGTCCAGGACCTGGAGGAGACCCTCTTCCACAGCGATCGCAGCGAGGGGCAGTGCCGGCACCATCGCGAGACCGAAGGGGGCGGGGCCGCCGCCGGACAGGATGACCAGTGCGGTCCACAACAGGGCCATCAGCAGGGCTCGCGCGCCCGCCCTGGAGAGCCGGCCAGCCATCAGCGACACCAGAGGCACGGAGAGCAGGATGGGCAGAACCGAGGTGGTCGCAAAGTCGCGCAGGTAAAACAGCCCGTCCGGTACGCGGTCGAGGGTGAACAGTGGAGCGACCAGCGCCCAAGCAAGTGGCTCGCCCGTCGAGCTGCGCAGGGCCATGAGGAGCCCGAAGATCAAGATCGCCGGAAGCAGGCAGACCAGCGGAAGGGCTGGCTTGGCCCTGCGCTGCAGGTAAGGCAGCAGCGTGTAGCTGGGTCCGAGCACCGCGGCAACGATGAGACCTTCGCCCCGGGTGCCGGCGAGGAGGGCCAGGCCGAGGGCAAAGGCCAGGGGGCGGCGATGTTCGCCTGCGATAAAGGCGGTGGTGAGGGCGAGGGCCACGGTGGCGTGCTCGGTTCCGCTACCGGCGGCGGCAACCCAGGCCCCCGACAGCACGAGCAGCACCGGCGGAACCACGCCCACGAAGCGCCTGGCAGCGACGCGACCGCTGATCGCCACGGTCAGCAGGGCTGAGGCCATGCAGGCGATTTGGGACCAACGCACCGGCGACGCGTGGAGCCGTTCAATCAGCCAGCAGAGTCCAACCCAGAGGGGAGATGCATAGGACTCGAGCCCCCCCGATCCGGGTTCTCCGCCAGCGATCCACGTGGCACCGTAGCCGCGGGCGAGATTACGACCGAGCTTGTAGGCGACGTGGGCCACATCGTAGGTCTCACCGAGCACACCCTGGGGTCCGAGATAGACCGCAAAGGTGTGCGCCAGGAGCGCTCCCAAGGCGACGAGCAGGGCTGTCGTGCGGTTCATGCAGGAGCGTTTCCATCCCGCCAGGGGCAGCGGCGTGGGCTTTCGGCCGCGGACTGCAGCCGATCTGGAGTGCTGGTGGGGGTCATCATCTTAGAGCCCAGGATCCACGCGGGTGCCCGCGGGGATGGTGACGAAGGTCTCGCGGCCCTCGCCGCCAGCGGTCAGGAAAACCCGGTAGCGACCAGGGGGCAGGTCGCGCAGGAGCCAGCGGCCCTCGGCGTCGCTGGTGACCGCAGGGTGGACGCGGGGCCGTGCGTTCGCTTCGACTCCGCTGTTGAGATCCGGCTCGGCGCGCACGAGCGCGCCTTCGAGGGGCAAGGGGTCGATGCCGATGGGCGCCCGGGACTGGGCGATGCCGGCGAGCTCGCCGGAGCGTGCGACCAGGCGCATGCCGGGGAACAGGGTCCCGTGCTCGTAGGTGGTCGGCGCCTCGTCGGAGCCTGTTAAGAGATCCGGCCAGCTGCCCCCTGCCGCGTAGGGGGGCAGGAGCCGTACCTCGTAGAGCCCGTGGATCAGCTGGGGGACCTGGAAGCTGCCGTTGGAGGAGACCCTGGCGCGCCTTGGAATCGGGCCGCCGAGCAGATCGGGCGCGCTGGTGGGCTGCAGATAGACCTCATAGTCTTCGGGCGCGCGCTGCCCCGCGGGCATCTCCACCGCGCCGAGCAAGTCGGCGACGAGCGGGTCCTCGATGGTGGGCACAGCCTGGCGCTCGCCTTCGAAGCGGATTTCGACGGGGCCCGAGCCCACCAGAGTCTTGCGCTCGATGGCGTCGTAGCCGCGCGCCATCAAGGACAGCACGAC
>CAYWNK010000049.1:0-27867 GCA_964459495.1 uncultured Planctomycetaceae bacterium
CCCATGACCCACCCCCCGCAGCAACGCCCGTGGCAGCTCTCGTGGCGCCCGGAACCGCCGGCCGAGGAGCGCTCCAAGGACCCCATGCAGGCTCTGCAGGAACTGAGCCGCAATCGGGTGCTGGACGCCCAGTCGCTGGTGCGCGCAGCCTCCGTTGAGGTGCTCGCGTGGCTCCTGGAGCGGCCGGAGGATTGGAGGAGGGAGAGGGCGTGGCGCGAGTTGGGCAGGCTGCTGCAGCCGCTCTCGGTGGCCCATGGCTGGCGGGGGGCGGTCGCGCTGTGGCTCGGGACTCTCGAGCGCCACTGCGCTGGTGCAGGCGCGGAGTCCACAGGGCCAATCGCCCAGGTCCTCAGCACCGAGGTCGGGCTGTGGCTCGGCGGCATGGACGAGATTCGGCCCGGCCTGCCCCAATGGGACGGGGCTCCCGGCGCGCCGGGTGAGCGGCTTCCGAGCCCCGAGCGCTGTGCCGCGGGCCCTCTGGCCGATCTCGGTCAGGGGGAGATCGTCGCCGTGCACGGGGATTCCGCCGCGGTTGCCTCGGCGCTGCTCCAGGCCTGCGACAGGGGCCTACGTCCGACCGCCTTCGTCTCCGAGGGCGGCCCAGAGCTCGGCGGACGCCGGCTTGCGGAAGAGCTCAGCGACGGTGGCGTTCGCGTGGTCTTCCACTATGACAGCGCTCTCGTCGCGCGACTCGGTCACGTCGATCGCGTTTGGCTCGGTACGGAAGCTATCGGCGCGCAGGAGTTCATCGGGCTGGTCGGGACTGGCCATCTCTTGCGCGAGGCCAGGCGCCTGGAGGTTCCTTCAACGCTGCTGACAACCTCCGACTCCCTCATCCCCGGCGGCGGCCTGCAACTGCCCGCCTGGGGGAAGCAAAGCCCCTGGCTCCTCTGGGAGTCGCCGCCCACCGGTGTCGAAGTCGAAGGCCAACCCTTCGAGACGGTTCCGCTGGCCTTGGTGGGGCAGGTCGCCGACGAACACGGCATGGGTCGTCCAGCTGAACTTGCGGTGCGCGCCCTGCGCACCGAGGAAGTGGGCTTCCCCGCCGCCCCCGAGCGGGCTCCAGCCGCTCTCTATTCTCCGCAGGTCTCCGATAGCGAGACCAAGTGGGCGCCTTCCCCCCCGGCGACCCAGCTCTTCCAAGCATGACCGAGATCATCAATCCCGAACGTCCCGACAACGTCACTCCGCGTGCAATTACGCTGGAGATGAAGGAGTCGTACCTGACGTACGCCCTGTCGGTGATTCACAGCCGCGCCCTGCCCGACGTGCGCGACGGGCTGAAGCCCAGCCAGCGCCGAATCCTGGTCGCGATGAACGACCTGAACCTGGGTCCGCGTGCCAAGTACCGCAAGTGCGCGAAGGTAGCCGGCGACACGTCGGGCAACTACCACCCGCACGGCGAGTCGGTCATCTATCCGACGCTGGTGCGCATGGCCCAGGACTTCTCCCTGCGCTACCCGCTGGTGGACGGCCAGGGCAACTTCGGATCCATCGACGCCGATCCGCCGGCGGCCATGCGCTACACGGAAGCGCGCATGACGGGCATCGCGATGGAGATGATGACCGACCTCGACAAGGAGACGGTCGAGCTCGAGCCCAACTACGACGACACGCGCACGCAGCCCACCGTGCTGCCGAGCCGCTTCCCGAATCTCATCTGCAATGGTTCGGAGGGCATCGCGGTGGGCATGGCGACCAGCATGCCGCCGCACAACCTGCGCGAAGTGGCGTCGGCGCTAAGGGCGCTGTTGAACAATCCGGAGCTGGACGAGAGCGAGCTCCTGCAGCTCGTGCCCGGCCCCGACTTCCCGACGGGCGGCATCATCATGGGTCGCTCGGGGATCCGCCAGGCCTACACAAAGGGTCGCGGCCTGATCCGAGTGCGCGCGCGGCACGATGTCGAAGAGGTCAAGAACCGCACGCAGCTGGTGTTCACCGAGCTGCCGTACCAGATCAAGAAGGGCGGTGACAACAAGGCCGCGATCATCCCCAAGGTGGCCGACGCCGTGAAAGAGGGTCGGATCACCGGCATCTCCGACATCGTCGACGAGTCCAACAAGGAGGGCATCCGCCTCGTCATCAAGCTGAAGAAGGGCGAAGACCCCCACGTGGTGGTCAACCAGCTCTTCAAGTTCACGCCGCTGCAGACGACCTTCAGCATCATCAACCTGGCGATCGCCGGGCGTCAGCCGCGAACGCTCACTCTACGCCAGCTGCTGGAGGCCTGGATCGGACATCGCCGCGAGGTGATCCGCGCGCGGACGCGTTACTTGCTGCGAAAAGCAGAAGAACGCAAGCACGTGCTCGACGGCCTGCTGATCGCGCTCGACAACATCGACGAGATCATCCGGATCATCCGCGCGGCCTCGGACCGTGACAAGGCGAAGGCTGACCTATCGGCGGCGTTCAAGCTGTCCGACCGCCAGGCCCAGGCAATCGTCGACATGCGCCTCGGCAGCCTGACGGGCCTGGAGCGCGAGAAGCTCGAGGCCGAGCACGCCGCCCTGGTGGCGACCATCGCCGACTTGATGGACATCCTCGCGAAGGAAGAGCGGGTCACCGCCATCATCCTGGAGGACCTGGCCGACGTCGTCGAGCGCTACGGCGACGAGCGCCGTACGGAGATCTCCAACGAAGAGGTCGATAGCAACGTCGATATCGGGGACCTGATCACCGAGGATCTGATGGTCGTCACCCAGTCCCGCGACGGCTACGTCAAACGGACGTCGGTGGACACCTACCGGGCCCAGAACCGGGGTGGCCGCGGGGTGCGCGGTTCGGACGCCAAGGAAGGCGACGTGCTGCGCAGCATGTTCGTGGCTTCGACCCACGACTACCTGCTGTTCTTCACGAACAAGGGTCAGGTGTTCTGGAAGAAGACCTACGACCTGCCCGAGGCGGGCCGCAACAGCAAGGGACGGGCCATCGCCAACGTGCTCGAGATGCGCGAGGGTGAAGAGGTGCAGACCATCTTGCGAGTACCCGAATTCGACAACGAGCGCTTCGTCGTGTTCGCGACGCGTCAGGGCGTCGTCAAGAAGACGCCGCTCGAGGCCTACAGTCGGCCGCGGACGAACGGGATCCGAGCGATCTTGCTCGACGAGGAAGACGAGGTCGTGTCCGTGCGACTCGCCAAGCCCGGCGACAGCATCGTGATGGCCTCGGTTCAGGGCCGGGCGGCGCGCTTCGACGAAGCAGCGGTGCGCTCCATGGGCCGGACATCCCGCGGTGTTCGCGGTCTGCGCCTGAAGGAGGACGACCTTGTGGTCGGACTCGTGGTCGCCGAACAGGACGCGTTCCTGCTGACCGCCTGCGAGAACGGGCACGGCAAGCGCACACCGATCGACGACTATCCCATCAAGGGCCGCGGCAACCAGGGCGTGATCAACATCCGCACCACCGAGCGCAACGGTCCGGTGATCGACGTGCGCCTGTGTCGTGAGGGGGATGATGTCATGTACATCTCCGAAGGCGGCATGATCGTTCGCGGGCATGTGTCCGACATTTCATCGATGAGTCGCAACACCCAGGGCGTCAAGCTGGTGAACCTCAAGAAGGAAGACAAGCTGGTAGCCGTCGCGATGGTGAAGGGCGAGGACCTGGAGCGCTTCGGCGAGCCGGACGAACCCGTTGAGCCGCCGGCCGAAACGGCCGGTCCCGAAACCGCCGAGGACGCAGCAGCGTCGGAGGAAGAGGAATGAGCCTGCGCGAGCGCATCGAAGGCGACATGAAGGCCGCCATGAAGTCCGGGGACAACCTGCGCCGCGACACGCTGCGCATGGTGATCGCGGGCTTCAAGAACAAGGCCGTCGAGCCCGGACGTGACAGCGCCGAGCTGTCCGCTACCGAGGTTGAAGCCGTCGTGGCCTATGCGGTCAAGACCCGCAAAGACTCGGCGACCCAGTACACCGAGGCCGGCCGTCAGGAGCTGGCGGACAAGGAGCTAGCAGAAATCGGCGTGCTTGAGGAGTACCTCCCCAAGCAGCTGGACGAAGCCGCCACCAGGGCCGCGGTCGAAGGAGCCATCGCCGAAACCGGCGCGAGCAGCAAGGCCGACCTGGGTAAGGTGATGAAGGCGGTGATGGCCGCTAACAAGGGCACGGTTGACGGCAAGCTGGTGTCGCGCTTCGCGGCGGAGCTGCTGGGTTAGTTCGGTTTGTACGGAGCCTGGGCAGTTTTTACCGCCTTGGGTAGGAGGGGGCATCGCGCATAGCGCGATGCCCCCTCCTACCCAAGGCGGTAAAAACTGCCCAGGCTCCGTACAAACCTAGTCGTTCGGGGTTACGCCGGCGCAGCCGCCGGGCGGAGCCACGACGATGTCAACGTTCTGTGGGCCTTGGGTCTCATCCTCTTCGGTTTGAATACCAAAGGGATAGGTGGTGATCACTAGCCTGGTCCTGGTGCAACCGGTGAAACGGCACTTGAATCCACCGACCGTAGTCATGGGGATGGGTCCACCCGTGCAGGTCCAAGGATTCCAGGGGCCGAAGTTTCTCCAGCAGATCGGAACGGCACCCTGCAGGGTAGCGACGACTAACGACTGGTCTGTGAAGGCAAACTGGAAAGACTGATCGACCGAAGGGGACATGGGGACGGCCATGGACTCCGACATCCCAAGGGTCCCATAGCCCATGATCTCGTTGAGTAGGTTCATGCCGGAGTTGGCATTGGGATTCGTCGGCTTGTCCAGGAGGGCTCGCGACAAGTACGGAGCGCCTGCTGCACCCATGTCGATCAGGTGCGAGAGGAGGTTGGGGTTCGGGTTCGCTGCGATGGTGGCTGCATAAGGATCACTGATGAGTAGCCCGTGTGGCATGAACTCGGGACTCTCCAGCGCGGGGAGCGAGCTGTCCGTTTGAATGGTGGGAATGTGGGGGAGGAGGCTCTTGTCTCCGTAGACGGAGCGCACGAAGTTGGCCGCCCCGACCGGGTTGTCCTCTGCCCAGCCGAGCAGCAACCAGTCGCCCTGCGAGTTGGGTAGAGAGAAGACCAGGGAAACCGAAGTGGCGGAATAGGCTGTTTCCATCTGCCCAAAGATCGACACGAGAGAGCCATTTGTAATGACGGGGCTCAGGACCCAGCTCGAGTCGACGAGGTCGAGCTGCGTGAGTGAACACGGCTCATCAAAGGCGTCCCAAAGTGAGGTGTCGCCTTGACCATGCGCTGACCCCACGAGGGTGGCGCCGGCGGATAGTAGAAGGGCGAGGCACTTGCTGAAGCGGGGATGGATGGGTTTGTGAAGCTCTGTTTTCATGGAAGATCTCATTCGAAGGGAAGGGGCAACGAGCTGGGCACGGAGCTTTCGGAGGCCGCGGGCGCCAGCACAGAAGACCGATGACGGCCTTTCCTTCAGGTGGCTCCCAATCGAAGCAGGGAATGCAGCAATCCGCCCAATTCCCCGCGATCCAAACAGTGGATCTGGTGTGTCTCGGCTGGGCGCTCTACTGGTCGCTGCCCAGGTGGATGAACTCAAGAATTCGAGGATTACCAATCTTGGAGCGACGCGATCGAAGGCTGGGAGTTTGCCCCTGAAACCCGAAATACCTGCCATGCTATTTAGGAGGCCGCTGCGTCGCCTTGGTCTCGACGGTGCCCCCCCATGATTCGATGACAAGAGAATCCCCCTTCGATTTTGACCGGTACGCGGATGAGCTGCGTTCCTTGGCTCGCGACCTCTTGGCCGATGACTGGCTAGCCGAGGATGTCGTTCAAGAGGTTTGGCTGGTCAGTCAGCGCAGCGCGCCGGCGCGACCTAAGGCGCGCCGTGCATGGCTTCGCGGAATCGCATGGAACGTAAGTCAATCCATGCGGAGGGATCGCGCGCGGAGGCAGTATCGGGAACGTCGAGCCAGCCGGTCCGAGGCTGTGAACCTCGATCCCGCCGCTCCCATCGAGCGGGAGACCATGCGCCGGCAACTGACCGACGCTATCACGGCCCTGGACGAGCCCTACGCGGAGACCCTGCGTAGGTACTACCTCAATGGCGAGACAGCCGCGGTGATCGCTGGGCGCCTCGCTTGCCCCTTGCCCACCGTTCGGACCCATCTGCAGAGAGGCTTGCAACGTCTCAGAAGAGAACTCGATCGAAGGGTCGGGGGTCAGCGCGCCCTTGCATTGGGCTTGATGGATCTCTTCCGCTGGAGCCCGCGAGAATTGGCCGCGGCAGGCCTACGTGGCGCCGGCTGGCGCTCTCGATTCCTGGTTGCCCCGGGGGCCGGCCTTCCCGTCGCCGCGCTGTTGATCGCGTGCGTGACCGTGATCGGAGTTGCGCTGCGGATGGTCTGGACGCCGAGTTCTCCAGGTTTCGCGGAGACGCAGCCGGTGATCGCAACTGTTCAGCGAGTAGCCGGAGACGGCTCGGCACAAGAAGCGCCCTTGGAGCTGGAGGTTGCTAGGCTCGGCCCCCGCGTAGACGGGTCAACCTCGGATTCGCCGGAGCAGCGCTCAGCTACCGAGGTCTCGGCTGCCTCGCCTCCTGTTTCCGCCGAGTGGAGCCTACGGGTCGTCGATGATCTTGGAGCACCCATGCCCGGTGCTCTGCTCTTTCAAGGCCCCATGGACTCGATGGTGCCTGCGGGTAGGGCGGACGAAACTGGAGCCTTCCAGCCCGATATCGCGCATTGGACCCGCCAGCCAGTCCGGCTAGCGGAGGGCCATGCCACGGGCTACTTCGTCCGAGCCTCCGCAGCTGGTTTTGCAGACAGCCAGATCTACTACGTCGTTCCCGAGAAACTCGATGGCAGAGACCTGAACCTGCGTCTTCTAGGGCCGGGAACAGCCATCGAAGGCGTTGTCAGGGATAAGGAGGGAGCCCCGCTTCCCGGCGCGATCGTTCGCCAGGTGCGCCGGAACGGTACTCGCAAGTGGCAACCTGGCTTCGGCACCGTGCAGCGTGACCTGCAGGTCCAGAGCGATGAGGATGGGCGGTTTCGTCTGCAGGCTAGCCAAGGTGTCCACACTCTGGTTGGGTCCGCGCCGGGTCATGCACACTCTTGGATCGCGGTGGATGCCCGGCAACGAACCCACTTGGGATGTGAACTCCACTTGACCCGAGGAGCTTCGGTGACGGGCCAGCTGCTCGATCCGAACGGCACTCCAGTTGCCGGCACGCCTGTCGAGCTTCGCTGGACCAATCGCCCCTTCCTGGGGATGATCGAGGTGGTGCCCGGTCCCGATGGACGCTTCGAAGCCGATCATCTGCCTCCAGGGAAAGTGCAGGCCACCGCCGTCAGCGGGAACTTGCAGGTCGTCGAGAATTGGGAGCTAGAAGAGGGGGGGCTCATCGAGGCGAGCCTGAGCCTCGCACCCGTCAATCCGGTCCGGATCCGCCTGGTGGACTTGCACCAAAAGCCGATTTCTGGATATCGGATCGACCTGATGACTCCCCGGGGAGAATGGACGCGATTCGTCAACATCACCGATGACGATGGCAGCATCCGAATCGACTCCTGGCCGGACCTACCTGTCCAGGCCGTAGTTCGCGCGTCGACCGATCAGGTTCCCCTGCATGTTCAAGTTCTGGACCCACCCAGCGCCGACGGGATCACGATCGAGTGCGCGCGACACTTCCAGAGTTCGGGGAACCTACGGGGTTCGATCGACTTGAGCTGGCTGGAAGGGCCCGCGGGCTCTCTCGTCCAGCTGAGCCATCTAGAAGCCCGAACCAACGTGTATCCGAAAGCGTTTCGGGACGGCTCCTTCTACTTTGCTGGTCTTCCTCCGGCCACCTACGATCTGCTGGTCGTGGCGAGTCAGCACGGCCGGTGGAAGCTCGCCCAGCTCGAGCTCGATGGCGAAGACACCGAGCTTGGCCACATTGCGATTCCAGAGCTGGGACGCCTAGAGATCGAATGGAATGTTCCGGATGCTGAGGACAGGTACTTTCGGATTCGCCAGCTATCCCACGACGGCATGGGGCGCCAGGGCCTCTATTCCCTAGCTGATGGGCGGGGTGCTCCCGCTGCCCATTGGACTTTGTTTCCAGGCACGTACGTGGTGATCGTGAACACGGTGGAGGGGAAGCTCGTTTTTGCTCGTTTCGTGACCATGCTCCCCGGAGTTTCTTCGCATCTTCGAATGGATCCAGACGGGCCGATTCCAGTCACGTTCGAGATCCGCATGCCTGAGCCAAGCCCAGAGCTTCGGTCCGTGAATCTGTATCCGATGAGCGCGGAGGAGGTCGAGCCGGAAGACCTAGGTCGATGGGCTGCGAAGCGTGTTTCTTCGTTCAGCGTGGAACCACTCCGGAGCCCGGAGGGCTCCTGGCTCGGCTCCTTTGCAGTGGACTCTCCAGACCGGTGGGTGGCAGCTCTAGAGCTGGCCGACGGATCGACCTTGTTCCGCACCTTCGAACGGGACGCGGAATACGAGATTTGGCACCAGCGTTGGGATGTTGCCGCCGACGAGTCACACGAGGCTCAGCGCTAACCCTGGTTTCGCATATGGGCGGCGATACCGGTGAAGGTGGCGTTCAGCTGGTCGGCTAGGGGCGCGTCAGGGACCGTGTCCTCGAGGGCCTGGGCCATGCAGTGCATCCACTGCTCGGCCTCAGGGGTACCGATGGGGAAGGGCAAGTGCCTGGCGCGGAGGCGGGGGTGGCCGTAGGTTTCGATGTAGGTCTGGGGCCCGCCGGACCAGCCGATCAGGAAGAGGGAGAGTTTCTCGATCGAAGAGGCCAGGTCCGGGGGGTGCATGGCGCGGATGCCCGCGGCGAGGGGGTCGCTGTCCATGATGGCGTAGAAGCGCTGGACCAGCTCACGGATGGGAGGCTCGCCGCCGATTGCGGCGTAGAGAGACTGGGTCGGTTCTTCGCTTGCCATGGGGGGAGAGAGTGTCGTGTGGGGGACCGGGGAGCGCCAGCGTGCGCTGAACGGATGGAGCGGTGGCTTTGTGGAGGCGGGCCCACGACACTACCGCGATGGCGCAGGAACCCAAGGAGATCGTGGTCGAGGAGAACCTGGCCGAACTGATCGGTCGGAGGGATGTCGAGGGCTGCAGCGAGTGGCTTTCGGGCCATCAAGGTGTGGATGCCGTGCGTCTGTTGGCCCGGCTGTCCGATGGGCAGCGCGAGGAGCTGCTGGGAATGCTGGCGCCGGCGGCGGCGGCCGAGGTCATCGAGACGATCCCCGAGCCCCAGGCGGTGGGGGCGATCGAAGCGCTGGATCCGGGGGTGGCGGCGCGGATTCTAGAGGTGTTGCCCAGCGACGAGCAGGCGGACCTGATCGGGGAGCTACCCCAGGAGGAAGCCGAGGCGATCCTGGACGAATTCGACGTGGCGGAGGCGGCGGAGGTCCGGTTTCTGGCGTCCTACGAGGACGATGAAGCTGGCGGTGTGATGGTCACCGAGTTCCTGAGCTATCCCCGCAGCGCCACGGTGGCGGAGGTGCTGGAGGACCTGGGGGACAACGCCGAACAATACGCCAACTACGACATCCAGTACGCCTACGTCACCGACGAAATGGGACGTTTGCAAGGGGTGCTGCCCTTGCGCAGCCTGCTGCTTTCGCCCCGGCTTCGGCCGCTGTACAAGCTGATGACTCCATCCGTCAAGCGGGTCCTAGGCACGACATCGATCGACGATCTGGCGGCTCTGTTTCGCGACTCGCCCTTCGTTGGTTTGCCCGTGGTCGACGACGACGAGCACCTGATCGGCGTCGTCCGCCGGGGGCGACTCGAGCATGCGCTGGCCGAAGAGGCGGATGAGACCTATCGCGCAACCCAGGGCATCGTTGGCGGCGAGGAGCTGCGGTCCATGCCCCTGCTGCTGCGGTCCCGGCGGCGCCTAGCCTGGCTTTCGGTCAACGTCTTGCTCAACGTGCTGGCTGCGAGCGTGATCGCGTCCCACCAGGGCACACTGGAGGCGGTGATCGCGCTGGCCGTCTTCTTGCCGATCATCTCCGACATGAGCGGCTGTTCCGGCAATCAGGCTGTTGCGGTCAGCATGCGCGAACTAACGCTAGGCGTGGTCCGGCCCGGAGATGTGATGCGCGTGCTTGGAAAGGAGCTGAGCGTTGGGCTGATCAACGGGCTTGTCCTCGGGTTGCTCGTCGGCGGGGCGGCACTGGCCTGGAAATCCAACGCCTACCTAGGGCTCGTAGTCGCGGCCGCGCTGGCGCTGAATACTCTGATCGCTGTCGGGCTAGGGGGCACGATTCCCCTGGTGCTCAAGAAGCTAGACCTGGACCCGGCGTTGGCTTCAGGGCCTATCCTGACGACGGTCACCGACATGTGCGGCTTCGCGCTCGTCCTCGGATTCGCCTCGGCATGGCTTGAGCGTCTGACCGTCCTTTAGGCCGCGCAAAACGACCGGGGGCCCACATCCAGCGCAACTGGATGTGGGCCCCCGGTGCATGGAGAAGACCACTAGGGGCTGGCCCTACTCGCAGAACTGAATCTGCAGTCCGTCCGAGAAGTTGTAGCCCGCGCCGCCGGCGGCGGCATCGCGGTACCAGAACTGGAAGTACCAGGTCGAACCCGCGGTTAGCAGAGCTCCCGGTTCGGGCGGAGCGGTGTTGTCCAGGGCATAGAACGCAAGGCCCAGGCCGTCTGCCTGCACCGGCGCCAAGCGATACAGCGTGCCGTCAACGCAACGGGTTCCGTTGCCGGCGGGCAGATTGATGGTTGATCCACCGTAGTACCAGAGACCAAAGCTGTTGGCCGGCAGCCCAAAGACGTTGAAGGCCAGGTCGTTGTCGGCGATGGACGTCGATCCGCTCACCTGAACGCCCGCACCTGCGATGCTGGCGCTGTTGGGTTCACCGTCACAGATCACGACGGGGGCGATGCACGGCTCCCCGTTCAAGCCCGATGTGCCGCGCACGACAAGCGAGAAGTCCGCGTCGACGGCGCTGGTCTCGATGTGGCTGTCGGCGTTGATCTCGTCGGCGAACACCTCCACCAGCCAGGTGCCGGCCGTGGGGTTTTCAATGAACACGTTCTCGACGGGGTCGAGGGTGTTGGAAACGCCGCCTGGGGTACTGACGTTGCCGACACGCAGACCATTGTTGCCCCAGTAAACGGTTCCAGCGGGATCGGTGACGCGCAGGCTTAGGTCGTTGATTCGGTGTTGGCTGCCGGAGGTGGTTCCGGGAAGGTCGAGGTAGACCATCGTGACCGCCAGCTCAGGCGTGCCCGTGTCGACGGCCACGGGGTAGCCGATCGACTCCAGCTCGGTGAGCACAACCTCTTCATTCACAAAGAACAGCTCGTCGCGGGCCTCATAGAGGCGCCCAACGTTGGCTTTGCCCCAGCCCTGGTGCGTGCGCGTCAGGTCAGCGTTGGCTCCGCTGAAGGCGTAGCGCTTGGCGGAGTTGATCATCAGCGCGCGAGCCAGGCTTGCCTTGGGGCGGCTTTCGAAGACCGTGGCGGCCGGCGTGTTGCCAAAGATGCCCGAGTGCCACATCTCATACATCAAGCCGAATAGGCCGGCGGTGATGGGCGTCGCTGCGCTGGTGCCGCCGAAGTTGGTCTGGCCGTTGCCGTCTTGGGTGGTGAGGATGCTGTCGAACCAGTGGGACAGGTCCGGCTTGATGCGTCCGTCAGAAGCGGGCCCAATGCTGCCGGCGCCACTCCAGGCGTCGTCGGCGTTGTTGGTTGTGTCGAAGTGGCGGATGCCGCCTACGGACACGATGTTCTTGGCCCAGGCCTGGGGGCGGGACAGGGTGTTGCCCGTGTTGCTCTGACTCTGCAGGAGCACGATGTCGTGATCGAACAGGATGTCGTCCAGCTGCATGGACGTGGAGTTGTAGCTGGTGGTCAAGCCGCCGCCCCAGGAGTTGCTCTGGAAGACCGCGAAGTAGGGTGCCTGCAGGAGCTGGGCGGTGTGGGTATAGCGGTTGCTCACCTGCCCGAAGTCACCGAAGATCGGCTGTCCGTCGGGCAACAGACCGCGCCGGGTCGGGTTGCCAGCGCCGTCGCCAAAGACGATCCCCGTGCAGGGCGTGCCATGGGTCGCCGAACCCGCGTTGTTGCCGTGGAGGATGATGGGGTTGGACTGAAGGTCGGGGTGGCTGACCTGCACGTTGCCGTCCATGACCTCGCCGCGCACGCCGTTGCCGGTGAAGCCAGCGGCCATCTCGATAATGTTGGCGCCACCCTCGGTGCGCACCTTGTTCATGTCGACCTCGGCTTCGGTCCAGCGATCGATCCAAAAGACCTCGTCCCACGCTGCGGCCTGCACGAGCTGCGCAGGGGTGAGCGTAGCCTCGAGGCGGAAGCCGTCGGGGATCTCTGCGTGGATGGGGGCGCCAAGTGCCCGCAGGCGCGACGCGATCACGCCCTTCATGGCAGGGCCCCGCTCGAGAGCCTGCACGTAGTAGCGCTGGGGCTCGAGCTCGCCGCCGACCAGCGCATCGAGCACTTCGCTCTCGACGCGGAAGCTGGCCTGATACGCGCCAACCCAGCGAACCATCGGCAGCTGTTGCACCCGGGCTGCCGTGGCCTCGTCCATCCGTACGATGTGGGCCTGGTTGGGCAGGTAATGATGGATCTCTGCACCAGCGGCTGCGATGGCTCGGCGATAGGCCTCGATGCCCTGGGTCGCGAACTGGACGATGTACATCTGACCGGAGGCGGTCAGGCCGTCGATCGGAGCCGGCTGGGCGTCGCGAAGGGGGTCGAAGGTGCCTCGCTTGAGCGCGATGGTGGGCACGGTCCGGCGCGCACGGCTGAAGGGGCCGCCTGCGCTGGTGCGGATGCTGTACATCTCGCGCGCAGTGCTTCCACTGCCTTCGGTCCACACCGCAACGAAGACCTGGGCGTCCCCTGCGTTGACCCTGCGCAGGTTGGAGACCGGGTTGCTCGTACTGTGCACAAGCGAGCCGTCGGCGAGCACGATCTGGTCGCGGTCCGGGGCGCGGCGGATGGTCAGCTCATCCGCGGTCTGGGCTTGGACGAGGGCGGGAAAGGCTCCGAGGAGCAAGGGGAGCGTAGCGCGCAGCATAGGGGCGTTGGTGGGCCTTGGGGAAGGTTGCGGCACAGATGTGCCAGCCTTCAAAGGTACCCTGCACCCGGATCTCTCGCTCGAACCGGGTCCCGTTGCGGCCCCTCTCTCTCAAGCATGGGCCTGGGGCGTCGTTGTCCAGAATGCCCCATTCTCCAAGGTTGGTCGATTGCTTGGGCCGGACACCGCCTGCGCTCATCTTGTAGCCGGGCAGCGTGTGCTCGTTCGGCATCGAAACGAAGGCTCCGTAGGTGTCGACGCTCTCGAAAAGATACATCACCTTTTCGAGCGTGTAGCTGGGGGAATCGTCGCCGGTTCGGAAGCGCTGCTTGGCCACCGGGTCGATGAGCAAGCCACAGAATTGGACGGGATTGGCTCGGAAGGTATCGCGCGCCGGGGAATCGGCAAAGAAGTCGGTCTCGTCGTTCAGCCGAGTTGCGCCGCTAGCCGCCGTAGAACGAGAGAAAGCGCTGGGATAGGAGCGGGGTATGGCCCATGCCGCAGGCCACCATGACCTTGTGCTCCCTTCCTTCGATATGGGTGCCGCAACCGGTGGACCGACCCCACTCGGCACCGGGAATGTGATCCTCCATGCGTTTCTGGAAGGCCTGCGCCACTCGGGCTTGGGCGGCGAGGAGTTCCTGTTCTCCAAGTGTCGCGGCCGTATAGAGGGCCGCCGCGGGGGTGAGGCGTGCTTGATCGGCATCAGCCAGGGAGCCGATGTCCACCAAGCGGGCGGCTTTCTCCTGAGCTGCCCGGGTTCGCAGGGAAATCTCCTCGGGCAGGACCGCTCCAAGCAGCGCTGTGCCCAGCGCATCCATGCGGCTCTTGGCCAGAGCGGACTGTCCGTAGGGGTCGTGGGCGGGATCCTGAACCTCGGCCGGAACGGCAATGGCCCGGGAGCTCAGGATGTCCGTCTCGAGTAGCAGGGCGATGGGCACGCCCGTAGGCAGTGGCGACTCGGTCCGCTCCAGGTCCTCGCCAAAGGCGCGGCGGATTGACGTCATGCTGGCGCAGACGAGGTCGCAGAGCGCGAGGGTCGACCGCACCTGTTTGCTGCCATGGTTGAGCACCGAGCCCCAAACCGATCCCCAGCGATGCCGATCGCTCGACCCTTCCGGGATCACAAGAATCAGCAGTGCCTTGCCGCGCCGCTTGGCGATGGCTAGAGCCACCTTGAGGTCGGTCCTTGCCGGATCCTGGCGTCCGGCGGCAAAGGCCCGGGAGACCCAGCCGCTGGCGAGGCCGGCGGCGGCGAAGGAGCCGGTGAGCAGATGGCGGCGGGTCGCTTGCATGGGAGTCTCGTATCGGTCCTGATCGGTCGGAGCTACAGACGCGCGGGGCACCCGGGGGATTGGCCGGATCCAGGAAAACTCGGAGGCTGGGCCCTCGGGGCTACGAGGGCGAGGCTTGCGAATTTTTTTCGCTGAACGCACGGCAGGACGTGGCCTTGAAGACCGCGTGGAGCTGGGTTCCAGGGCCTAGGTTCATCGACTGCACCGTGCCCTGCGTGACTTCGGCCGCCAGCTCGTGATCCGTGCTGTTCAGGCGCAGCAGGACCAGGACGGAGCCGCCGGAGGGCTGGAGTTCGACGATGCTTGCGGGCAGGACGTTGCGTGCGGACAGACCCACGGGGGGCTGGGTGGCGAGGATGACTTCGTTGGCCGGGAGGCCGATGAGCAGGGGCTCGCCCTGGCGGCTGTGGTCCCCGGCGCTGCCTGTCACGATCTCGAGTCCGCCGTCTAGGCGTACGCGACACGAGCCCCGCTCGGCTGCGACAAGGGTGGCGGGGAGCACGGTTTCGTAGGGGCTGCCCTCCACCAGCCCGAAGACCGCGGGGTCGCGCAGCACGGTGTGCGGAGGACCCTGGGCAACCACCTTGCCGACATGCAGCACCACGACTTCATCGCACAGCGCCTGCATTTCGAAGGGGTCGTGGGATACGAAGAGCCAGGGAACGTCGAGCTCGGCCTGAATCCGGCGAAGGAACACCAGCAGCCGCCGGCGAAGGGCCAGGTCCAGTGCAGCGAGGGGCTCGTCGAGGATCAGCAGATCAGGGCCGGAGCATAGGGCTCGGCCTAGAGCAACCCGCTGGCGTTCTCCACCGGAAAGGGCCGTTGCGTGCTGGTCTAGCAGTGGTTCGATTTCGAGCAGGCTCGTCACGCGCCGGAAGAGCCCGTCGAAGTCGAGACCCGAACGGAGGGAGCGTGCACGGCCCGTGCGCAGGTTCGCGCGCACGCTGCGGTCGGGGAGCAGCAGACCGTCTTGGGGCACGTAGCCCACGCCGCGTTCCTCGGGGCGCAGCGCTGTGCTGGCCGGGCTGTCGAGCCAGGTGCGTTCTCCGAGTCGCACCACACCCTCGGCTTGCGGCCGGAGCCCGGCCATCGCTTCAAGCAGGCTTGACTTGCCTGAACCGGACGGGCCGAAGAGACCGGTCACCTTGGCGTCGGACCGAAATTGAGCGAGTAGCTCGAAGCGATCGAGGGGCAGGCGGACGTCGACCTGCAGCAGAGGGCGGGCTGTCATGGCCGCGGACTGTTTAGGGGCCGTGATGGGGAGGGGCAAGCGATCCACTCCGCCACGAGAATCGATGTGAAGCCGATGCCCAGAGCGACCCACATCAGCGCATCGGCGCGCCCCGTATCCCCGACCTGCTGGGCTTCGAAAATAGCGGACGACAGCGTTTGCGTGCGGCCGGGGATGTTGCCTGCGAGGGTGACGGTGGCTCCAAATTCGCCGAGAGCGCGGGTGAATCCCAGGATCGCAGCACTCAAGAGGCCGCGGCGAGCGAGGGGCAGGCTGACCCCGAGGAAGGTGCGCAAGCGTCCATGGCCGAGGGTGCGTGAGATCATCTCGAGCCGGGGGTCGATGCCCTCAAAGGTGACGCGTGCGGTGCGCACGATCAGGGGCGCCGACATGAGCGCGGACGCGAGGACAGCAGCTTTCCAGGTGAGGAGCACTCCTAGATCAAAGCCCAGGGTGTCCCGGCCGAGGGGACCCTGGACGGAGAGCAGGCGCAGCAGCAGGAAGCCCGCCGCAGTGGGAGGCAACACCATCGGGAGGGTGGTCAATGCCGACGCCAGGCGCTTGCCGGGGAAGGAGTGTCGGGCGAGTGCATAGCCCATCAGGGTGGCGGGCACAAAGGTCACGGCCGTGGCGACGGCGGCAACGCGCAGGGACAGTTCGATGACCGGCCAGATGTCGGCCGTCACGGCAGAACCTCCATGCCGCTGGCCTGGAAGAGGGCGGCCTGCTGGGGAGCACGCAGGAAGGCGAGGAACGCGGCGGCCGCATCGGGTTCCTTGGCGCCGGCGAGGACAGCTGCGCCGTAGACGACCTTGGGCTGGTCGGCGGAGGGGGGCGCTAGCAGGACTCGAACGTGCTCACTCGACAAGGCATCGGAGGCATAGACGATGCCAACGATCCGTGGGTCCGCGGCGACCAGAGCAAGGGCTGCGCGTACGTCCTTGGCTGGGGTGACGCGGGGCTTGACTGCGTCCCAGAGGCTGGTGCCGTCGCAATCGATGTCCTGGGCCCAGGCCTTCGCGTAGCGGCCAGCGGGGACAGCGCTCGGATGGGCGATGGCGAGGTGATCGAAGGGAAGGGCGATGAGTTGGCAGGGTTCGGACACGCGCCAGGGGGAATCCACATGGCCGATGACGACCAGACTGCCGCGCAGCAAGGGCCGGCGGGTCGAGGAAACAACACAGCCCCTGGCTTCCAGGTCGTCGAGCCAGGACATGTCTGCGGAGAGCAGCAGGTCACCCATGCCCGTGGCCGCGATCTGCTGGGCGAGCACGTTGGATCCCGCGAAATTGAACACCACCTGTGTGCCAGTCGATTGCTCGAATCGCTCGCCCGCGGCGACGGCGACATCCCTGAGGCTGGCGGCGGCGTGCACGAGCAGCTCCCCCGGTTCCCCAGGGGGGGCGGGGGCGCAGGCGGCGCCTGCGAGGAGGAAGCCGACGAAGAGTCGGCGGCGTGTGATCGAATTCCCCATGGGTGGCGGCGGGCCGGGCGGTCGATCCAGCGTTGGTTCCCGCTACTCCCGACCGGCCGCGCGATTCTACTGGGCCCTGCCCCCTCACATGGGACTAGGAGGTCCGTATCCTGCGCCCATGTACGGACTCCTGTCGCTGCTCGCCCTGCCTGGACTCTCTGTCCTACCCGCTCTGTCGGTCCAGTCCCCCGCCATCGAGCCGGAGCGCGGCGATCGGTGGATGAGCGGGAGCTATGAGCCCCTGGGGGCGGCGAGCCTAAAAGAGGGTGAGGCCTGCATGGTGCTTCCGCTCGTGACCCGCTCGGAGCGGGTCACGCGCGCGGTGCTCGAGGAGGGCAGGGTTGTGATTTGGCTGCGTCCGAGTCGCGACATCTCGCTTAGGTTCCGGACGCTGGCCTGGGTGCGGCATCGCAGCGACGAGCGGGTGCTTGGTACGGGCACCGGGTGGTGGGTGGTCGGCGAAGCCATGGTCCCCACGGCTGTCGCGGGATGTGATCCAGAGCTTCTGTTCCGTCAGGATGGGTTTGGGTCTGTACTGGGTCCGGACGCTGTGCTGACGCCGCCGGATGGGGCCCTTGGCCAGTACGCGATACCGGTCGCGGCTGGGCGCGCCAGGGTCGGCGGGATCGAAGCTGCATTGGACCTGGGATCGATGGGGTCGGTCGATCAGGTGGGCTACACGAAGAGCGCACCATCCGAGGCGCTGCTCGAGTTGATCCAGGAAGTGCGTGTCATCCACGGCGCCCGGCTCAGCGAGTACGGATCCCTCGAGGTGGGAAGCGAGGGAAAGTGGGTCCAGCAGGACGCGGAGGGACTCCTTGGCGAAAGTGGAGCCATCGAAGCGGCGGCGGGGACGGTGCTGGCCTTCATGGTTGCCGCGCCGGAGGAAACGGCTGCGGGCGAGACCTGGTCGCTGGTTGTCGACTACGGCCTCATGATTGAGCCGGGCGCTCCGGCGGTCGACGCCTCCGCGACTAAAGACCGCGAACTCCAGCTCCTGGAGCCCGCTGCTCTGGACCGGGTCTTTCTGCACCAGGAAGGTCCTGATCTACAGATGGACATTCGGCCGACGATGGGCCCCGGCGCAGCCTGGGGCGATGTCAACGGCGATGGGGCGATGGACCTCTACTTGGTCCAGGGCAGTGGCCGGGAGAGCGGACCGGTGCTGCGCAATCGCCTGTTGCTCGGCGATGGGAACGGCGGATTCGTCGATGGCACCGGGGAGGCTGGTGTGGGCGATTCGGCTGCAGGGATGGGGGCGCTCTTCTTTGACGCCGAGGGCGACGGGGACCTCGACCTGTTCGTGGCCAACTACGGCAAGGACCTGCTCTATCTGAACGACGGCGCGGGGCGCTTCGAAGACGCCTCCGAGGAAGCGGGACTTGAGCTTGCTCTCTGGAGCGCTTCGGCCGCGGCGGCGGACTACGACGGCGATGGGGATCTCGATCTCTATGTCACCGCCTACCTGGACTACGACCCGGCGAAGATGCCGCCGGCAGCGGAGCTGGATCGCTACCAACGGGACGATCCCATCGAGATGCTGCCGTTCGCGTTTCCCGGCGAGCGCAACGCCTTGTACCGCAATGAATCCGGACCCGATGGTGTGCGGTTCGTCGAGGTCGCGGAAGAACTCGGTGTCAGCAACCCCGAGGGCCTTTCCATGCAGGCGCTCTGGTGGGATTTCGATCGCGATGGAGATCAAGATCTCTACGTGGCCAACGACGTCAGCTTCAACGTGCTCTATCGAAACGACGGAGGGACATTCACCGACATCACGTTTGCCGTCGGGCTGGATGACCCGCGCGGGGGCATGGGGCTCGAGGCGGGCGACGTCGACCGGGACGGGGATGAGGACGTACTGCTCACCAACTGGGAACTGGATACGAATGCCCTCTACCTGAACAACGCGGTGCGGGCCCGTTCAGGCAAGACTCGGCGGGCCAGATTCCATGACGGAACGGTGGCGGCCGGCCTTGGTCAGCCGAGCATTGGGCGTACATCCTGGAGCCCTGTGCTGTTCGACCTGGACCTCGACGGGGATCTCGATCTGTACGTGGCCAATGGCTATACGAGCCCCGATTACCAAAGCACCGGCATTTGCGTCGGCCAGAGGGACGACTTGTTTCGCAACGATGGTCGCGGCAGGTTCAGGCCGGCCCACCAAGCGGCGGCGGCAGCCATGACGGATGCCTACGTTTCGCGTGCTGCCGTGCCTTGCGACTACGATTCCGACGGGGACATCGATCTGATCGTGACGGCCAACAACGGTCCGGCCAGCCTATTCCGTGGTCGGGCGGCAGACCTGGGCTTGGGCGCTTGGCTCGGCCTGAGGCTGCAGGGCGGAGGCAAGAACCCATTTGGGGTTGGAGCGGAGGTGACTGTCATGCTGGGAGAAGAACGGAAACCCCTGAGGCGGAGCCTTCGGGCGGGCAGCGGGTACCTTGGCGGCGGTCCCCCAGAGCTGCACTTTGGCCTAGGCAAGAATGTTCCGGCGCGCGTGGGGGTCCAGGTGCGCTGGCCCGGCGGGAAGGTGACCGAGCACCAGGTTGAGCCAAACGGTTGGCGGACCTTGGAACAGGGCGAGTAGGCCGAGGGCTAGGCGGCGTTGCGCCGGCTGGGCAGTGAGTCCAGAGTGTCGCGCAGGCGTTCGAGGTGAATGGGCTTCTCAAGGAAGCCCTCCATGCCGAGTGCCAGGCAATGCTCACGGGTTTCGTCCCTGGCATCGGCGGTGAGGGCGACGATGTTGGGCCGCGGCGCGCTGCGCTTTTCTAGGGCGGCGAGTACATCGAATCCGTCGACCTCGGGCATCTGTAGGTCGAGCAGGACCACGTCGTAGGTTTCCTGGTCTAGCAGTTCGAGAGCTGCGCTCCCAGAAGCGGCCAGGGTTATCTCATGCCCAAGCTGGGTGACGAGCTTGCCACCGATCAGGCGGTTGACGGGATTGTCGTCGACGAGCAGTACCCGGCGCGTGCGGACGATCGATTGCTTCGAGCAGAAGGGTGGCGTGCGATCCTGGGGATCGAGAGCCTGGGCGAGCTCGCTTTGACCGAAGCCGCGTCGCAGTTGCGTGGCCGTGGCAAATCGAGTCTCTCGATTGGCGCCTTTGGGGTCGGCGGACAGGGCAATGACCAAGGGGAGCTCATCCAGTTCCCGTAGCTGTTCCAGGTACGCTTCGCCTTTGGATCCGAGCTTCTCATCGATGATCCATGCGTCGACATGGAGAGGCGCGGGGGAATCGGGATCCGCCAGGCGGCAATCGGCCCCCAGGCCTCGGACGTAGGCTTCCAGGGAGCGACGGGTGAGATCGTTCGATGGGTAGATCCCGATGGTCTTCGAGGCGAAGGATCGTTGCTCTGGTTCTTCCCTGCCCTGGCGAAGCCGGACTTGAAAGGTGAAGTCGCTGCCCTCGCCAGGGGCACTGGACATGGAGATGTCCCCGCCCATGGCTTGGCAGAGCTCGCGACAGATCGCGAGGCCTAGGCCCGTGCCTCCGTAGACCCTTGAGATCGAACTGTCCTCCTGGTGGAAGGGCTCGAAGATCAGCGCTTGGCGGTCGGGAGCGATCCCGGTTCCAGAGTCTCGGATAGCGACCTGCAGCTCCAAGATGTCCACACCGACAATCTTCGCGGTTGCATGGAGTTCGATGGTTCCTGCGAGGGTGAACTTGGCCGCGTTGGAGAGCAGGTTGACAACCACCTGCTTCAGGCGGGTTTCATCTCCGATGACGGAACGGGGCAACGCCGGGTCGATCACCGCGGCCAGCTCAACCGAGGGCTGGAAGCCGCTGCTGTAGATCAGTTGGAGGCAGGCTTCGAGGGCTTGGACGAGGTCGAAAGCCTCTTCCTCGAACTGGATCTTGCCGGCCTCGAGCTTCGACAGGGAGAGGACATCATCGACGAGCCTGCGCAGCAGCGAAGAACTCCGGTCGAGGGCAGCAACGAGCTCCTGCTGTTCCCCGTTGAGCGGCGTGTTCAGCAGCAGTTCGGTGACTCCGATCACGCCGTTGAGTGGCGTACGCAGCTCATGGGACACCGTTGCCAGGAATTGACCCTTCGCCCGGGCGAGCTTGTCAGATTCGCGCTTGGCTTGGCGCATGGCTGACTGGGTCCAGACGCCTACCAGAGCATGGGCGACCAGGGTGGCCAGCTGTCCGGCGAGCTGACAGTCGGCGGCGCTGAACTCACCATTGGTGGTGCGCGCCATGTTCAACGTGCCGATGACGTTCGGTCCGCAGATCAGAGGCACGGTGAGGCCAGAGCGCAGGCCCATTGCGACCAGTCCGGCGTGTTCGGCGTACTTGCTCTCTGCCAAATCGGGGAACTGTTGGACCCTGCGCTCATGGATGCACTTGTGGATCGACGAGTTCGCTAGCTCCAGGGTATTGCCCTTGCCAAGTGTTGCCGCTTCACCCGACAGTGCGACGATTCGGGCATGGATCTGGTCGGGGACGACCAGGGCTAGGCTCGCCCGCTGGACATGGAAGAGTTCACAGATCGTGGCCGAAATGTGTTCGGCGATCTGCTCCTCATTGTCCATCAAGGTCAATTCGGCGCCGAGTCGCCCCAGGGCGGCAGAGCGCCGATTGGTGTCCTCGAGGGAGGAGACCTCCTGGAGCGCTGCGTCAACTCGCTTGTGCATCGCCAGGTGCGTGGCTGCGATGGAGGCGATCTCGACGAGCAAGTTCTCGTCCTCCGGGGTGTACCCGTTCGAAGCGGAGCGAGCCACGCACAGGGCCCCGGCGATCTCGGTGCCCGTCCGCAGGGGAATGCAGCGCGAGCTCCGCAGGCCGTGCTCGTAGAGCATCTTCAGGTCCGACTCATCCCTGTCCTGAGTTTCATCCGTTCCGGTCATTTGACCGAAGAGCAGGCAGCGCCCGACCGTTGTGCGGCTGAGGGGCAGGCGCGTGTTCGTTGGGATCGCTCGGTTGCCCTCCATGGCGACAACGACCAGAGAGCCCGGTGTTTCATCGCAGAGCGCGACCGAGGCTCGCTCGGACGGTACCAGTTGGCGAACCCAACAGGCGGTGCTGTTGAAGACCTCCGCCGTGGACTCCGCCATGCTGATGTGGCGAACGAAATCCGCTAGAAGTTGAACGTCCTTGGATCCGGGGTCCTCGGGGCCGATGCTCTGGTTTGAGGGCATGCATGGTGCCCTTCGGCAGCTTAGGCGGTTGTCTGCAGCGCTGGGAGGATCGGTGTGTCGACGCTGCGCCTGGGAGCAGAATGGATGGATGATGTAATATACACGCGCGTAGTATAATGCCGCGTATGTAAAATGCTCGAGATCTCTGGTTCCCTGGCCCTTCGTCGCGCCGGAAGCCCCTTGGCCAAGGGCCCCAGCACCCAACCGCTGGTGGGATGGAAGTCCTCCACGAAGACCCTGGGCTTCCGCGCCGTCTACCACCTCGCTAGCCCACCCAGCTCTCCAGGACGACCTGATGAGCCTGGTGGCGTGGAAATGGGCTCTCCGGTGAATGCCGGGGATGCCAGCGGTCTGTTGCGCCGGATTGAATGCGAGCACGTCACCCACTCCCAGCTGGGTTGGTACGTCGGAGAATGGTTCGGGATGGTGGACGACATCGCTGAGGACTTCGGCGTGGCTGATTCCGACCTGAACGAAGGCGCGACCGACTCCTTCTACGACGATGTGGTTTTCTTTGGCCTGGAAGATGACTTCACGGGCTTTGCACTCTGCTTTAGCCGCTTCTGGTAGGGCGTAGCATCAGGACTCACGCGCCTTTGCCGGCTCGCCGGCAAAGGCGCGTTTCCAGCGCAACACATGGCGCTCGAGTAGGTGCCATGAAGCGAGCGCGGCACCCATGGAGAGGCTGGCAGCAATGGCCACGTAGAGCGCCTGGGCCGGAAGCTTCGAGCCCCAGACCGGGTCGTAGCGGTTGGGATCGAACAGCTGCCGAGTCAGGTAGTCGACGGGGCCGTGCCACAGGTAGAGCGCGTAGCTGTACTTGCCCAGCACCACCAGCGGCCGACTTGCGAAGCCACGCTGGAGGAGGCTGCCGGGCCTGGCGGTGACAGCGAGCCAGAGCAGGGCGCCAAAGAAGATGGCTACCGCGGAGAAGCGTAGGCTCTGGATGGGCAGCTCGCGCCAGGCCGGGGGCCGGGTCAGGGTCAGGGCGGCAAGCGGAGCGAAGCTCATGGCGAGCGCCGCCCAGGCCCTGTGCCGGAGGGCTGCCGGGTCCTTCGACCGGCGCATGAGGATCGCGAGCAGGGCCCCGAGCACGAGTCCGTCCATGCGTGTGGGGGTCAGCACGAAGCTGCTGATCCAGTTCACGTCCGGACGCCAGGCGAGATAGAACCGCAGGCCGAGGGCGAGGGCAAAGAGCGCTGCGCACAAGCGCGCCAGCGTGCGCTGGGAGCAGGCCACGACGACCAGGGGCCAGATGAGATAAAACTGCTCTTCGATCGCCAGGGACCAGAACACGTTGGGTACGTGGTGCAGGTACCACTGCTCGTTCCAGGCGATGCGGAAGTTGGAGAGATAGGTCCAGTGCCACACCTGATCTCCGGACGAAGCAGCGGCATAGCCCACGGCCTCCGGAATCCCGGTGCGCGGCAGGGCCAGATAGACGATGGCCAGCAGCGCGTAGTAGGCGGGGAAAATCCGTAGAGCCCGGCGCGCGTAGAAGTTGCGATAGAAGCCAGGCGAGCCTTTGTCCTGAACCAGGATCCCGGTGATTAAGAAGCCGGATAGAACGAAGAACAGGTCCACGCCCATCCAGCTGCGGCTCGCCAGCCCAAATACGACATCGTCAGCCAGCGACGTGCCTTTGGCGATCCCGTGGAAGAAGTGCTGGAACAGAACCAACGCTACGGCGAGGCCGCGAAGGCCGTCCAGCGCGGGGATGTGGGGGCGCTGCGGTCTGGATGGGAATTCCATGGATACGGCCAAGGCCCCTGGAGCCTACTATCCTTGGCGAAACCCTTCGCTTGCGTCTCGCCGATCCCGCAATCCTCGCTCGAAAATCCCGGACCCCTTGCCCGTTTTGGGCCTGGGGTCTAGTCCTGGTTCTTGCTCTCGTGTTGCGCCTGCCCGGCTACACGGAGAGTGTTTGGATCGACGAGCTCTATACCTCGAAGATCTTCACCGGCCAGCCAATCGTGCTGCTGAAGACCCTGTACTCGGACATCCATCCGCCGGCGTACTTTCTGTTCATCCACTTCTGGGGTCGCTTGTTCGGCGATGGGGAGATCATGCTGCGCTTGCCGGCGCTGCTCGCCGGGTTGGGCAGCATCTGCCTGGCCGGCCGGCTGGTGAGTGCGCGGCTCGGGTCGTGGTCTGGGCTCGCGGCGGGCGGGATGATGGCGCTGTCCCCGGTTCACATCTGGTACAGCCAGGAGGCGAGGCCCTATTCGATGGGCGTGTTTCTCGTCTTGGCGACCCTGGTGGCACGGGACGGCTGGGTGACGGAAACCGGCCGCCGGCGCGCGCCGCTCTTCTTCTCGCTGGCCCTGCTCGGCGCCGTCTTCCTGCACTACTACATGGCGGTCTTTGCCCTGCTCTTTGCGGGCTTGGCGCTGGTTCAACGCCGCGGGCCTTGGCGCGGCATCCTGGCGGTGTGCACCGCGACCTTGGGCCTGCTGGCGCTCTTCATGGCGGCAAAGCTGCATTTCAGCGACGTTCCCACAGCCAAGGGCTATCTCCGTGGGTTCGACCTGCTCGAGGCTTGGCAGCTGTTCTTCGAGTGGTTCTTGACCGGACGCGCACTGGGCCCGCTGGAGCGGCCGCCCGTGGCTGGCGGCTGGATCTTGATGGTGCTGCAGTTCGTGGCTGTGCCCCTGTTCCTCCGCGGGGTCTGGCGCCTGGGGCGCGCGGATGGGGGAGTGTTGCTGCTCGCAATGGTCGCCCTGCCGGCATTTCTGTTCGGGCTCAATCTGACCGGCCTCGACCAGACCTACATCGAGCGAAGCGCGCTGCCCTCTCTGCCCTTGTTTTGGTGTGTGATGGCGGCGGGTGCTACTGGCTTCGGCCGCCCGTTGGTGGGGCGCTGCGTTGGGACGCTAGGGGTCGGCGCGGCAGCGTTGATTCTCACGGCCTACTTTCAGCGTGGAGATGCATGGACGGTCTACAAGCCCAACCCGGACTGGCGTTCAGCCGCGGCTTGGGTTGGGGAACGGATCGGAGAGGATGGTCCCCTGGAGATGGACTCTGACCACGTCTCGCCTACGGCCCTTTCCTACTACGACCCACGGCTGCAGGAGAGCAAGAACTTCGTGCGCAACGAGGGCAAGATCGAGGCCCTGTTCCGCACGACCGGAGGACTGTTTGGGTCGAGTGGCTTTCCGGGAGAACCGATCCAGGCCTTCCTACGGAACCAGATCCACGCGTTCGAGGCCTACGTGGAGGGACTAGAGAGGGGTGCGCGTGTGCTCATCCACGAGCTGGCTGTACACGGCATTCCTCGGCCACAGCCAGGATCCCGACGTTTTCTGCTCGTCTATCAGGTTCCCAGCCCACGGGCGAAAGCGATTCTCCAGGACCCGGCGGTACGGGTCGTCGACCAGGCTTCGTTCCGTTCCCTCGATCTCTACGAGTTGATCTGGCAGTAGGGGGTTACTGCGTGATCGGGAGCTCTTCGAAGGTGAGTGCGCCGATTCCACGGCCGTTGACGACGAATGGCCCGTCGAAGGGATGCCCCACGTAACTGACAGCCGTGGCAGTGCTGGGCCCGTCGAGTGTGAGCTCCAGGATATTGCCCGTTGCAATGATGCTGAGCACCGGGGTGCCATCATCGAGGAGGAAGTCGACTTCCGCGCCGGGTTCCACGGTGAGGATTTGGTTGCGATCCTGGAAGGTGATCTTGAGAACGGTCTGGTTCAGGTCGCTCCATGTGGCGTCGATCGCGTTGGGCGGCGTGATCTGGTCGGTGTCGAGGGACCCGAAGAAATCACGCTGGATCAGGCGATCGAGGCGTTCGGCCAGCACGTCATAGCCGAGGAACCCGAAGTGGCATCCGTCGTGGCCGGGGAGCGCGGTCGAGGACATGATGTTCACCGAGGGGAAGAGGCTAGGCAGTGTTCGCAGGGCCTCGCGAACGCCGTCTCCGACAAGGTCGTTGTCGCAACCTGCCCGGGTTTGAACAACGTAGATTTGTTCCAGAGCCGGGTAGTCGGTGAGCCAGTCGGCGTAGAGTTCGCCGAAGTCGTCGGTGTAGTTTTCGGCGGCTCCACTGTCCTTCTCGCCCTGGTACCAGATCAGCCAACGCGCCTGGAAGGCGGCACGGGCGCGCTGGGAACGAATGAGCATGCGGCCGTAGATGGTATTCGGGTCCGTTGGGAAGAAGTCGTTGCGCTGATGGGCCAGGATGCTGGTGCCGTTCTCCGCTCCATTGATGATGGTCACGGGGACCTGGAGTTGAGCGACCAGGTCCGTACCCAGGTGCAGGCCAAGCTGTCCCACGCCGGCGTGGGACATCAGCAGCTCGGCCTCGGCTAGGTCCCAATGGCGATCGGTCTGGACGTTGAAAGGATCGCTGTTGGTCGTACCAAAGGTGCGCACCCAGTGGCTCATCAGGGTGTTGCCAAGACCTTCCCATTGGAAGTCGGCGGCCACTGCGTTGGACTGGCCGTTGATGAGAAAGACCTCGCCGCAGGTCAGGTTGCGCCTGTGGGCGATGCGCTGGCGTTGGCCGGCAACAACCGCCCACACGTCGAGCTCGTAGTCGAAGAGCCCAGCCTCAAGCTCGGTATCGATCAGAAAGAACGCGTCGTTGCCGACGTATTGCAGCTGCGTAGCGGCCGTACTGATGGTGAAGCCCTCGCGCAGGACGTCGACCTCGACCGTCGAAACCCCGAAGTCCCTGACGAAGCCGGCGACCCGTACCGAGCCGAAGCCAAACTCATCCCGCTGGACCATGCTGCCATGGCGGGGGAGCTCGAAGAAATCGGCCCCGGGCAGGGCGTCCACGGGGAAGCGATCCAGCATCTGTTGCTCGACGCTGAGGCGTTCCGTTTCCCCCAGGAGGCGGTCGAACAACTGGATCTCTGAGATGCGGCCGGTCAGAAAGCCGCCACCGCCAAAGCCCCCGAGGAGCAGGGACTGGTCCGCGTGCGGTTGGAGGGCACCGGATCCGACGAGGGCCCCGTCCTGATAGATGTGGCCCATGCCGGTGGCGGCGCTGTAGGTCACGGTCAACAGGACTCGCTTGGAGTCCTGAATGGGCATCGAACTGAGGACGGCGGACTGGGGGTGCGTCAGGCGCGCGAGGTCGGAGAAGCCAAAGGAGACGGCGTGGCCGGACTTGCTGGAAAGGACGTGGTTGTTCTTGGTCAGGTCGTCGACGGAGAACAGGAGCAGCTTGGTGTAGTTGCCGAGCGGAAACACGCTCGGTAGCTCCATGGTGTCGTTGCCGTCGAAGGACACCGAAGGCATTCCGTCGAGGCCGTGCACGTCGAACATCGGCCGGCGGCTAGGCTCGCCCTGGAAGGCGTGGTGGCCATTCCCACTCTGATCCTCCCAGACCTCGACGAGGTTGGAGATCCCCATTTGCAACCCGGCATCCGCACGCAGCCAAAGTCTCGGGCCACGCGTGACCGAGCTTGGGCTGCGGGGCGCGGACGGGGGCACGGGCAGGCTGCCCTGTGCCCACATCGGGGACATCAGGGCCAGGGAGAGCAGGAGAAATCGCATGGTGGTCGGGATAGGTGAGGCGGCAAAGAATACCCCGGTAGTCGGTGGGCCGGGGGGGGGAGGAGGGGCATGCATGCGCCAGGCCGAGGCACGAATCCCTGGCTTTTTTCCCTAGGACCCGCAGATCGGGCGAGGTGCGGCAGAGTGTGCAGTCCGCTTTTGCCGCCCCATGTCTGTTCACCTGACCAACGCCGAGATTTTTCGCACCGCCGTACTCGGAGGTCAGATGATGCGATCGCTGTACGGTCAGCCCTACCTGGTTCTAGGGATTGCCCGCAGC
>CAYWNK010000050.1:0-27326 GCA_964459495.1 uncultured Planctomycetaceae bacterium
GCCGGCAGAGGCGACTCCGCAAATCCGGGGCTCTCTGGGGTCTCCAGCCGCATCCCTCGGGCCAAGCGCATCATCTACCTGTTCCAGTCCGGAGGTCCCTCCCAGGTCGACCTCTTCGACTTCAAGCCGGCCATGCGGGACCTGCACGGCAGCGAGCTGCCGGACTCCGTGCGCAGGGGGCAGCGGGTCACGGGCATGACGGCCGGACAAGCATCGTTTCCGGTGGTTTCGCCCCTCTGGAACTTCCGCCAGCACGGACAGAGCGGGGCCTGGATGTCGGAGCTGCTGCCCCACACGGCGGCCGTCGCGGACTCCCTGTGCATCGTCAAGTCCATGCACACCGAGGCGATCAACCACGATCCCGCGATCACCCTGATCAACACCGGCAGCCAGGAAATAGGCAAGGCGAGCTTCGGCTCCTGGCTCAGCTATGGGCTCGGTTCGGAGAACGCCGACCTCCCCGCGTACATGGTGCTGCTCTCCCAGGGCACTGGAAAAGACCCCGGCCAGCCATTGTTCTCCAGGCTCTGGGGCAGCGGCTACTTACCCTCGAGCCACCAGGGGGTGAAGCTCCGCCCCGGCAGGAACCCGGTGCCCTACCTCGCGGATCCTCCGGGGCTCTCGGTCGCCTCCCGGCGCGCCATGCTCGACGACTTGGCCGCGCTGAACGAGGTCGAGGCCCGGGCGAGTGGCGACCCCGAGGTGGACGCGCGCATCGCCCAATACGAAATGGCCTTCCGCATGCAGACGTCGGTTCCTGAACTGACCGACCTCTCCGATGAACCAGACGAGACCTTTGAACTCTACGGCCAGGACGCCCGCAAGCCCGGGACCTACGCGGCCAACTGTCTCCTCGCCCGCAGGATGGCCGAACGCGGGGTGCGCTTTGTTCAGCTCTTCCACCGGGGCTGGGACCAACATCTCAACCTGCGGCGCGAACTCACGGCCCAGTGCAGCGACACGGACCAGGCCTCCGCGGCCCTGGTGATCGACCTCGCGCGGCGCGGACTGCTGGAGGACACACTGGTGGTCTGGGGCGGCGAATTCGGCCGCACTGTCTACAGCCAAGGGGCGATCGGCGCCCCGCGCTCCGGCCGCGATCACCACGGTCGCTGCTTCACCACCTGGCTAGCGGGCGGGGGGATCCGGCCTGGAACGGAGTACGGACGGACCGATGACTACGGCTACAACGTGGTCCAGGACGGAGTACACGTGCGCGACATGAACGCGACGATTCTCCACTTGCTGGGGATCGATCACCGGCGCTTCATCTATCCCTTCCAGGGCCTCGATCAGCGCTTGACCGGGGTCGAAGAAGCCCACGTGATCAGCGGCCTCTTGGCTTAGCCCACGATCGACTCCCGCCTCCAGTCCACCAGTCCCGGATACACTGACATGAGGAAGAAGCCGAGGGCGTTCGTCGCAAGCTGGCTCATTTCCTAGAGCATGCCTCCCGCGATCACCCAATTGAATCCGACAAGTTCGCGGAGGAGCTTGTTGAGAACTCGCAGTGGCGCAAACCAGTGTGAAAGACCACGCCCATGAAACAAGTTCAGTTCACGCGCATGGATGAGGGGAGTCCCGAGGACTTTGCGCTCCTCGACTCTTTGGAGCGGCAGGAAAAGGCCGACCTGCCCGACCAGGTGCTCGCCCTGCTAAAGACCCTGCAAGCGGCCGATTCCGGCTACCAGGTCGATCGCTACGAGCACTCGCTCCAGACGGCCACCCGCGCGATGCGGGATGGGGCGGAGGAGGAGCTCGTGGTCTGCGCCCTCCTCCACGACGTCGGCGACCTCATCGCGCCCGACAACCACGCAGAGATCGCGGCTTCGATTCTGGCACCCTACATTTCCGAGCGCAGCCAGTGGATCCTGCGCCATCACGGCCTCTTCCAGGGCTACTACTACTGGCACCACATCGGCCGCAACCGTCACGCTCGCGAGCCGTTTCGCGGACACGAGCATTTCGCCGCCACCGAGTCTTTTTGCGCCCGCTGGGATCAAGTCTCCTTCGATCCTAGCTACGACACACTCCCCATCGAGGCCTTCGAACCACTCGTCCGTCGCATCCTGGCCCGCGAGCCGAGGCGCCCGGAATTGAGCTAGCCCCGTCGAGTACGGCTACGGACGGCAATTGGCGCCAGAACCCTCGAAGCCAACGAAACCGGCTGCTTGGGGTGCTGCGTTTCCATCCTGGCGTGGCTCTCGAATGAGTCGTCACACCTCAGGGCGCTCAGTTTCTTCACGGGTGGAAATTCGAGCCTTCCCCCTCCTACAGCCGGGACTTCTTATCGATCAGGTCCGCGATCAAGCCGAGCGACATCACCTGCACGAACGCCACGAACAACAGCACTGTCTTGTCCCCCATGTCCGGGTGCCCCTCCACGAAGAACAGGTCGAACACCAGGCTGATGCTGAACAGCATCAGCAGGAAGAACGCCGCCGGATAGAACACCTTCAGCGGGTTGAAGTACGTCACCGTTCGGATGATCAGTGCCGTAAATCCGAGCGTATCCCGAATCGGCTTGATCTTGGAGCGCCCCGACCGCGGCGCGTAGTCGATGGACACGTAGTCCACGCGATGACTGTTCGTGAGCGAAGCCAGCGTGATCGTCGTCGTGAAGCTGAAGCCCTCGGGGAGCACGGGCCGGTACTGCAGGACGAGCTCGCGCCGGAATGCACGCAGACCCGAGTTCAGGTCGGGAATGCGCCTGCCCGCCAGGTACGAGGCCAGTAGCCGGAGAGCATTTTTCGCGGGTCGGCGGATGAGCGGGATGTGTACGTTGGCACCCGTTCGCGCACCGACCGCCATCTCGGCGCCGTCATCGATGCGCGCCAGCAGGTCGACGATGCGATCCTCGGGGTAGGTCCCGTCGGCGTCGGTGATCACCACGACATCGTGGGCCGCCGCAGCGAAACCCGTCTTGAGTGCCGCGCCGTAGCCCCGGTTCATGGGGTGCTCGATGACCCGCAGGACCGGAAAGCGCTCGGCCAGGGCTGCTAGCTTCTCCGCGGTCTTGTCGCGACTGCCATCGTTGACCACGAGCAATTCCAGGGGCACGCCCAGGTCCAGCCCGGCAAGCCGTTCGACCACACCGTCGATTCCGCCCTCCTCATCAAAGGCCGGCACGACGAGCGTCACCCCGCCCGCGCTGCGGCGGCCCTGGGGCTCGCCTTGCTGGGACGTTGCGGGCACGGCTTCCACGCTCTCTTCTGTGCTCTTGATCACGCGCTAGATCCTAGTGCGCCGGACCACCGATCCCGCACATCCGCAGCAAATTGGCGCCAGTCCGGTGCACGGGCCCGGCAGCCCTAGCTGTACCCTTGGGACCTGTGAGCTTCCTCCTCGGATTTGCAGCTGCCATCGGCTTCCTCTCCCTGCAGGCGCCTGCCGCGGGGCCGGGACTGGAATTCGCCGGTACCTTTGCATGGCGTACGGCGCTGCACCAAACGGTGGGCATCACCTTGGCCGCCTTCCTGGCTTCCGGCGCGCCCCGAAAAGCGACGGATCGCAGCGGCGGACACCTGCTGGCCGGACTCGCTACCGGCGCCGCTGTGCAGGCCCTACTCCTCGGCTGGCGCCTCCCCCTGCCCGCTGCCCAGGTCCCCCTGGCCGCTTGCGCAGCGCTGATGGCCTGCGGCGCTGTGTTCCTCCTGGTCCTGCGCAGGCGCAACGAGCCGGATGACGCCCCGCGGGGCGCCGGCCTACTGGCGCTGGCCCTCGCCGGCGCAGGCGCGGGCCTCTGTCTCCAGGGGGTAGGTCGAATCGCGCTGCGCCTCGGGCTGGGCTCCCCCCTCGAATCCGACTGGCTGTTCGCCGTCGGATTGACCGGAGCTGCGGCGGGTGGCCTCGCCTTCGGACGCTTCCTCGCCGGATTTGAGCGCGATCGAGCCCGGGGAGCCACGGCTGCCCTGGCCTTGGCCGGCACCGGATTGGGCGCCTGGCTTGCGACCCGCGCAGCTCTCCTGGTCGTTTCACCGCGGGGCCTGAGAACCCTGGTGAAGCGCTTTCACCACGACGTCTCCGATGCGGGGACCTTGGCCTTCGGCGCACTCACGGGCTTGACCCTCCTCATCGTCCCCGCCTTCTTCGCGGGAACGGCCCTGTACTCTGCACGTGGCCGCCGAGCCCTGACAACCGTCGGGCTCGGCGCCGCCTTCGCTCCACTTGCCTCCAACCTCCTGCTCTCCCGTGGCGGCCCAGCGGACCTCCTCGCCGGCAGCGGAGGCTCGACTACGCTGGTGGTCTTCGGCGGCTGGGCCTGCGTAGCGGCCGCCGCGTTGATGCTGCTCCCCGGCAGTGGCGCGCGCGCCGGCGGCCGCGCCTGGGGCCTGCTCACCGGCGCCGCCACGGCCGCTGCCCTCCTCCTGGCGAGCGCACCGGCGATCCCGGTGCTGAGGTCCTGGCAGCGCTTCCCGGTAGACCCGATCACCATCCTCGAAGTGCCCGTTGGGCAAATCTTGATCGAGCCCGCCGACGGGGGTTTGCGCGCGGTTCTCGACCAGATTCCCCTCACCAATGGGCCCGCAGGCCTGCCCTTCGAAAAGGCGCAGATCGAGGGGGCCTTCGACCGGGTCGACCCGCGGATTCTCACGCAGGGAACCCGGGTGCTCTTGATCGGCCAGCTCGATCCCCAGCGCGCCGATTGGCTGGTTCGCAACAGCGCCAAGCGCATCGACCGCACCGCATCCTGGTGGACGGTCATGGGTCGCATCGAGCAGGAGCTCGGCCTCAGCGACGGACGGGTTCCCGGCAGCGTGCTCAGCCCCGAGGCCGCCGGCCAGGCCTGGGCGAGCGGCGCCTACGACCTGGTCATCGCCCTAGCCCGCCCCCAGCTCGCGCCGCGGAATGCCGCGAGCCCGGGCATCGCCCATCCAGACACGCGTACGGTCCTCTGGCTGGATGGCTCCGCCCCAATCGCGGCACTCGATCTTGGCGGCCAGCTCTTGATGACCACCACGGGCCTTGCGGACTTCGCCCTCGCCCCGATCGACGCCGAAAGCGGAGTGTTCCGCGGCAGACAAGACACCCTGCTCGCCGGCAAGCCGGCTGGCCACCTGGCACCCGCTGTCGAACTCCTGCGCCGCGAATGGGAGCGCCCCGCGCCCCGACGTGCGCGCAATCTGGAGCGCCTCGCCCGCTGGAATCCGCCCTACGCGGACTGGCTTTCCAACCTCGGCCGACTCGCCGCCTCGCAGCGCCTCGCCTCCCCCTTTGAGAGCTACGCCCAGTCGCTGGTGCTCGACCGCCAGTTGATCCGCGATATGGCCGTCCAGGCCGTGCCTTTGAAGGACCAGGTCTGGGCACGCCGCACCATGGAGGGCGTGGCCCGTGTGCTCGTCGACCGTCGAGACATCGGCCAGCTGGTCGAGACGATCGAGCCCCTCTCCATCGCCTGGAACCGTCCGGCCGGGCTCGAGATCAGCCTCGCCCAGGGGGACCTGGAGTCCCTCCAGCCCCAGGCCGCGATCCAGCGCCTGGAGCCCCTGGCCGCCGCCGCCGCCGCGAGTCCAACGGCCCTGCGCCTGCTTGGCGAGGCCCACTACCAGCTAGGGGATTACCCGAAGTCCGTCGCAGCCTGGCAGGCGCTCAAGGCTAGCGCCGGCCTGGACGAATTCCATACGCGCCGCCTCGCATTGGCCCTCCTGCGCTCTGGGGACCCCCAGGGCACCTACCAGGTGAAGCTGCTGCTGGCCCTGCACCCCGAGGACGAAGAGCTGCAGGCGGCCCTGGAGGCGGGTCCCGTGGCGCCCAACGCTCCCTCATTCGAGCCCCAAGGCGAGGGTCACGACCACTGATCGAGCTCCCAGCTTGAGGCCTCAGGAGCCAACAGGAGCCCACGCAGCGGAAAGGGGGGTATGGTTCCTGTAGCGAATGCCCTCGGGCGATTGATTGTGTTGGCCACAAAGGCCAACAGATCGGGAACCTCGCTGACCCCGGGTCCGTCCTAGGCCCTGGCGTCTCCAGGTGAGACGCAACCTCTCTTCCCTTCTATCCGCAGAGCTTCATGAAGCGCCTTCTACCCTCTTCCCTTCTGTTGGCGGCCGCCGCCCTCGTGGGCGTAGGAAACCTGGGTCAATCCCAGATCCTGCGTGTCGACATGCAGCAGATGGTCCAACAAACCGACGGAGCGGTGTTCGGCACCATCGTCGGTTCCGAGACCATCCGCATCGACCACCCGATCGACGGCCCCGAGCTGTACTACACCACCCTCTTTGTCGAGGGTAAGTCCATGGAGTCCGGGGAAACCACCGCCATTGGCGTGAGCTTCCCTGGCGGCTTCATCGACGAAGTGAACGGGGTCTACAACTCCGAAGCTCCCGCTTCATCCGAGATCGAGATTGGCACCGAGGTCGTCGTCTTCCACAAGTGGAGCGACAACATGGGTGGCGACTTCGCCTCCAACGCCCTCTTCGCCTCCCACGGCGGTGTCTACACCACCTTTGAGAACGCCGCCGGCAAGACCGTCGTTCAAGGTCGTGGCGAAGGCTACGCGATTCCCTCGAACATGACCCTCCAGAGCCTGGAAGGTCAGATCCGTGCCATCGCCGCGCAAGCGCGCTGAGCCCTACTCCAAAGCATAGGAACTGATCCCCATGAAGCTCACACGCTTGGCGCCCCCGGCCGCCGCCCTGGCCGCCGCGGCCCTCTTCACCCTCTCCCAAACCGGTGAGGCGTTCAACCTGCTCGGTTGGTCGCTCGGACCCGGCCAGCGGGATTTCCGGGTGTTCAACAACTTCACCGACACCGCCGCCAACAACAACCAGACCCCCGACCCCAGCTTCCCTGGAGCTCAGGGCGCGGTTCAGGCCATCTGGAAAGCCAGCGTTGAGTGGGGCTCCACCCTCCACGGCGACGGCACCGGCGATCCCCACCAGGCCACCGGCCTCGGCTCCGGCCAAGGCAACTTCGACCCGTCTTTCCAGGGCGAGGCCAACGGCATCGGCAACCTCGGCGAAAACGTCCACTCCGAGCTGAACGGCTCCCAGGGCGGCGTCCTCGCCTTCGCCGAGAACAACGGCTCGGGCCTCTGGCGCATCCGCTATTACTCGACCTGGACCTGGAACGACGGTCCCAACACCAACATCCCCGGCGGTCACTTCGACCTCCAGAGCGTTGCGTGCCACGAGTACGGCCACGCCCTCGGTCTGGCCCACAGCCAGTTCAACAGCGCCACCATGGCACCCAGTGCCGCCCCCGGCCAGGTTGCCCAGCGCTCGATCTCCAACGACGACAGCAACGGGGTCCAGGCCATCTACGGCTCCATCGATCCCAACGTCAAGCCGCTCATCACGAGCGTCGCCATCTCCGGCTCGAACGTGACCATCAACGGCGAGAACTTCGCCGCCACCGGCAACACCGTTTGGTTCACCCGCGAGGACGGCCCGGGCAACGGTCAGGTCCTGACGGTGGACAACGTAAGCTCCAGCAACGGAGGCACCCTAATCACCGTCACGGCGCCCAACAACGCCCAGAGCGGTGACGTCCTGGTGCGCAACACCGAGACCCAGGGCAAGGGCATCTCCAACGCATGGCCCGTGGATCTGGACGGAGGCACGACCTGCCCCGCCCCCACGACCTACTGCTTCGGATCCCCGAACTCGGTCTCGATCTCCGGTGCGACCCTGACCGTCACCGGTTCGCAGGACACGACGATCAACGACACCACGCTGACCGCCACCTTCCTGCCCCCGAACCAGTTCGGTATCTTCATCTACGGCATGGCCCAGCAGTCTCTGCCCGTGGGCGACGGCGTCCTCTGTGTCGGCGGCTCCCTGATCCGCCTCCCCGCGCAGTCGACCGGCACCGGCACGATGTCCAGCACCCTGGACTTCAACAACCTGCCGATCGGTGGCGACATCAGCGCCGGCGAGACCTGGAACTTCCAGACCTGGTTCCGCGACGCCGCTGGCGGCCCCGCCGGCAACAACCTTTCCAGCGCGGTAGAGGTCCAGTTCTGCAACTAGGCCCCGCCCGCTAGGCATCGCGAACTCCGTGCCCCTGGCACGGGATTCGCAACTCACGCAGCCGCCCGAGCACTTTGCTCGGGCGGCTTCGTTTTTCTCTTCCCCGGGCGTGCGTTGCCGCACGGAGACCTGAGCGAGCCTATGCTGTCCAGCCCCCCATGCAGTCCACAGCCACTCTTCCCGCTCCCGCGCGCCTCGCCCTCACTTTGGTCCTGGCCGTCCTGACCTTGGGCGTGCACGGCACAGGCCTGTTCGGCGAGTTCCTCTACGACGACGGGCGACTGATCGCGGCCAATCCCAACGTCCGCAGCGTTGGCGCCGCTCTCGCCGCCTGGTGGGAGCCCCTCTGGTCCTTTGAGAACCCGGGCCAAAACGAGCAGGCCGGATACTGGCGCCCGCTGACCGTGCTGGCGATCGCCCTGGGACGTTGGATCGGCGGTGGCGAACCCGCGGGCATCCATTCCCTCTCTATCCTGCTCCACCTCGCCGCCAGCCTTGCGGCGGCGTCGGTGGCCCGCCGCCTCCTGCGCCACGATCTCCTCGGCTGGGCGGTCGGCGTGCTGTTCGCTCTCCACCCTGCCCACGTGCAGAGCGTCGCGTGGGCCTCTGCGATCAACGATCCCCTGTATGGGCTCTTCGCACTGCTCTCCCTTGGCGCGTTCCTGCGTTGGCGCGACGCGGGTGGCAGAGGCGCGCCCATCCTTGCCGGCCTGTTCTTTGGGCTCGGCTTGTTGGCCAAGGAACAAGCGCTCGTGGTGCTGCCCATGGCGCTGGTCCTCGTCGCCTGCCTTCCCTCCCCGGGCGACCGCTCCGGACGGGCACGCGGAGCCCTGCTGGTACGCGCCGCTGCAGGCCTTGGTGCAGTCCTTGGCCTATGGTTGATCGCTCGCATGGTGGTCTTCGGAGGCCTCGCTGAGGGCTTCCGGGGATCGATCACCGAGTTCGGCCTCAGCGGCGGGCGCATGGCCCTCCTCGGCCTGGAGATTGCTGGTGGCTTCGTACGGATCATCTTCGCCCCCGGCGACCTGGCCTTCTTCCGCGGAGTGCAGCCGGATCTCGGCTGGACGGACGCGGGCGCACTCGTCCCCATCGCGTGGCTGGGCGCCGTGATCCTGGCTGGTGTCCTGGCCGTGCGGGCTGGATGGTGGAGGCTCGCCGCCAGCCTTGGGCTTTTGGTCGTCCCCCTCCTGCCCCACGCGGCAGCCCCCGAGGCTGCGGGCGCTTACCCCGTCGCCGACCGTTTCGTCTACCTCGCCGTTCTCGGTGGCGCATTGGCTGCGGCGGAGATCATTCGCAGGCTCCCCACCGGCGCGGGCGTCGCCCTGCTGGCGATGGTCGCCGCCTTCTTCGGTCAACGGAGCCTCCAGCGAACCGCGACCTACACCGACGAAGAGACCTTCTTTCGCACCGCGGTTCAGGAAAGCCCCGAGGTTCCGGTGGTGCACTGGAGCCTGGGTCGCGTACTCGTGGAAAGGTACAAGCGCGACCGCGAGAAAGAAGACTTAGACGAGGCGCTCTACACCTACCTGCGCTGCTTGATGCTGGGCCATGACTATGGTGCCCGCGGCCCCAAGCTCGGAGCCGACGCCCCACTGATGGATCGCTTACGGGAACTGCAGGCGGTCGTCCACGGCTATCAGGGCAAGCCGCCCATCGACAACTCCGTCATGGTTTCCGTCGACGATCGGGTGCAGGCCAACCTCGGCCAGGGCTGGTGCCTGCTCTTCGCCGGCCAACTTCCCCCGGAGTTCGATCTCGACGCTCCGCTCCAGGTGTTCCGCCAAGTCTCCGAGGCGTTTCCCCAGGATTCCCGTGCGGCCACGGGGCTCGGCACGACACACCTGGTGCGCGGAGAACTGGAGCTCGCCAAGGCCGAGCTCAGTCGCGCCATCGAGATCAACATGGCCAATGCGGACGCATGGTCGAATCTGGGGCAAACGCTCTCCCAGATGGGCGACTTCGACGGTGCCCGAGGCGCGTTCCAGGAGAGTCTGGTCTACCGTCCCGGCAACCTTCGGGACCGCGTGCACCTCGTCGAAGCCTGCATCGACGGCGGACGGGTCAAGCAGGCCGAACGGGCGATCCAGGAGCTGCGCGAGGTCGCCGAAAACCTGCCCCAGGTGGACTTCCTGGAGGGCATGCTCGCCGCCAACCAAGGGCGCTGGGAAGAGGCCCTGCTGAGGTTCGATGCCGTCGTCGCGACCGACCCTGACGATGGCATCAATCATCTGCAGCGGGGCAAGGTTCTCACCCAGATGAATCGCGCCCCCGAAGCGGTCGAGGCTTTCGGGCGCGCCGCGGAGCAACTGCCCACCAACTTCGAGGCCCACTACAACCTCGCCGCTCTACTCCTGAGCAATCCCTCCACCCAGGCCAAGGCCCAGCCCTACCTCGAGCGAGCCTACCAGCTCGGCACGCCCGGCGAGCAGCGCATGATCCTCCAGGAAGAGCTCGCGAGCCGCCTGCCCGAGGACGCTAACGCCATGTGGCCCTACCTCATCTTCGACCAGCGGCGCGGAGACGCGATCGCCACCCTCGGCTGGGTCGAGCGTCTCTTTAGCCTAGAAAACCCCTGGGCCGACGTATCCGACCGGGAAGCGCGCCTGGCGTCCGTTCACCTAGCTGCAGCCAATGCCCTCGAGCAGCTAGGCGAGACCGAGCGGTCCGTCGTCGCATTTCAAAACGCCGTCCTGCTGGACTCCGAGCAATTCTGGGCCTGGCACAACCTTGCCATCGCCTACAGCAAGCTCGGGCGCCACTCCGAGGCCGTGACCGCGGCCGGCGAGGCGCTCAGTCGCATCGAGCAAGTCGACAAGCAGCTCCGCAGCGCGGTCCTCGAGGCCATGACCAAGCTGGCCGAAAGCAACCAAACCCAGCTCGAGACCTTCGTCGGACCCACGCTCGAAAAGCCCGAACGCAAGGACGTCCCCGGCGCGAATCGAGACCAGGAGTGAATTCCCGGAGGTCGGCTGGCTACGCCGCGGGACTCACTCAGGCCTGAGGGTTCCACCCCTCTGCGACTGGGCCAGGTGCTTGTGGAGCGGTAGGGGCAGGCGCAGGCTGCAGCGGAGCCCACTCGCTCTGTAGTCCATGTTCACGAACCCTCCCTGTTCGTAGGCGATGCCCTGCTCGATCAGCCGCGTGCCGAATCCCGGGGTCGTCGGGCTCGGGATCAGAGGTCCACCCGATTCCACCCAGTCGAACTCGAGGATCGGGGCGCCGCCCTCGTCCCGGATCGCCCAGCGCACGTGGATTCGGCCGCTCTGCACCGACAGCGCCCCGTACTTCGCAGCATTCGTGCTCAGCTCGTTGAGCGCCATGCTGAAGGTGGTCACCGCATCGACGGGCAGCTCGACCTTGGGACCCTCGATTGTCACGCTCGACTCGCCCTGATAGGGCGCCACACAGCGCTCCACTAGGGTCCGCACATCGACACCGGCCCAGCCGCCGCCCGCCAGGGCCTCGTGCACCCTTGCCAAGGTATGCAGGCGCCCCCGAAAGGCCTCGTCGAATTCATCGAGAGTGGCCGCGCCTGCCCGCGTTCGATCCGAGATCGCCACCACCGTCGCGAGCGTATTTTTCACGCGATGATCGAGCTCGCGCATCATCAGCTGGCGTTGCTCTTCCTCGCGCAGCCGCTCGGTGATGTCTTGTACATAACCCTCGATGATGGAGCCCGTGGGCTCGGCGACTGGCTGCCCCAGAGAGATCTCAAACCAGCGCCAGCTGCCATCCACGTGCCGGCCCCGCGCCTGGAAGAGATGCCGTTTCCCCCTGCCCATCGCCGCTCTTGCTTCGGCTCTTGCTTCCCGGTCCTCGGGATGCGCAACGCGGGCGTAGAAGTCGGAGTCGGACAGGACGTCCCTGACCGAATAGCCAAGGAGATTCTCGATCTGGCTGGTGACGAACAGAATGCGATGGGGAAGATCCGCCTCGCAGAGGAACACGAAGCCGGGCAGGTTCTCGGCGAGTCGCCGGTATCGTTCCTCCCGCTCCTCCAGGGCGGACTGTCGCTGCATCTGGTCGGTCACGTCCCAGTGAACCCCAAACCAGCGGTTCGTCTCCCGAATGGGATCGTGGGTCATGCGTGCAATGCTTCGCACCCAGCGATAGCCCTTCCCAGGGATGTTCAAACGGTACTCGGAGTTGTACTCCTTCGGCCCCTGGTCCTGATGCCGATCGAGGATGCGTGGGAGCTTGGGCTTGTCCTCCGGGTGGATCAGTCCCTGCCACTCTAGGACCGAGTTTGGAACCGTGCCTGGGGTGAATCCGAGCTGCTGCAGGAAGCGCTGGGACACGCGCATGTGTTCCCTTTTGCCCTCTTCTGTGAACTGCGTGCGCACCTCCCAGGTCGCTCCCCTCGAGCCTGCTAGCGCGAGGTCGAGCTGCTCCTGTCGGGCCTCCAACGATTGCTCGAGATGAGCTCGATCCCCGAGATCGCGCAAGCTGATCTGGTAGCGAACCTGACTTCTGCCCGTCTCGGTGAGGGGGCTGCAGCCCAGCAAGACCTCAACGACTTCTCCGCTGCGTTTGGTCAGATGGCAAGACAGCAGGCTTTCCTGACCACCCAGCACCTCTGCACGGGCTGCGGGGTCCTCGAGGAACTCCCCGAGCTCCATGCCCAGGGGTTCGTCCACGCCCAGCCCCAGCAGCCGCCTTGCGGCCGGATTGGCGTCCTCGAGCCTGCGCTCCGAATCGAGTACCAGCAATCCCTCCCCCGACTGGACGAACAGGTTGTGGTAGCGCGCCTCGCTCGTCGCGAGTTCCTCGCTGCGCTGCTCGACGGTTGCCTGGAGACGCGAGGCCAGGTCCCCGATCCGCCCGCGCGAGTACATCGCCCAGAAAGACAAGCCCATGAAGCTGAACGACAGGACAGTCAGGAGGGGCACGAACCATGGACGATCCCGCAGGGGGATCGGACGCACTACGAAGGTGGTCGTCGCGCTCCCCACGAGCCCCGACTGATCCATCACACGCACCTCGACCCCGTGATTCCCCGCCGCCAAGGATCCGAGGTCCAGAGGCTCGTTGTTCAAGCGCTCCCAATCGCTCCAGTCCCCGTTCGGCAGGCGGACCCCATACTGCAGCGGCCCTGAGTCTGCGTGGGGCCGACCGTACTCGATGGCACCGAAGGAAAGCAGACAGGGTTCTCCGGTGCGCCCGCCACCGGTGCTGTCCGCAACCACCACACGCGGCGGCATCTGCCCAGGCTGAAACTCATACTCCCGTTCCCCGTCGGAGACCCGCATCCGGCCGTCGCCTGAGCGCGTGGCGGAGATTGGCGTCATCCCCAGCGGCAGCTCGTAAGGCATCAGGACGTGACCCGGGTCCGTGCTTACCTCGATCAGGTTCTCTGCTTCGAGGAAGAAAAGCTGATCGGCATGGCCGCGGCCAATGCACTCTCCCAGGCGTAGATCCCACTGGCGCAGGACTTTGGGATTGTGGCCCGAGCTGATCAAGGTCAACGCACTGCGACCGCCCGAGAGCGCTCGCCCGACGCTCGCCACGACTCCGGGCTGGTAGGCCAGATCGAGAACCAGCTCGCCCGGTAGGCCTTCGACTCGGACGAAGGTCTTGCTGTCAGGAGTGAGCTGCCACAGGCCACGCATTCCATAGAGCCACAGGTCGCCATCTTCGGTGACCAGCATCCACGGGGTTTCCTCGCGGATCCAGCCGCCCGGCACGTCGAGCTGCACCAGTCCCGCCCCAGTCGCGACGATCAGACCATAGCGGCCGCTGGCATCGTCCTGATGCAGGACCGCAATGCCGCCCTTGGGGCCGTGGTCGGCCACCACGATTCTGTCCTGGTTCACCGCCTCGGGCGGTGACCATTCCTGCCACCCTGGAGCGTCGATACCGTCCAGGCTGATGATGGTCCAAGATCCGCCGGGCTGCTCGACGACCGCCCAGTAGATCCCATCCGGGTCGAGCAGCGCGGTTTCCTTCACGATGACTCCGAGCTCGGCCGGGGGCAGTGGCAAGTCGATCCAATACCCGCTGCTCTTGTCGTCGAGGTAGGTCCAAAGCCGAATGGAACCGTCCTCACAAAAGCGCCAAACCGCGCCGTCACCCGCCGGCCAGACGTCGCCATCCTCAAACTCGACGTCCACGACTCCTGCCGGGTTGCGCCGGAAACCACCGGACTCGCCCGCGAACCAGACGCCGCCTTGCCCATCGACCCCGCTGAGGACGCCGCGGTCCGCTTCTTCTGCGGGGTCGATCCAACGCCAGCGCGGGTCCTGCACCCGCAACCGCTGGAAAGTGCCCGGTCCGGCCAACCAAAGATCATCTCCCTCCCCGGCGAGCAGGGAGTCAAACGGCCAATGGCTGCTTACGCGGACGTCGCCGAGCCGCCGCCACTCCCCCTGACTCCACTCGAGCAATCCTGCGTCCACCTGGTTGTCGACCAGGCGGGGAACACCATCGGGCGTAAGCGTCGCCGCCAAGCTCATCTCGTAGACCGAGGGGTCATCGAGCTGCAGCCATGCTAGCCCCGGACGGGGGAGCAGGTGCATGCCTGCATCGCTGCGCACCAGCAGAGTGCCTGCGCCGTTTCCGTGCAGGTCCCAGGCATACGGCTCCTCGTCGGCCTCCCCCCAGAATTTCGCTAGCCGCCAGGTGTCGCCCTCCAGGAGCAACACGCTCCCATCCAGCAACAGAGCGGCGCCGTCCCCGGTGGCTTCGCAGCAAATCGCCGCTGAGAGACTGCGGCCGTCGACCTCGCTCCACGTGGCCCATTCCCCGTGCTTCCAACGGGCAACCCCGCCCGCCAGGTCGAGTTGGTTCCAGGTATCGCACAGAAACCAGAGCGAGCCATCGTCACTCTGCTCGATCTGGGCTACGTGCCTGCCGGGCAGTTGACCCTCTACCCGATCGCTGACAAAGCGCTCCCCGTCGAACTCGACCGCCCCCTCGTCCGTCCCCGCCCACACCACGCCTTCGGTCGTTACGCATACGCTCCGCACAAGGTTGCTCGGCAACCCGTCCTCGGTGGTGTAGCGCCGCCAGGCGTAGCCGTCGTAGCAATTGAGGCCATCGGAGGCCGCCACCCACACCTCGCCGGCTTCCCCAACAGCGAGGTCCCAGACCTCTTGCTGCTCCAGGCCTGCGTCCTCCAAGAAGGAATCCTGGACGAGTTCCTGGGCCAGACCGAGCGGCGCGACCAGCAGGCAGAAAATCGAAGTTCGGAGGAAATGGAGCACGGACACGACGACGAGAGCCTTAAGGCTAGCAGCTACCCGGCCAGCGCAGCGTGGGCACTACAGACGAATCGCGTCCGCCGGGAATACGGGCCCGTCCACGCAGCATTTCACGACGGGCCAGTCCCCGAGTGGTCCACCGGGCACCGTCTCCACGGCGCAGCCGTTGCAGATTCCGACCCCGCAGCCCATCCAGCTTTCAAGGGAGAGCCAGCAGTCGAGCCCACGGGCCTCGGCGGCCCGCGCTACCGCCGCCATCATCGGCTCGGGTCCGCAGGCCAGGAGCCGCACCTGCGCGGGCAGCTCACCGCTGGCCCAGCGGTGCTCCAGCAGCTGAACAACATTGCCCTCAAAGCCCTGCGAGCCATCGTCGGTCGCGGCCAGGCAGCGGGCGCCGAGAGCTTCGAAGCGCTCCATGTCGTACAGGTACCCCGCCGTGCGCCCGCCGTAGACGAAGGTGGCCGCGGCGGGATCAGCGAGACGCTCGATGGCCATGTAGAAGGGTACCGAGCCGATGCCCCCGCCGACGCAGACCCAGGGCGGGCCCGGCTCGCTCAAGTCCGGCAGCCCGTGCCCGAGCGGGCCGATGCAGACCAGCTCGTCCCCCGGTTCTGAGGCTTCGAGGGCCTGGGTGCCGGCGCCCATCACCTTGATCAGGAACTCCAGCTCCCCGCTGGGCAACTGGCGATAGATCGAGAAGGGCCGCGGGATCGCCGGGGACAGCCTGTCCGGCCGCCGCAGCATGAAAAAGCGACCCGGCTCGATCGGATCCAGGGGCTCATCCGGCCGCACCCGTAGCACGATGCCGTCGAGTCCGGTGGGTCGCTGGTGGGTGACGGTGACCCGTCTGACGCGCGTGTCCGCGGGAGGAGCTGCCATGGGGCGGAGATGGTAACCCCCTGTGGTTTCGGCGGTGCAGACCAGCTCGTATCCTCTGGCGCCCCGGGCCTCCGACCGCCCGGCGACCGGCCATGTCCCTGCTCATCCTCGACGACCTCAAAAAGCACTTCGGCGCCCAGGAAGTGCTCCGCGGTGCCTCCCTCGCGATCGACCCCGGCGCCAAGGTCGGCATTGTCGGCCGCAATGGCGGCGGCAAGTCGACCCTGTTCAAGATGATCACCGGGGAGGAGGCGCCCGACTGGGGCAAGATCACCCTGCGCAAGGGCGCCCGCCTGGGCACGGTGCCCCAGCGCCCGGTCTTCGGACCCGGCGTCACCGTGCGGGCCTACGTCGAAGCCGGACTGGCCGATGCGCGCAAGGTGATGGCCCAGCTCGAAAAGGTCGGCGAATCGATGGGCGAGGCCGAGGGCGAGCAGCTCGAGCGCCTCATGCGCCAGCACGACGAGCTCACCGAGCAGCTCGAGACCCTGGGCGGCTGGGATCTGGAGCGGCGGGTCGAAACCGTGCTCTCGGGCATCGGCCTGGGCTCTGAGTTCTGGGACCGCGAGGCCGACACCCTGTCGGGCGGTGAGAAGAACCGCGTCGCGCTCTCGCGCGAGCTCGTCGGCGGTCACGATCTGCTGCTGCTCGACGAGCCCACCAACCACCTCGACCTGGAGGGCATCGAGTGGCTGGAGCGCTACATGAAGGAGCTCCCCGGCGCAGTCCTCGTGATCAGCCACGACCGCCGCCTGCTGAACAACTCCGTCGACCAGATCCTCGAGCTCGAGCGCGGCCAGCTCACGTCGTGGCCGGGCAACTACAACAAGTACGTGGCCCTGAAGGCCGAGCGCTTCGAGAACGACCATCGCGCCTGGAAGCAGCAGGCTGAGATGCTGAAGAAGGAAGAGGCCTTCATCAAAAAGCACATGGGCAGCCAGCGCACGGCCGAGGCCAAGGGCCGCGCCAAGAAGCTGTCGCACATCGAGCGCCTAGAACAACCCTTCCACGACGTCCGTCGCCCGAACATCAAGTCCCCCGAGGCCGCCCGCGGTGGCGAGAAGGTCCTCGACGGAGAGGGTCTCGCGGGCGGTTACGAGGACAACGTCCTGTTCAAGGACATCGACGTGCGCATCGCCCGCGGCCAGCGCATCGGCGTCGTCGGCCCCAACGGAGCGGGCAAGTCGACGCTGCTCAAGATCCTGGTCGGCCGCCTGCAGCCCCTCGCCGGCGAGGTGATCCGCGGCCACGGCGAGCTGGTCGCGTACTACGACCAGAACACCAGCCACCTGCGCGACGACCACACCCCGTGGCAGGAGGTCTACCGCTACTACCCGCAGATGACGGATCAGCAGGTGCGCAACCATCTGGCGCGTTTCCTGTTCCGCGGCAACGAGGTCGACAAGGAGGTCGGCTCCCTCTCCGGCGGCGAGCGCGCCCGCCTGGCCCTAGCCATCCTGGTGCTCCAAAAGCCCTCTTGGATCGCCATGGACGAGCCCACCAACCACCTGGATCTCGCCGGCCGCACGGCCCTCGAGGAGATGCTCTCCGAGTTCCAGGGTGCCCTCGTCTGCATCAGCCACGACCGCGAGTTCCTCGATGGCCTCACCAACTACACCATCGAAGTCTCATCCAAGGGCGTCTCCGAATACGACGGCAACTACAGCGCCTGGCGCACCGCCAAGGAGCTCGAGCGCATCGAAGCCACCGAGCAGCGCGCCACCAAGGCCGCCGAAGAAAAGAAGCGCGCCAACGCCGCCGCCCAGAAAGCCGAGCAGTCCAGCAAGGCCACCTCCAAAGGCAAGCGCAAGGGCCCCAAGAACCCCTACAAGCTCGCCAAGCTCGAGGAGCGCATCATCCAGCTCGAGGAACGCAAGGAAACGGCCATGGCCGAGATCGCCACCGAAGCGGTCTACTCCAAGCCGGACAAACTCCGCGACGCCCAAATCGAGCTCGCCGAACTCGAGCGCGAGCTCGAAGTCGCCAACGAGGAATGGGCCAACTGGGGCTGAATGCAGCACGGAGGGGGAACTCCATCGCTTTCTCACCGCCCTTAGCGCGATCGCGATTCACTGGTACCATGCATGGGTCCCCCTGCCCCCCATGCCGAACCTCGGATCGACCTCGCCTGCTCAAGTTTGGATGCCCCGCATCGTCGCGGCGCTATTGCTGGTTGGCGTCGGTTTTGTCGCCGGCAACCTAACGGCCCCGGGCATGGTCACTGCGGCGGAATCCCCCCTCTCTGCAGTGACTCCTGGACCCAACCAGAGTGGACTCGAACAGCAGATTGCCGAGCTTAGGGTCGCCCTGGAAAGCGGCCTGGGCGAGATGCGCGACAACACCGCGCTTTCTTCACCCACGCCCAAGGTCGAACGTCGGTCGATCACGGAGACCCCTTCCCCGACCATCGACCTCACCGGCCGACTGACCGCCATCGAGCAGCGCCTCGCCATCATCGAACGCACCGGCCGCATTCTGCTCGCGCGCGGTCCAGGCCAAGCCACTCGCAGCGTGCGGGTCCCACCCGGCGTGCCCGTCCGAGAATTCCTCCAGGCCCTCGAAGATCTGGACGACGACGAGAGCACGGAGATGCACAAGCTCTGGACCGGAGACCAGCTCCTCCAGGCCTACGGGCAGCCCGACCGCATCGAGGAACGCGGCGACTACACCGAGTGGATCTACACGCTCGACAACGACGAGCAGCTCGACTTCCACCTCACCGGCGGCCTGGTCACGCTGGCGCACTAAGAACGGTGGATCTGTTCCCGCCTCCGTGCCGCTTTCAACCCAGCGAGTGACAAGAGCCAACCCAGGAGGGCGGGAACCAACGCGATGCCCGCGATCTCCCTGGCCCTGTCTTCGGCTCCGAACAAGTCGGCCTGCCGATCGGCCCAGGTGAGGTAGAGGGCCCCGGCCAGCAGCCCAGCCGGAAAGCAGGCGTAGGCGAATCGGCCGCTGGACCACTGCCGTTTCGCTCGGGCGACCAGTCCCCCGCAGCGAAGGCGATCCGCCGCCAGGCTCGCCAAGATGGCCAGCAGCGCCACCGTTCCGGCCGACTCCAGCACATGCCGCGGAGTCACACCCCCAAAGGCCGGCCACCAGATCCCGGAGACCTGTTGGGTTGCACCAAGCGTGAGATCCATGCGCATCAGGACCAGATCAGCCGCCAGATTTGCACCGAAGAGCGCCCAGCCAAGGACGGCGATCCCCACGGACTGCCACGGCCCACCCAGCGGGCGATGCAAGCCGATGGACCGGGCCATAGCATCCGCACCCAGGGTCGCGAAGAGCGCCCCCCAGACCAGGGGCACAACTGCGTACAAGCGCAGCGTGGCGAGGATCCCGAAGTACCGCGACCGGTCGTATACGCCGAAACTCTGACACGCGTACCCCAGCAGACACCACGCCAGCAGGTTGGCGATCACGGAGAGCGCTAAGCCCAAGGTACTCCAGGCCCGAACACCGTTCTCGTCCAGCGTCACGGCCGGCTTGGGTTTGACCAGCAGGACGAAGATGACTCCCTGCCAGAGCCCTTGCCACCCACCGGCGAGGGCGGCCGACACGATCGCGAGGATGACCGGCACAAAGCCCAGATGGGGGGAGAAGATGGGGGCCACAGCCATCGCGACTCCCGTTCCCAGGAGCTCTCCCAGGCTTGTTCCAACGCCCTCATGCCCCTGGAACCCTGGGGTGTTGACCGCCATCCACCCCAGAACGAGGAAGAACGTCAGGCGGCTTAACCAGGTCAGCATGGCCGCCAATGTACGTCCGATCCCGCCCTGATGTCGCCGTTCCGGCCCCGCCAGGAATCTGCGAGAATCGTGGATCACCCGGCGGGGCGGCGACAACTGCCCGGTGAGCTATGCAAACGCCCTCCTACCCGAATGATCCCAAGGCTTTTCTCGAACACAGCGCCTACCTCAGGCGGCTTGCGCGGGGTTTGCTTGGGGATCCCGGTGCGGCGGAGGATCTAGTGCAGGAGGCCTGGCTGGCATCCCTAAAGGCCCAGCCCCGTGAGGGCGTACCGCTGCGGGCCTGGCTCGCTGGCTGGGTGCGCCAACGGTCGATGCAGAAGCGCCGGGAAGAGCGCCGACGCACGTGGCGAGAGGCGGCGGCCGCCCGGCCCGATCGCCAGAGTCCGGAATCGGAAACCACCGAACGGCTTGAGGTGCTGCAGTTCGTGCTGCGCACCGTCGAGTCCCTCGATGAGCCCTACCGGACGGCCATCCGCCTGCGCTTCCTGGACGACCTTCCTGCGCGAGAAGTCGCGGCGCGATTGGGCCTGCCGGTGAACACCGTCCGCACCCGCCTGCGCCGTGGCCTCGCCCAGGTCCGCGCCAAACTCGACACCGACTGCCCCGGCGGTCGGAGCGCGTTGCTTTCGGCTCTTGTGCCCCTCGCAGGGCCCCTCTCGGCGGCGACCAAGGCCGCTGCTACCACCGTGGTTGGAGCCACCGTCATGCAATCGAAGTTCGCACTCGCCGCCCTCGCCGTCGCCATTGTCGCCTGCTCCTTGCTGGGCTGGCGCCTGACCAACGCGGAACGGGAGCCCCTCCCAGCCACCGATTCCGACGCCGGCGTGCAGGCCCTAGGGACCGCCGCCGAGTCCATTCTCGATCCCGCGGCAGCGGCCACCCTCGCCGCCGCTGCCGCCGCTGCCCCCACCAGAGAAACCGCGGAAACAGCGCCCGCAGCCGAAAGCTGGATGCTGACCGGCAAGGCCATTCGCGGGACGAAGGACACCCCCTTCCCCGGCGCCAAGGTGCGGATGCGCATTTATCCTGGAACGGCGCCCGATAGGCAGGACTTCTCGGAACCCAGCGTGCAGCCGACCGAACAAGCGGAACTCGTCGCGGATGCATCCGGGCGGCTCCAATGGAGGGGCCAGCGGCCGGCACAGGACTGCTGGATTGAGCTTGTCGGCCAGACCCCCGACTACACCAGTATGACGGTGCGCCTGGACGCCAGGCTCGGGCAGCCCGCGCCGGAATTGATGGTCTGGCTGGCCCCCCTGGACTTCTCGATCGCTGGTCATGTCCGGGACGAACACGGCCGGGGCATCGAAGGGGCGAGTGTGGGTACGGCCTGGCTCTATACCAAAACCGGCCCCGGCGGCTCCTACCACCTGCGCCTAACCTCCAGCAACGACCAGGCCTACATCACGGGTTCTGCCCCCGGATATGCTCACCAGCGGCTCGTCGTTCAGCCCGTCGCCGGCAGCGACATGGACCAGGTCGACTTCGCGCTGCGGGACGAGTACGTCGTCACCGGCCGCATCACCGACGCCAACGGCGCCCCGCTCGCTGGCGCTGAGGTGGAGTCCTTCCAGCTCATGGGCTCCGAGGTGCTCTCCAAAGCGGACGGCACCTACCGCCTGGTCGGTCTGGACCCCGGCAGACCCGAGCATGCGATCGCGGCACGCAAGTCCGGGTACGTGATGTTCATGAGTTCGATTCCGACCGGCAACGGCAAGCTCGGCCAGCTCGACTTCCAGCTCGCGTCCGGTGTGCACGTCAGCGGCCGGGTGCTCGACGAGGCGCGCCAGCCGGTGGTCGGCGCCGAGCTGTACATCGGTTCTTCCCCAGCCGACTACCAGAGAATCGATGCCACCTCCGATGCCGAAGGCCGGTTTGCCTTCGACGCCGTCGCGAGCGGATCGCACAACCTGACCGCCCAGGCCCCCGGTCTAGCATCCACGAGCATGGAGCTGATCGTGCCCGTGGACGGCACCCAATTGCAGGGCGTCGAGGTGGCCATGACCAAGGGTGCCTTCCTCGGCGGACAGGTCGTAGACCCAGGCGGCGACCCCATCGCCGGTGCCTGGGTGATGACCGAGCATCAGGGAGAGCACATCGACCCTAGGGATTTGACCGACGCCGCCGGTAGGTTTCGGATCGAGCACCTCCCGGACTCCGAGGTCGGGGTCCACGTCGTCAGCGAGGGCTACGTCCGGCTCGAGCAAGACGTAGCGCAGCTCGATCGATCCGACCTGCGCCTGGTGCTCGAACGCGCCGGCACCCTGGCCGGCAAGGTGATCGATGGCCGGACGGGCAAACCGCTGCCCAGCTTCCAGATTCGCCTGGTGGACCCGCAGCCCGAGCCGGGCGAAAGAGGTCGCTGCAGCATGCGCGTGTCCTGGATACGCGAGGGCCAGCGGTTCGACAGCCCGGACGGCGCCTGGGGCTACGACAGGCAGGATCTCCGCGTCGGATGCATCACCGGCGTCGAGGCGAGCGCTGAGGGCTACGCCCCCGGGGTCCTCGCCCGCGTCCCTGCCCAGATCAACCCCAACCCGGATGAGTTCGTGATTGCCCTCTACCCCGGCACTCGTCTCTACGGCGTCGTGACCCTCGCCTCAAGCGGCCTGCCCGTCGAAGGAGTGCGCATCAAGCGCTTCACCTCGGACAAGCCCCTGCGCGACTGGGACAGCGACGATGTCCATGGTCGCATGCAGACGCGCACCGACGCGAATGGCTACTACGAGTTCGCTGCCCTCCCCTCGGAGGAGACCCACCTCGCGCTCACGCACCCGACCTTCGGCCGCTGGATCGTCGGCCCCCTCTCCGTCTACGAAAGCGACGCCCAGCTCGAGCACAACGTCGCGGTGTCCACCGACGGAGTGGTGCACGGCAAGCTCATCGGCCCGGACGGCGCCCCGATCGCCGGTGGCACCATCGCCCTGCGACCGAGATTCATCCCCGGTCACACGAGCGACCACGACCGCAGGGCCGTGACCGACTCGGACGGCACTTACCTGTTCGACCAGCTCATGAACGGCGAGTACGAGGTCGCCCACGAGTGGCTGTTCCCGAACGGTCGCCAGCTCCGCCATTTCACCCGCACGGTCGAGATCCTGGACGGCGAGTCGAGGACCCTCGATCTGATCCCGCCCGGCGATTCCGTCCTCGAGGTGCGCCTCGAGTCGCCGATCCAGTTGCCCGACACGGTACCCGTCTACCTCACGCGAACCCACGACGCGAACGGTACAGCGCTGCCCTCCGACACGGCCCACATCCTCGGCGCCATCGCCCGCCAAGGGAGTTTCCGCCTAGCCGGGCTCGAAGCAGGGACCTACCGGGTCTGGCCCAACGACTTCGACCAGGAACAAGATGCCGCAGTGTTCGGGGAAGCCACGATCACCTGTCGCCCGGGTTCAACGGACAGCCTGGTCGTCAAGCTGGCAATCGACGAGTAAGCCGGCATAGGAAAGCGCTGCATCTAGGGGCGAGAGAACCGGCACCAAAGCTAGCGGGGAAACCTCTGGATGGAACTTGCCGGATTCACTCCCCCATGCTGGCCCCATGGGGAGAACCCAGTGGCTGGCACGGCTTCAGGCAGCTTGCATGCATGCGCAGGCTACCCGGTTTCGTCCCTACCCTGGTTTGCCCCCATCGCCCCCATCGCCCCGAATAGGCCCCAGGGCCCAGCGCAGCCGCCGGCAGTCCCGCCGCCCGGAACGGCTTTGATTTCCCCTGCGCGTGCGCATCGACAACTAGCCGGAGCTACGGAACGTGGGGCGCCGCCCGAGAAACGACCATCGAAGCTAGCCAGACCCAAGGCGGCGCCGCCTAATCGGCCCCGTGAAGGCGAAAGACTCAGAGAGCGTCCTGCTGCTGGGGAGAGACAACGTCGAATCGGATGCATGGCGGCTGCAGGGCACCTCCCGGTCCGTCTGCGCGATCAGCCCTGGGAACGAACAGGCTCAGGCATTCAAGGGCCCAAGGGACATCCTCAATGAAGACGCGGCGCTTCTGATCGACGCTGGCCCCGCAACCCTGCTCGCCGTGGCCGACGCGCACTTTGGCCCCGAATCCAGTCATGAGGTCCTCCAACGGATCCTCGAAAATGGAGGTCCAATCCCCTCGACCCCACGCGGTCTCCGCGATGCAGTCTTGGCCACAAGGGACACTGCGCGAAAGCTCCGGCATGGCTCGGAGACCACGCTCCTCATCGCGGTCCTCGACCGTGAATCGGACGAGGGCTTTGGCCTTTCGTTCGGGGATTCATCCCTGGTGATCTGCACCTCAGACGGGGCCGTTCGGAGACTCAACCCCAAGACCAGGCGTTACATCAGCCCCTGCCAGAGGTCGAGCTATGGCCGGCGATACGCCGCCGAGTTCCGCTTTCCCGTCGAACCAGGCTGTTTGCTCTTGGCGTTCACCGATGGCGTCGATGAATGCCATTACGGTCGGCCGGCTACGTCGATCCAGGAGGGCCACATCGGAGCCCAATGGCAGGCCTCCAAGGGCGACCTCACCGCCATGACCGAAGGCCTGGTTCAATTGGCTCTGCGCGGCATCGAGGGCTTTCCAGGGGGAGAGGACAACATCGCGGTCGTGGCGACAATCGCCTGAACCGGGGCTGGATGCGGAATCGGTTCTGGGGGAAGGGCCAGGTTCTCGCGGCCATCGAGAGCCTTCCCCAGTCCAAGCTCGCGCAACAACCTGGACACCCACCGACGATTTGGGCAGACCGCGCTGGAGTCACCTCCACATTTGCGACAGCCGGATAGAATTCAGGGGCTAGTTTCGCCCCTTCTCTTCCCCATTGAGGTCCCAATGAACCGGCTCCCCCTGTTCGCCGCAGTCACGGCTGCGCTCTGTGCCCAACTTCCCGCCCAGATGACCGAGGATCAGCGCATCGAGATGCCTGGCCAGCTCGTCGTGAGCTTCACCTCCCAGAGTGAGAATCCCGAGATTGGGCCCTTCGTAGAGGGCTGGAATCTCAGCACCCTGGAGCCGCAGCTGCAGCTCGACGGAGCCAGCTCGCTGATGAGCTGGCAGCGCCGGGGTGAGACGCTCTACACCAACCTCGTGCTGCTCGACTTCAGTCCCGCCGGCCTGGACACGACGCGCCTTCAGCAGCAGCTCAGCGCCCTGCCCGGCGTCCAGTGGGCCTTCCCCAACGTGGGCTACACCGGTGAGGTCAAGGAACTGGATCCCAACGATCCCCAGTACGGCAACCAGTACCACCACCCGCTGATGCAGAACAACCTCGCCTGGGACATCACCCTGGGCGACGCCAGCGTCATCATCGGTGTCACCGATGACGGCATGGACACCGACCACGAGGACCTGATCGGCAACCTCTGGACCAACACCGGCGAGATCCCGGGCGACGGCATCGACAACGACGGCAACGGATTCGTCGACGATACCAACGGCTTCGACTTCGTCTTCGACAACAACGATCCCAACCCCAACTCGGGCGGCGACGATCACGGCACCCACTGCGCCGGCATCTCGGCAGCCGGGACCGACAACGGCATCGGTGTCTCCGGCACGGCTGGTGGCGCGACCCTGATGCCCCTGCAGTTCTTCTCCTCGGGCCAGGCCTGGACCGCGGTGGACATCGCCGAATCGTTCACCTACGCGGCGGACAACGGGGCGAGCATCGTCACCACCAGCTACAACATCAACGGCTGGGTGGGCGATCCGGTGGTGACGGCCGCCTTCGACTACATCTACGACGCCGGCATCCTGCACTTCAACTCGGCGGGCAACGGCAACGAGCTCAACCCCGCACGCCAGGCCTTCCACCAGACCATGCTGGTCGCTTCGACCACCGACACCGACGCACGCTCGGGCTTTAGCAACTACGGCACCGGCGTCGACCTGGCCGCTCCGGGATCGGACGTTCTCTCGACGATCCTGAACGACAACTACGGCCTCAAGTCCGGCACCAGCATGGCGTCCCCCAACGCCGCCGGCGTAGCCGCCTTGATTTGGTCCGCCAACCCGGGCTGGACCCGCGACCAGGTGGCCGCCCAGATCAGCGCCACAGCAGACAACATCGACGCCCAAAACCCTGGCTTCGAGGGCCTCTTCGGCGGCGGCCGCGTGAACTCGTTCCGCGCGCTGACCGAAACCCTGCCCGCACCGACGTTCGACTACGCAGAGGGCCTGCCCGCAGACGGCGGCGTGTTGATGGCCGAGCTCACCATCTTCGAGCTGCGCTTCGACCAGATCCTCGACCCGAACGCCGTGAACGCAGCCGGGGCCTTCCGCCTCGACTACGCCGGCGCGGACGGTATGTTCGGCACCGCCGACGACATGAATCTTCCCCTCACCTGGGACGAGTACCTGATCTCGAGCAACGCCGTCTTCCTGGACGCAAGCGGCCTGATCACGAACGCCGGTCTCTACCGCGTGACTGCCGACGCCTCCATCGTGTCCAACCCCTTCGGCACCCTGCTCGACGGGAACGCCGACGGCATCGGCGGCGACGACTGGACCACGACCTTTGGCGCCTGCGCCACCATCGTGCTCCTGGAAGACCCGGCCGAGAGCGGCCTGGACTGGAGCGTCGTCAACGAGAACCTCCTCACCGGCGCCTGGACCGCCGAGCCCGAGGTGCCGATCGGCGGCGGCCTGCGCAATGACCCAGCCGAGGACTTCGACGGTTCGGGCAAGTGCTTCCTGACCGAAAACGCTCCCGGCAACACCGACGTGGACGGCGGCCCGACGCGCCTGATCAGCCGCGCCTTCGACCTGACGATCACCGCCGATCCCTACCTGGGTTTCGCCGCGTGGCTGAACTCCGGTGGCGCCGACACGATGGATGTCGACATCTCTGGCGACGACGGCATGACGTGGTTGCCGCTGGACGTGCTGTCCGACACCAACGGCTGGGAGGCCCTCACCTACCGCGTGTCCGACGTCATCACCCCGACGGCCAACACCCGCCTGCGCTTCTCCATCGAAGACGCCGGTGGCGCGTCCATCGTCGAGGCAGGCATCGACGCCCTGCGGATCGTCGAAGTCGATTGCGACACGGCCGACTCCGTGGGCATGGCCTACTGCGTTGGCGCAGTCAACTCCACTGGGTCCGGCGCCATGATCCGAGCCGAAGGCAGCGATGTCGTCGCCGACAACGACTTCACCCTGGTCACCGAGCAGCTCCCCGTCGGTGAGTTCAGCCTCTACTTCTTCGGCCCCGGCCAGGTGCAGCAGCCCCTCGCCGACGGCTTCCTGTGTGTGGGCGGTGCGCTGACCCGCGTGTTCCCCGCGCAGATCACGTCAGCCGCTGGCGTGGCGACCCTGAACCTCGACCTGACCGCCTCCCCGGCGGCCGGCGACATCGTGTCGGGCGTCACCCGCAACTTCCAGCTCTGGTACCGCGACGCTGCCGCCGGCGGAGCAGGCTCGAACCTGTCGGACGCCCTCGAGGTTATTTGGCAGTAGGCCTCGGCTGACCGACGGGCGGCCTACGGCCGCCTGGATGCTCCAGGCCCCCCCTGGCCCCCGTGGCCAGGGGGGGCCTGTCCGTTGCCTTGGTGCGG
>CAYWNK010000051.1:0-26919 GCA_964459495.1 uncultured Planctomycetaceae bacterium
GGACGGGCCCTCCAGCCCACCTTGCTGGGTCGCATCGAGCCTTAATCCATGGCGGGGCCGCCGCTACCGCGGCCGGGCCCCAGGTGCTACGATCCTGGGCTCGTCTCAGCTCATCCAGCGCCCCGTCCGGGGTCCTGTGGGCCCCCCAACCAGGGGTTCCCAGGCCCTCGGAGCCTCTCGGGAGCTGGGTGAATCATCGACCCCGGAAGTCTCGGGGTCCTGGGGACTTCCGTTTGAGCATTCCCCCTGCCTCCAGCACCCGGCCAGCCATGACCAGCGCGCCCAGCAGCGGCCAGATTCGGATTCGGGGCGCCCGCCAGAACAACCTGGTGGGGGTCGACGTGGACCTGCCCCGCGGGGCTTTGGTGGCGATCACCGGCGTTTCTGGCTCCGGCAAATCGTCCCTCGCCTTCGACACCCTCTACCGGGAGGGGCAGCGGCGCTTCCTGGAGACGCTTTCGGCCTATGCCCGGCAGTTCCTCGGGAACCTGCAGAAGCCCGAGGTCGAATCCGTGGAGGGGCTATCCCCGGCGATCGCCGTGGATCAAAAGTCCATTCCGCGCGGGTCGCGATCGACGGTCGGGACGCTGACCGAGATCACCGACCACATGCGCGTGCTCTTTGCGCGAGCGGGCGTGGCCCACTGCCCGGACTGCGAGCGCCCCGTGGAGTCGCGCACGCCCGAGGCCCTGGTCCAAGAGATCCTGCGCGAGTACGACGGCCGCAAGGTGTCCGTTTGTGCTCCCGTCGTTCGCGACCGCAAGGGTGCCCAGAAGCCGCTGTTCGAGGAGTTGCGCAAGAAGGGCTTCGTTCGTGCGCGGGTCGACGGCGAACTGGTTCGCCTGGAGACGCCCCCTGAGCTGGAGCGCTACAAGCGGCACACCATCGAGGTGGTGATCGATCGCATGGCGCCGGATCCGGCGGAGCCCGGCCGCCTGCGGGAGGCCGTCGACAGTGCGCTCGATCTGGCCGAGGGCGATGTGACGATTGTCGCGCTGCCCCTGAAGGGCGAGGAGGGCGAGGTCGATGGCGAGGAAGAGGTACGCACCTTCTCGACCCAGCGCGCCTGTCCGGGCTGCGGAGCCGATGTGCCCCCCCTCGAGCCGCGCTTATTTTCGTTCAACTCGCCCCACGGGGCTTGTCCCACCTGCGACGGCCTGGGGCTGCTCAAGCGCCCCAGCGAGGCCAGTGTGGTGGCGGATCGCGAGCTCTCGATTCGTGATGGAGCCCTTGCGGTAACCCGGGCGAGCGGGGGGGCGCTGCTGTTCCCGAAGGTCGACTACAGCTTCCTGGAGAAGGTTGCAGGCGCGCACGGCTTCGATCTGGATACACCGTGGAAGGACCTGCCGAAGTCCGCCCACAAGGTCATTTTCCGGGGCGCCGGAGACGAGCGCTTCATCGATACCGCGAGCTGGAACGGCGAGCGCTTCCAGGGCAACGTCCAGTGGAAGCGTCGCTACAAGGGCGTGCTCACCGCCCTGGAGGAGGCCTGGAAGAAGGGCACCCGGCGGAAGATGGTCGACCGCTATCTGGCGGTTCAGTCTTGCCCCGACTGCGACGGGTCGCGGCTGCGTGCGGCGGCCCGGGCCGTGCGCCTCGGCGAGCTGCGCATCGGTGAGCTCTGCGCCCTGCCGGTGGAAGACCTGGTCGCCGCCCTAGACGGGACAGAGCTGACCGCACGCCAGACGCGCATCGCGCGCGACCTGCTGCTGGAGGTGCGCCGGCGCACCGAGTTCCTGCTGCGGGTGGGCCTCGGCTATTTGACGCTGGACCGAGCCGCCGACACCCTCTCGGGGGGGGAAGCGCAGCGCATTCGGCTGGCTGCGCAGCTAGGCGCTGGCCTACAGGGGGTGCTCTACGTCCTGGATGAGCCGTCGATCGGTCTGCACTCCCGCGACCACGGTCGCCTGCTGGGGGCCCTGGAGCACCTGCGGGACGCGGGCAACAGCGTGATTGTCGTCGAGCACGATGAGGCAACCCTGCGGGCAGCGGACTACCTGATCGACGTGGGGCCCGGAGCGGGCCTCGAGGGCGGCCATATCGTGGCGGCGGGCAGTCCGGCGGACGTCGCCAAGGAGGACACGCCGACCGGTCGACTCCTGCAGGGCAAGATCCAGGTGCCCGCTCCGGACGAGCGCCGTCCCGGCAGCGGCGAGTTCCTCGAGATCGAGGGGGCCCGCGGATTCAACCTCAAGGGCGTCGATGCTCGCTTTCCCCTGGGCACCCTGTGCGCGGTGACGGGGGTTTCGGGCTCGGGGAAATCCACCCTCGTCAACCGCACGCTGGCTCCTGCGGCCCTGCGTTCCCTGGGACGCGAGGCGCCCCAACCCGCCGACCACGACGCGATCCGGGGTCTGGACCTCATCGACGACGTGGTGCCGATCGACGCGAGCCCCATCGGCCGAACCACCCGTTCGAACCCCGCCACCTACACCAAGGTCATGGGCCCGCTACGCGATCTGTTCGCGTCGATGCCGGAGGCCAAGGTGCGCGGTTACACCCGTTCGAGGTTCTCGTTTAACACCGAGGGCGGACGCTGCGAGACCTGCGGCGGGGGCGGAGCGCGCTACGTCGAACTCCAGTTCCTAGCTCCTGTCACCGTGCCCTGCGAGGAGTGCGGCGGGCGGCGCTTCCAGGAGGAGACGCTCGATGTGAAGTACCGGGGTCAGTCCATCGCCGACGTGCTCGACATGCCCTGCAAGGACGCCCTGGAGCTCTTCCGGGACCATCCCAAGATCAGCCGTCAGCTCGAGCTGATGGTCGAGGTGGGGCTGGGCTATCTGACCCTCGGCCAGCCTTCGACGACCCTCTCCGGAGGTGAGGCCCAGCGAATCAAGCTCGTGACTCACCTGGCCAAGCGGCCGCGCGGGCACACCCTCTACCTGCTGGACGAACCCACGACGGGTCTGCACATGGAGGACGTCGGGCGGCTCGTCGGGGCGCTTCAGAAGTTGGTCGATCTCGGCCACACCGTGCTCGTGGTCGAGCACAATCTCGAGCTCGTTCAGGCTGCCGACCACGTGCTGGACATGGGCCCAGAAGGCGGCAACAAGGGGGGCGAGCTCCTCGTGACCGGCACGCCGGAGGTGATTGCGGCCACCAAGAATTCCGCGACGGGCGAGGCGCTGCGCGGGCTGGATGACGCCCGAGCCAAGACCCGCAAGGGCAAGAGCAGCGGCCGCATCAAGGGGGTCAAGCCCAGCACGAAACTCGTGGTCGAAGGGGCCCGCACCCACAACCTCAAGGGCGTGGACATCAGCATTCCGCGGGACTCGCTGACGGTGTTCACCGGGCCCTCGGGTTCGGGCAAGAGCTCACTCGCTCTGGATACGATCTACACCGAGGGCAGGCGCCGCTTCGTTGAGAGCCTCTCAACTTACGCGCGGCAGTTCCTAGGCACGAAGGATCGGCCTCCCTTCGAGAAGATGGAAGGCCTCGGGCCCGCAGTAGCCGTCGAGGCGAGGACCGTCGGGGGTCATCCCCGGTCCACCGTCGCAACCACCACCGAGATTCACGACCACCTGCGTGTCCTCTGGGCGCGGGGCGGCACGCCCGTGTGTCCGGACCACGGCGAGAAACTCGAGTCATCCGACGCGGGCAAGATCGCGAAGAAGGGGCTGGCTGCAGCTCAGGGAGCTGGCGGAGACAAGGCCAAGGGCTGGGTCGTCGCGCCGCTCTTTGGGCACGGCAAGGAGGTTCCCGAGGATCCGCTCGAGGAGCTCGAGCGTCAGAAGCCCGGTTGGGTGGCAGCCGGCTTTGTGCGCCTGCTGGTCGACGGGGAGGAGGTCCGCCTCGATGGCGATCTGAGTCCGGCGGAGGGGTCGATCTCGGTCGACCTGGTGATCGATCGCCTCTCGTTCCAGGATGACTCGCGGGCAAGGCTCGCCGAGGCGGTCGAGCAAGCCGCGGCCATCGCCCACGGCCGGGTCAGCATGGTGGTGAAAGAAGGCCCGCGTCTGGAGTATTCCACCCGCGGCGCGTGCACCCAGTGCGGATTCCAGCTCGAAGCGGAGCTGGAACCGCGGCACTTCTCGTTCAACACCCACGTGGGCGCCTGCGGGGCCTGCGGCGGTCTCGGCGCGCGCGTCAACGCCGACCCAGAGAAGGTGATTTCGGAGCCAGACCTCTCCCTGCCGGAAGGTGCCATCGAGGGCAAGCTCGGCCGCTATCTCACCAAGGGCAAGGGCTACTACGAAAACCTGCTGCGCAAGGTCTGCAAGAGCCATCGGATCGACATCAATCGACCTTGGACTCGCTTGACCGACGCCCAGCGGGCGCTCCTGCTGCACGGGGAGGGCGCGAAGGAGAGCTACACCGTTGAACTGGAGAAGACGACAGCCAACTCCAAGGTGTCCGAGCGTTTCACCTCCGACTGGCCGGGCCTCTGCGGCCAGATCGATGCTTGGCATCGCAAGACCGACGATCCGGGCTGGATGCAGCTGCTCGAAACGGTGATGACCCGTGGCGTATGCGGCACCTGCAAGGGGGAGCGGCTGGCCCGCGGCCCCCGGGCCGTGCTGCTGGGCAAGCGGCGCCTTCCCGAGCTACTGGGGATGACGGTGACCGAATCCCTGGAATGGCTGGGTGCTCTCAAGCTGCGTGCTGCGCTCAAGAACGCGGTCGAGCCGGTGATCGCCGAGCTGAAGTCCCGAGTGTCTCTCTTGGAACGGGTGGGGCTGGGCTATCTGACCCTGGACCGCTCGACCTCCACCCTGTCTGGCGGCGAGGCGCGCAGGGTGCGCCTGTCGGCCAGCTTGGGATCGGAACTGGTCGGGGTGTGCTATGTCTTGGACGAACCCACGGTCGGTCTCCATCCACGGGATGTGGAACGCCTCGCAGGAGCCCTGGAGGAACTCCGTGACCGGGGCAATACCGTGCTGGTGGTCGAGCACGATTCGACGCTGATGCGCCGTGCGGACTGGATCGTGGACCTCGGCCCAGGGGCAGGTGAACACGGCGGCACGATCGTTGCCTCATCGACGCCCGAGAAGCTGATGAAGCACAAGACCTCGGGAACGGCTGCGCACCTGCGGGGCGAGGTCAGCCTGATGGACGCTATCGCAAAGATGGAAGACGAGGGGCTGCCGGCCAAGGGCACCTTCGAGGGCCTGCCGACCATCCGCCTCTATGGGGCAAAGACCAACAATCTGCAGGACCTCGACCTCGAGGTGCACTTTGGTCGCATGACTGGCCTGTGCGGACCTTCGGGCTCGGGAAAGTCGACCTTGGTGCTCGACACCCTCGTGCCCGCAATGAAAGGGGAGGCATCGGGCGGCCGCTGGTCCAAGCTTCTCGGCGCGGCCGGAGGCGGTCTGCGCACGGTGGTCGTGGACGCTGCTCCCATCGGGCGCACGCCCCATTCGGTGCCGGCGACCTATGTCGGACTGATGGATCCGATCCGCGAGTTGTTCGCGCGAACCCCCGAAGCGCGACTCCGCGGCATGGGGGCGTCGTCGTTCTCCTTCAACAGCACCCACGGGCGTTGTCCAGCCTGCGAGGGCCGGGGGTCCGTGCAGGTCGAGATGCAGTTCCTGGCCGATCTGTGGCTGGTCTGCGAGGAATGTGACGGTCAGCGTTTCCTTCCTGCGGTGCTTGAAGTGCGGCACAGGGGCAAGTCGATCGCCGACGTTCTCAACATGTCCGTTGATCAGGCCTCTGAATACCTTGAGCACCAACCCAAGGCGCTGCAGGTTCTTGCCGCCATGTCGAGCGTGGGTCTTGGATATCTGCGACTTGGCCAAAGCTCAACGACCCTGTCGGGCGGCGAAGCCCAGCGCGTCAAGCTGGCGGCTGAGCTGGTTCGTGCCACCACTGGTGGCCGCAGCGTGGTGGTCCTCGACGAACCCAGCACTGGGCTTGCCGCGACCGACACCGTGCACCTGGCGCGGGCGCTGGCGCGCTTGGCCCGGCGCGGGAACGCCGTTGTGCTGATCGAGCACAACGTCGAACTGCTCGCGGTTTGCGACCGACTGATCGAGCTCGGACCCGACGGAGGTGCTGGCGGCGGTCGCATCATCGCTGAGGGGACGCCTGAGGAACTGGTGAAGAACAAGACCTCGGTGACCGGTCCATTCCTGCGCATGGATCAGGCGAAGCCAGCCAAGAAGCGTGCCCCCAAGAAGAAGGCGGCTGCGAAGAAGTCCTCGAAGAAGGCTGGAAGGAAGGCCAGCGCGGGGAGCGGGGGGGAATGAACGCATCCGATCCCCTGATCGTGCAGCCGGACCGTTCCTTGATGCTGCACACCGTCTGTACGGTGTTGGAGCCCGATGGAAGTCCTGCGAAGGACGAGCAAGGGCGTCCGCGCACCTCAGAGCACCCCCGCTACGCGGAAGCGCGGGATCGTCTAGCCGTCTTCGCCGAGCTGGAGAAGAGCCCGGACTACCTTCACACCTACCGGATTACGCCGGTCTCGGTGTGGAACGCCGCGGCCCTTGGGATGGACTCCACCGAGGTGGCGGCCACCCTCGAGGATCTGTCCTGTGTGCCCCTGCCACCCAACGTCATGGTGGACGTGGCGGAGTGGATGGGGCGCTATGGGCTGCTGCGAATCGAACGCCGTGACGAAGCCTTCGAGCTGTGCTGCGACGACGCTGCCGTGCTACCCGATCTTCTAGGGCACGACTCCATCGCCAAGCTGGTGACACGCTCGGACGATGGCCGGGTTTGGGTGGATGCCCTATCCCGCGGGACCGTGAAGCAAGCGCTGATTCGGCTTGGCTTTCCCGTGGATGACCAAGGCGGCTACCGCACGGGCGACCCCTTGCCGGTGGGGATGCGGTCCGAGACGCTAGGGGGCAAGGCGTTTGGACTGAGGGATTATCAGCAGGCCGCCGCCGACGCTTTCCATGCGGGCGGGAGCGTACGTGGGGGCAACGGCGTCGTCGTGTTGCCCTGTGGCGCCGGTAAGACCGTGACCGGGATGGCTGCGATGTGCCTGGTTCAGGAGAAAACCTTGATCCTGACCACGAACACCGTGGCGGTGCGCCAGTGGCGGGAGGAGCTGCTCGACAAGACGACGCTAGGCCCAGAGGATGTGGGGGAGTACACGGGCGAACAGAAGATCGTACGGCCCGTCACGATTACGACGTACCAGATGCTGACCTGGCGCCGCGACAAGACCGAGGAATTCGCCCATTTCGGCCTCTTCTCGGCGGAGAACTGGGGCCTCGTGATCTACGACGAGGTGCATCTTCTTCCCGCACCCATCTTCCGGGTCACGGCCGATCTGCAGGCGCGCAGGCGCCTGGGATTGACCGCAACCCTTGTCCGTGAGGATGGCAAGGAGGACGAGGTGTTTTGCTTGATCGGACCCAAGCGCTACGACGTGCCGTGGAAGGTTCTCGAAGCAAAGGGCTTCATCGCCACGGCGGAATGTGTGGAGGTGCGCGTGCCCCTGGCCGAACAGCTGCGCAGCCGCTACGCGATGGCGGGCGCGCGCGCGAAGTTCCGGATCTCGTCTGAAAACAGCGCCAAGATCCCGGTCCTCAAGCAGCTCGTTGCCCGTCACGCGGAGGATCGCATTCTGGTCATCGGCCAATACATCGAACAGCTCGAGGAGGTCGCCCGCCACCTGCGTGCTCCGGTGATCACAGGGCGCACGCCCAACGCTGAACGTGAACGGCTGTACGACGCTTTCCGCTCCGGAGCCGAACCTCTCTTGATCGTGTCCAAGGTCGCCAACTTCGCCATCGATCTGCCGGATGCGGGGGTGGCGATTCAGATCTCCGGGACCTTCGGATCCCGGCAGGAAGAGGCCCAGCGCCTGGGGCGCGTGCTGCGTCCGAAATCCGATGGGCGGGGGGCGACGTTCTATTCCGTTGTGACAGCAGCCTCCAGGGACCAGGAGTTCGCGGAGCGCCGCCAGCTCTTCCTGACCGAACAGGGCTACTCCTATCAGATCGTCGAGTCGGGGAGTTTCCAGGCAGCCGAGGAAGTACCCCGATGAGCGCTTCCGCGAGTGGTGACGGGCCCAGGCGAAAGAAGGCGCGCGCGGTGAGCCCCAAAGTGGCAAGTGGCCGCAAGGCCAGCGCCCGGCCCCATGCAGCCGATGCGCTGGATGCGCTCGTGCGGACGGACCTTGCGGAGCTCTACCGCTTTTGGGCGACCGAAGTGCCAAGCAAGCTGCCACCAGCAGGCGAGCTGCGCGCGCAGGTGCACGGCTGGATGGTATCTCCTGAGCGGGCGCTTCCCGCGGTGGAGGAATTGCCCAAGCGCATGGCCGGCGTGTTCGATTTGCTCCTCGGGGGTCCGCGCTACGAGCTCTCGAAGGCAGAACTCGTGACTCACAAGAGCTTGTCTTACCTCTCGGACTACGACCTGGAGGCGGCCCTTGCGTTTCTGGTGCGGCGAGGCCTCGCCGTCCAGGTCGTGTCTAGCGCAGCGCTTGGCAACGGCGGAGAGGCCTTCTGTGTGCCCGTCGATGTTGGGGACGCTGTGCTGCGCGGAAGGCGCGGAAGACGTCGAGGGATCTTCGATACATTCACGCTTCGCGGGCACCTGGACGGGATCTATGACGATCCGGCACGGGCTGCACGCACCCCACCGAGCCGGGTGCGCGAGCTCTACAAGATGTACGCCAAGGAAGCTTCGGCCGTGGCGCGCATCGAACGCCTGCCCGAGGGTCTGCGTGCGCTGACTGAAAAGGTGATCCTTGAATTCGGGGGCATCCTGCCAAAGGAGCTGTTCGGTCGATTGGAGACCGAATTGCCCCATTGGAACGGTCGTCGCTGGGCCAAGATCCTCGGGGAGTCCCTGGTGGGGACGGTGGAACGGCTCGATCTGGCGGGCTACGGCATCCACCATTCCGGCGAGACCCTGATCATCTTCAACGAGGTTGCGCTGGCCTGGTTGCGCCGCGTGGCTGTCCCCGGCGACCCCGATCAACCCCACGACGAGGCTGCTCTTGGGGTCGACCTGGTGAGCAACATCAGCCGGTTCCTCATCTTCGTGATGGAGAACAACGTGCGATTCACGGTGCGCGGGGAGATCTTCAAGACCACCGAGAAGCGAATCCTTGGCGAGCTTATCCCGAATCCGGGGCGCGAGCTCGAGCGCAGCGAGGTGCTGCAGTTCATCTATCGCTTCTCGCGCGCTGCGGAATGGATCCAGTCCACGGGTGAGCGGACCTTTGCTTTGACGTCGAAGGGCCGCGCTTGGGAGAACCTAAGCCTCGAGGAAAAGCTCCATTCGCTCTTCGATTTTGTCGTCGAAGAGCCCGGTCTCGGGGGAGTGCACTATCACCAGGTGCGGATGCGCCGGCTATTCCTGCGCCTGCTCAAGCGCATCGAAGCGGGCGTTTGGTACGACATCATGTACGTCCCCTTCCTCGCCAGGAATCAATACCTCTGCAGCCTCGATGAGCTCGAAGTCGACGAGTACTTCGCCGGGCGCGGGGTAGCCAGCAGTGCGACCGAGGACCTGCAGAGGATGGCTTGGAACCTGGTGGGCTGGGTCCGCAAGCGGCTCTACCTGCTGGGCCTGGTCGATCTTGGCTACGACAAGGATCGCCGGCCTGTCGCGATGCGGCTGACGCGCCAGGGGGCCCGCATGATCGGGATCGCTGAGCCGGAGCCCCCCGACTCCGCCGTCGGTGCGCTTGTGGTGACGCCTGATTTTGAGGTGGTTCTCTTTCCCACCGGCGACGACGACGAGTTAGTGCACGATCTGGATCGCTTCGCTGAGCGGGACGGTGCAGGCCACCTCAAGCAGTTCAAGATCACCGAGCGCAGCGTGGGCCGTGCCCTCGCCGAAGGCATGGGGCTTGCACGCATCCTGGAAACGATGGAGCGCAACGCCCGCACGCCGGTGCCCCAGAACGTCTTGTACTCGGTGCGGGACTGGTCACGTCAGGCCGGCTTGCTCGAGCTGGACTCGAATCTTGTCATCCGTGCCCCCGACGCCGAGCGTTTAGCCACCCTGGTCGCTGACCCGGGCGTTCGTCCCTTGGTCAAGGCCACGCTCGACGAGGTCAGCCTGCAGCTCAAGGGTGACAGCTCACCCTCCCGGGCCCGTGCTCTACTCCGGGACCTGGGCTACCTGGTGGAGCTCGTGGAGTGAGCGGATCGCCCCGACGGCTCCCCCCCGGCTTGGTCGCCTTGACCACCGGAGAGCTGGCCTCCGCGGGGGGTGGGCTGCACCTCATCCGTGGGATTGCCCCTTGGCTCCGGAACCTGGACCGAGCCCTGCAGGCAGGCCTTCCCGGCGTTCTGATGCGCGAGCCGGGATTGCTCGACGGGGATTTCCACGCCCTGCTCGGGGAGCTTGTCCTGCGGGCCCGCCCGGCGGGAGCCTGGGTCGCGGTCCACGATCGCGCGCACCTCGTGCCATCCAGTGGCGCCGATGGGGTGCACCTCGGATTTCGTTCGCTCCCGCCCGCAGTCGTCCGGGAGGTGCTCGGTTCCGGGCCTGGAGTCGGTCTCTCCACGCATGCGGGAGACGCTCCTTCGGACGCCAGTACCTGCGACTGGCGAACCTTCGGCCCGGTCTACCCGACCCCCTCCAAGCAAGGGCTTTTGAAACCCACCGGTCTCGGCCTGCTCGCGGAAGAAGCCCAGCGTGGCGCACCGGTTTGGGCCCTCGGTGGCCTGACGCCGGCGCGGGCCCCGGAGGTCTTGGCCACCGGGGTGCGGGGACTCTTCGTGCGTGGCGCACTGCTCGGCGCGCAGGACCCGGCCCGGGCGACCGCGAACTTCCTGCGTGCGCTCGAGGGGGCATCGCGGTGAACCCGAGGAAGATGATTGCCCCCCTGCGGCGGGCGACCCTCGTGCTAGCCCTGCTCATGGGCCTTTGGCTGCTTTGGCGCTTCGATCGGATGCGGCTCCCCGGTGAAGGCTGCAGTCCACTCGCGAGCGTGGGCGCCGGAGACATCCTGCTCGTCGACCGGCATCCCAGCCGGCTGGATCCCGGGGATGCGGTGTTTGTCGAAGTCGAGGGGCGCGTTCATCTGGCGCGTATCGCGGAGCGGGATGCCAGCGGTCGACTCTGGCTGCAGACCGAGGTGTCCACCTGTCCCGGCGCGGACTCCGATGATTTCGGCTGGCTGGCGCCGGATTCGGTCGTCGGGCGTGTCCTGTTGGCCTGGCCCTGGTAGGAGAAGGCGTGACCTGGTCCGAGGAACGCATTCATCGCTGGTTGAGCCGCCGGAAGCGCCCCGAGGTGCTGGCAGGCTCGTCGGGCCACGATGCTGCCGTGCTGGCGCCCGTGAAGGGCCGGCCTGTCGTCTGCACAGACGCCTGTGCGGCCGGTGTGCACTACGCGCACGGAGCCCCTGCGCGGGCGGTCGGTCGCAAGGCAGCAGCACGCAGCCTGTCCGATCTCGCCGCCACGGCAGCCCGCCCCCATGCGCTCATCCTGGGCCTGCGCGCCCCTAAGGAAGCCAGCGAAGCCCGGCTGCGCGGCTTGATCGACGGGGTGGACCGCGCGGGCCGCAGCTGGGGAGCTGCCCTAGTGGCGGGCGACCTATGCCTGGCGCCCGGCCCCGAATGCCTGACGGTCACGGCCCTTGGGTTCGTCTCCGCGAGCGCACGGCCCGTGGGTCGCGACCGCGGCGAAGCGGGGGACACCCTGGTCCTGACGGGTCCAGTGGGGGGCAGCCTGCTGGGCAGGCATCTGCGCTTCGAGCCCCGTCTCGCCGCCGGGGCCTGGCTCGCGGCCCGCGGAGCGCGTGCCATGCAGGACGTTTCAGACGGCCTTGCCCTGGACGTGTTCCGCCTGGCGCGCGCATCCGGTCTGCGGGCGACCCTAGACGATGTGCCCATTCACGCTGATGCACGGCGCCTCTCCCGGCAGAGCGGCGAGAGTGCCCTCCACCACGCACTGCACGATGGGGAGGACCATGAGCTGATCGCCGCGCTGCCCGCGCCCAAGCTCGCACGACTGTGGCGGGAAGCCCCCGAGCACTGCCCAGGACTGGTAGCGATCGGCAAGCTCGCGCGCGGCAAGGGGCTTGTGCTGGAATGGCCCGGAGAGGCCCCGCGGCGCTGGTCGCTGCGCTCGGGAGGATGGATCCATGGAACGTGAGACCGAAATGCTGGCGGGACGCACCTCGGAGTCCCCGGAGGCGACCGAGGCTCTGGGCGAGCTGTTGGGCAGGACCCTGGGAGCTGGCTCGGTCATCGCGCTGGTGGGGGACCTCGGGGTCGGTAAGACCTGCTTCGTCCGCGGCTTGGGGAAGGGCCTGGGTCTGCCCCCAGGCGTTGCGTCCCCGACCTACACCCTGATGCAGGCCCACGAAGGGGGTCGGCTGCCCCTTTACCACTTCGACGCTTGGATGGAGGGCCGCGAGGCGGCGCTCTTTGAGGACGGAGGAGACGAGTGGTTGCGGGGGGAGGGCATCGCGGTCGTCGAATGGGCCGGCCGAGTCGAGGCTTGGCTCCCTAGGCCCTGCCTTTGGGTCGAGCTGGGCCATCTGGCCCCGGAGCGCCGCAGTGTGCGGATCGGCCTTGCCCTGGGCCCTGAGCCCGCGGACGGGGCCCACGGGGCCCTGAGGAGCTTGATCGCTGCTCTCCACTGGCCGACCGGCATGCCCGCGGACCCAGATTTTCAGGGGGGAAGGGTGAACCGGCCAGCCCGGGGCCCGTTGGGGGGTCATTGAACGATTCCTGGGATGCACCCCCGGACCCCCTGGAAGCCCTCCGGGGGGGCGACCGGGGCCCCTTTGAAGCCTTCGTGAGCCAGGCAGCGGGAGACCTCTTGGGTTTCTTCCGGCGCCTGGGGGCCGCCCGGCCCGACGCGGAGGACCTGATCCAGGAGGTGTTCCTCAAAATGGTCCGCAGCTCCACTCACTACCAGTCCCAGGGGCGCTTCCGAGCGTTCGTCCTTCGGACCGCCCGCAACGCGTGGGTGGATCGGGCGCGGCGTGCTGGCGTGCGTCCACGCCTGGTGGATCCAGGCGGCGACGGATCCAACGGCGAGTCCATGTTGAGCCAGATTGCCCTGGCTCCTGACGACCCCGGGCACGACCTCGAGTCCGGGGAAGAGCGTGCGCGCATCGAGCAGGCGGTCCAAGGCCTAGGTGAGAACCACCGGCTGGTGTTCGAGCTCGGGGTGGTGCGCGAGCTGCCCTACGCGCAGATCGCGGAGATGCTGGAAGTCCCGGTGGGAACGGTGAAGTCACGCATGTTCCACGCGGTCCGCAAGCTGCGGGAGCTGCTCGAAGAGGGCGCAGGTCAGGATGTCGCCACCGGCGCCAAGGGCGGAGAACAGCGATGAGCAACCATTCGGATGGACGGCAGGCGGGCCAGGACTCCCTGCGAGAGGAAACCGGTGAAGGGGCTGAGTTTGCCCGTCGCTTGGGCGCCACCCTGCGCGAGGGGGACCGCCAGGCCCTGGCTATGGAGGGGAGGCTTGTGGAGCGGCTGCTCCAAGCGACCCGGGCAGCCTTGCCCCAGGAGGCGACCGGTCAGGATCCAAGCTGGCGTGGGGACCTGCGACTGATCCGCGGCTATCTCGGCGAGCGCTTGGCCCACTCCCCGCTGCTGCGGCTCGCCGCCGCCAGCCTACTCGTGCACCTGATCGCGGTGCCGGCCGTGCTGGCTTACGTCTACCTCGAGAAGCGTGCCCCCGAAGTCATGCTGGGCTTTGAGCGCGCCCCAGACCCCGAACCCTTCGAGGCGGACCTGCCCGCTGAACCCGAGGTTATGGAAGCCCTGGACCTGGACGGTCTGGCGCCACTGGCCGCCGCGAACGCCATGGCCTGGGACCGTGTGCAGCTCACCGAGGCGCTGGACTCCGGGCAAGTGCCCGAAACCGGTCAGGGGACGGGGGCATCAGCTACGGTCCCGGTGATCCCCGGGACCCTCCTCGCCTGGCTCTCGCTGCGCGCGGAGCAGATCACCCGGGGCGCCGCGATCCCCAGCCTCCTTTCCGATACGGCCCTTGAGGGTCGCGAGGGGGAACTCCTGCGGGTCGTGGCGATCGAAACCTGGCTCGATGCCATGGCCCTAGGCGGCAGCACCGCACCGGACCTGCGCCAGGCTCTGGCTTCCCTGGCACGTGTTGAGCCTGCAGGAGCCGCAGGCCAGCGCCTTGCCGCACGGGCCCTGGCCCGGGCCGCCGCCTACGGACTGCCCGTGGAGCCCTCTTCGGCGGGTCTGGGAGCTGAGGAAAGGCGTCTGGGGCCGCTGGAACAGGATTGGGCCGGCGACCTCCGCGCTGCCGCCGAGGCCGCCGGGCTGCCCGGGGCTCGGGATCTGTGGACCAGCGAACGTTAGCGAACTGCGAAATGCGGTGAGACGGGGAACGCAGGCCGTTGGTCTGGTTCCCCTGGGTCCTCTATCCTCCCCGCATGATCCGTTTCTTGTTCGCTTGGTCGCTGCTGTCCTCGCTTCTCTCTCCGGCATTCGGTCAGGAGACCCCTGACCTGGTCGACGCGCAGCTGGGCGGGGCAGACCGTGCGGAACCGCCCACTCTGGAGCTCGACCTCGCCCAAGCCCTGGAGTTGGCGATGCGAAACAACCTGGGGCTGCGGCTGGCCGAGGTGGATTCCGAAGTGGCCAGCTACGACCAGCTGGGAAGCTGGGGGGAGTTCGAGTGGAACTTCAACGTTCAGGGAATTTACACCGACTCCCAGCGCGAGGTGACCTCGAGCTTCCTGTCGGGTGGTGCCACCATCGAGTCGCAGAACGAGAACTTGATCGTCGACCTCTCGAAGCCACTGACCTCGGGCGGAACGTTCGGGATCAACTTCAACACCGACAGGCAGACGACCAACGCGGCGATCGCGGACGCCGAACGGCTGTATTCGGATCTGTTGGCGGTGACGCTGACCCAGCCCCTGCGCCGGCGTGCGTGGAAGGAGTACGCCACCTCGATCCAGCGCGAGCGCGAACTAGGCTGGCGTCAGCAGGTCGAAATCCAGCGCCAGACCCGCCAGGACCTCGTGTTCCAGGTCTCGACCGCGTACTGGGATCTGGTGGCGGCTGTTGAGCAGCTGAAGGTCAGCATCAGCGGCAAAGCCCTGGCAGAAGAGCTGCTCCGGCGACGTCAAAGGGAACTCGAGGCGGGGGTTGGCACCGAAGTTGAAGTGCTCGAGTCCCGGGCCGATGTCGCCACGCGCGTCGAAGCGGTGCTGCAGGCCCAGAACACGGCCTCCGAACGCGGCGATGAACTCAAGCGCATTTTGTACGGCAATACCGATGAATCGTTGTGGTCCCTTGAGCTGGTGCCGTCGACGCCCCTGCCCTCCAGCCCCGACGCCCAGCCCCCGACCTGGACCGAAGCACTCTTGACCGCCATCGAACTGCGCAGTGAGCTGCGCCAGCTACGGCTGGCCGCCGATATCGCCAGGCTTGCCCATCAGCGCACGCTGTCCGAGCGCTTGGCCGGAATCGATCTGTCCCTGACCGCCAGCTCGGGTGCTGTCGACGAGAATGGTTCGAGCGCCCTGAGCGACACGGCCAACTGGGAGTTTCCGACCTGGACGGTGGGGCTGACCTACGACATGCCCATCGGCAACCGCGTAGCGGACTACGCGGAACGCTCGGCGCGCTCGGGGGTGCGACGCGCCTTGCTGGAGTACGACAGCGCTGAGGTCGACGTGGTCGCCAACGTGCGAAAGGCCGTGAGAGACGTCCTGTTCCGTGCGCAAGCGGTGCGGGCGGCCCAGACCAGCTTGGCCCTTTCCACGCGCCAGCTGGAGGCCGAGAAGGCTCGCAACGAGCAGGGCCTGTCGACCAACTACCAGGTTCTCGAGGTTCAGCAGAGCTACGTCGAGGCACTCTCCGGCGAGCGGAGCGCACGTGCCGAGTACGCCAAAGCCCTCGTCGCTTTGGAACAGTCCCAAGGCCTGCTAGGTGAAGCAGGCAATCAGCTATGAGCGAGCAATCAAGCCAAGCCTCACCGGCCCCCTCGAAGGGCCGTGAGATCAAGATCACCCTGGTCCTGCTGGCCCTCCTCGGTGCGGGCGCCCTCTACGTGCGATCCCGGGGTTCGGCTTCCAAAGCTCTGACCCTCGAACAACGCTACGAGAACGACTCGCGCATTCAGGCCCTCCTGTTTGATTGCCCCTATGGCCGTACGTTCGACGCGGACACGTCCGACCTGATCCCGGTCATGGTCAGCAAACTCGAGCGCGGCGAGCGCGATGCGCTGCGCTCGTACAAGGAAGAGCTCGCCAAGCTGGGGGAGACCGCCATTCCCCATCTCCGGCGGCTGTTCGACGAGTGCTATGGGGACACCAACCGCACGGGCGTGCTGACCAACATCCTGGGGGTTTCGGCTCTGATGGAGGAGGGGCACGGAATGGAGATGGCGACCCTTGCAATGGAACACCCCCGTGGCAATGTTCGGCTCGGCGCACTCGACACGTTCTCCCGCCACGGGAGCTGGGAGCACTACGATCTGGTTCGTGGTTGGCTGAACACCGCAACGAGCGGCCCCGAACAGGCTGACTACATGCGGGCTCTCCTCATCCTCGATGGGCCCCGCTTCTTCCGGGAGTTCATCGAGTTCCTTGAAGAGGACGCCTTCCCCGAGACCTTCCTGCTGATCGCCACGCGGATCCACACCATGGTCGATCCGGAGATGGTCCAGCGCTACAACGTGCTCGGGCAATCGGGCAAGGTGCAGAATCAGATCGCGCCGTTCCTCGTCGGTCCAGCTGCGCGTGACGGCGATGAATCGGCACTGGAGTTTCTACGCGAGCGCCTGCAGTCCGACCGCATGACGCGCGTGCAGTTCACCATGGAAGCTCTTCGGCGCGTCGGCCTCGGTCTCGAGGTCGGGCCAGTCCTGATTGAGGATGATCGGGCCGGTCTGCGAAAGCTCGCCGCTGAAGTGCTCTCCGAGCTGGAATCGAGCACCCAACGCGACGAGTGGCTCCAGCAAGGCCTGTCGGACCGGGACCCGGATGTGCGCGGAGTCTGCATGACCGCCCTGATCCGAGAGGGCGACGAGCTCGCCGCATCCCAGGCATTGGCGCTGCTCACCGGCTCCCGAGTCGAGATCGATCGCGGCATCAAGGCCCTGACCGGTACGGTTCTGAGCACGCCCTTCAAGGGAGCGCAGGGGAGCGTCATGGTCAGCGACGGCAAGCAAAGCCTGCTCAACCGTCGCTTCGACGCAGTCTTTGCAGGGGACGCGGAGCTGGCTCAACGGGCCCTGGAAATCCTGAAAGGCGAATACGCCCAGAGCCCCGATCGCTCCGCGCGACTCGGGATTTTGAAGGTGGTTGGGCGCCTCCCCGTGGCTGGGGCAGCGGAGCTTCTCCTCGATTCCGCGGCCGAGCTGGGTGACGTCGGGAGCCTCTCGGGCATGCGCTGGTGCGCCGGACAGGCCTTCAACACCGGCGTCCAGGGCCACGCGGTCCTGCGTGCAAGGCTCGCCGCCGAGCGTGACCCGATGACGCGACTCGATCTGATCGAGTTCGTCTGGCAGGACCACTCCGAAGCCTCCCGCGAGGCCCTCCTTAGCATCCTTGCAGACCCTGAAACCCACCCCTACGAAGCGCTCTATACGGCTGATCGCCTGACGCGCATGCGCTCTTCGACTGCGGTCGCGCCGCGTTTGAAGCAGGCCTACCTCGCATCGACCCACGGCACGGTGCGGCCTGCGCTGCAGTGTTTGCTGTGGCAGTGGTACGGGCAGCACTTCGAGTAGGGCAATCTTCCGCCCGCGGAGCTGGCCAGGCTAGACTCCAGGCCATGTTCCAAGGGCGCTGGAGACGGGCAGTATGGCTGCTGGGGCTGTGGAGTCTTGGCTGGGCGTGCAGCGGCGGAGACGGTGAAGCTCCGGTGCCCGCTGGGGACACGGACGCGGCCACATCGGCCCCGGCAGAAAGTTCAAGGGGCTCCCAGCCTGCAGCTGGGGCCGGCCCGGCCGCCCAGGACAGCGCCGCCTCGACCGCTGTGGGCGCCTCGAATGCGCGGCCGCAGGCACCCGAGCGGGTCTTTGACAGCTCTCGAACTCCCCAGGGGGAGTGGTTTGACGAACTAGCCGCCCGTTTCTCGGCTGGCCCAGACGGGGACGATTGGCCGACCGAGGTGATCGGTCCCTACGTTGAAAGCCGCTTCGCTGCCGCCCTGCTCGCCCGGGGACGGGAGGACAGCCCGATGCCCAAGGCGGACCTAGCCAAGCGCTGGTCGGATTGGACCTTGCTCGTCCCCGATGAGCTGGAGGTCCTGCGAGAGGGAGAAGCGCTGCGGGTTGTGCGCGGTTCCAGCTTTGCGGCCGGTGCTCCCGACGACCCCCAGGCCGGATTCCAAGAGGCGTTGGGGGACCTGGTGCAGCCCGTCGCAGGCCCGGGCATGCAGGCCGAGGTGCAGGTCATCGCCTGCAGCCAGCTCGAGCGCGCTCGCTTCGAGGCCCTAGCCCTGATTCGCCTGTGGAATACCGACGCCGGGGGCGTCCAGATCAACCTTCGCTGCACGACCGAGTGGCGCGTTCGAGGTCAGGTGCTCCTGGCGGGCTGCACGGGATTGGTCTACGAGCGCGTCGAGCTCACGAAGGCGCCCTTCGCAGAGCTGACCCGTCACGTCATCCCCAAGCATGTCCTGCCGGATACCCAACTCCTCGCCGGTGGCGTCGAGTTCACCACCCGGCACGACCGGGCGATCCCGTCCACGAACGTCTACCTGGGCATGCACGGACTCGGTGTGGGGGACCTGAATGGCGACGGTCTCGAGGACGTCTACGTGGCCCGTCAGGGCGGCCTAGCGAACCACCTGTTCTTGCATCAGGCTGACGGACGAATCGTCGACGCCGCGCGTGCAGCCGGCCTCGACTTTTTGGACGACACCTGTGGAGTCCTGGTCTGCGACCTAGACGGGGACGGGGCCAGGGATCTGGCGCTGGGGGTCGGCGGGGTTCTGCTGCTTTGCTGGAACGATGGCGCGGGCGGCTTCGATGAGCGCACGGCCCTGCGGCTCGCCGGGGGGGCCCAGGTCTATTCGATCACGGCAGCGGACCCGGACGGTGACGGGGACCTGGACCTCTACGACACGCGCTATTTCGCGGGCACACGCGCCGGCGGAGCGCCCACGCCCTACCACGATGCGCGCAACGGAGCTCCGAACGCATTTTGGCGCCAAACCAAGCCGCGGGTATTTGAGGATGCAACCGCTGCAGTTGGTCTCGATGAGGGCAACGACCGCTTCAGCCTGGCTTCCCTATGGGAAGACCTCGACGCCGATGGGGACCTGGACCTCTACGTCACCAACGACTTCGGACGCAACAACCTCTACGTCAACGAGGGTGGCCGGTTCCGGGATGCTGCTGAGGCCAGCGGTGCGATGGACATGGCGGCGGGCATGGGCATCAGCGTCGCGGACGTGGAGCTCGACGGAGATTTGGACCTCTACGTGTCCAACATGCACTCGCCCGCAGGTGAGCGGGTGATCGCAAACCCACGCTTCCAAGAGGGCAGTCCGCTGGAGGTCCGCGCCTCCTACCAGGATCACGCCCGCGGCAACAGCCTGTTGCTGGGGCAGGGAGACGGTACGTTCCGCCGAGCGCAGAGCCAGGGCATGGCCGGGACCGGTCCTGGGGGCTGGGCCTGGGGCGCTGTCTTCTGCGACTTCGATGGCGATGGGCTCTCCGACATCGTCGTTCCGAACGGCTTTGCCACGGGCCGGCTCAAGCCCGACCTGGACAGCTTTTTTTGGCGTGTGGTCGTCGGGTCCTCGCCCACCGGATCCAAACCCACGAACGACTACCTGGCGGCATGGGCGGCCATCAGCCACATGTCCCAGGTGATCGGACTTTCGTGGAACGGAGCTGAGCGCAACTACGGCTACTGGAACCTGGGAGAGGGTCGTTTTGTGGATGCGTCCGCGGCGGCTGGCCTCGACTACCTCGACGACGGTCGAGTGGTCTCCCCCTGCGACTGGGATCTGGACGGACGGCTGGATCTGTGGGTCAAGAACCGCACCGCTCCGGCCCTGCGCTTTCTGCACGGGCGCTCGCCCGTGGCTCCACGCTGGATCGCCTTCGAGCTCGCCGGAGAAGCCCCGAATACCGAGGCGATCGGCGCAAGCGTCGAAGTCCGCTTTTCCTCCGGAGCACTGCGGCGCGCAAGGGTGCACGCCGGCTACGGCTATTTGGGGTCCCCCTCCAAACGGCTGCGCTTTGCGATTCCGCCCGGTGACGGGGTCGAGGAGATTGCGGTGCAGTGGCCGGATGGCAAACGCTCGGTCCACGGTGCGTTGCCGCAAGGTGCCCTCTATACGCTGAATGCCGGAGGGGAGTCGACGCGTGTCGAGGCTCCGCGCAGCGGCCTCGGCGATGTCCCCGCGCTGCCCATCGAATCCGGCACACGGCCCCCGGTGGTGCGCGTCCCGGCCCTGACGAGTGTTCCGCTCGGGCCGATGCTCTTGCCCGATGCGGCGGGTCCAGCGCGCCGGGTGGATCATTTCGGCGGCAAACCACTGCTCGTGGTTCTCTGGGGCAGCTGGGAGAACGGCGGTCTTCGGTTCTTCGAGCGCTTCGCCCAAAGCCCCAGCCTCAGCGACCAGGTGACCCTGTGGCCGGTGTCCCTCGACAAGGGTCGCCACTGGAAGGCTGCTTCTGCTGCGCTAGGGGCGACGGGCCTTGCCACCCTTGGCGGTCGAAGCGACCTTCGCGCGCGGAAGATGTTCGAGCTCGTGGTCGCTGAGGTCGTCGGCTCCTTCGACGATCTACCCTTGCCGCTCGGCTTGCTGATCGATGAATCGGGTGCCTTGGTGTGCCTCTACTTTGGCGAGCCCGACTTGGGGGATTTACGCCAGGATCTCAGCGCGCTGGGGGTCGAGCCTCCACGGGCGATGCGTCAGGTGCTCCCGGCGGGCAGCTGGGCACTCGAGCCTCCCCGTCGTCGCTTCGAGAGCCTCAGCGGATGGCTCCAAAAGGCTGGGGAAACCGAGCTGGCCGAAGTCCTGCGCGCGGCGGCCAAGGAGTAGATCCCCATCCCTGGACGCTCAGCCCCGTGATCCAGGCCTAGCGGAGCGGTCGCCAGCCGTTGCCGGTCGGTCCCTGGGGGGCACGAGGCGGGAAGCCGATCTGGCTCCAATCATCGCTGGCCAGCGTCTCGCCATGCATGCGGCGCAAGTAGGCCTCGCGCCCGCTGCGACCGGGTTCCGCGGGCCAGGCCATGAGGCCCGCACGACCCTCGATCTGAACGATGCGCAGCACATAGCCGTGATAGGTGGCCAAGCGCCCATCCGCGCTGCTGCGCAAGTCCACGAGTCGGTGCTCCACGGACGGCAATGCGGCAAGGGCTGGCCAGCCCCGGGCGGCGAGCGTCAGGTTGCCGGCGAGCTCGCCCTCGAGCAGCTCGATGGCCTGGCGCGCATCGCGCTCGTTGGCCGACAGCATGAGAGCGTGGAAGCGCGGCAGCGAAACGAGGCAGGTCACCAGGGCCACGCCGAGCAGGAGCCCGCGGTCTGCCAGTCGGGCGCTGAGGCCACTCACGCGGGGAGCCACATCGGCTCGTTCACTGGGGATCACGTTGGTCATAGCTGTCGCCCCCTCGATTCTGTGGGCCCGGGCGCTAGGCTTCAACGCATGGACGACCGCCTCGACCTGGAGCTGCTCGACCCGTCCCACCTGCGGGCCGCGCGGGAGGTGGCCGAGCGATTGGCGGCCGCGGGGCACCGCGGCTGGATCGTCGGGGGGGCGGTTCGTGATCTCGCCCTGGGCCGCAGGCCCAAGGACGTGGACATGGTGTCGGGGGCCCTACCCGATCAGGTGGAAAGGCTGTTCGAGCGCACCCTCGGCGTCGGCAAGGCCTTTGGGATCATCCTCGTGCAGCTTTCGGAGCTGGAGGTCGAGCTGGCGACATTCCGGGAGGATGGCTCCTACGCGGACGGGCGTCGTCCCGACCAGGTCGTCTACGGGGATTCCCTTGAACTGGATGCCCAGCGCAGGGACTTCACCTGCAACGCGCTCTACCTGGACCCTCGCACAGGGGAGGTGAACGATCCGACCGGTGGCCTGGCGGATCTGCGGGCCCGCCAGCTGCGGACGGTGGGAGAGCCGGCGCGGCGCTTTGCGGAGGACGGACTCCGCCTGCTGCGCATGCTGCGTTTTCAGGCGAGCCACGATCTAGAACCAGCCCCCGGGCTGCACGAGGCGGCCAGACGCTGCGCGTCCAACCTGAAGGGCACGAGCGTCGAGCGCGTGCTGGAGGAACTTCGCCGCACCTTGGCCTGGCCCAAGCCTGCGCGCGCGTACCGGACACTCGAGGGCTGCGGGCTGCTGGCTCAGGTGGCCCCCTGGGCAACGGACGACGTGGACCTGCGCACAGCCACGCTCGAGCACCTACCGGAGGAGCTGAACGATCCGGTGGATCCCGCGGCAGCAGCTCTGCTGGTGATCCTGGAGAGCAGCGAGGCCTCCCAGCTGGAGCTGCACCTGCGCTCGCTCAAGCCGAGCAAGGCCCTGCTGCTCCACTGGCAGCGGATCGTTTCGCTCCGGGGCATCTGCCGGTCCCTCGTCGGCGAGGATCCCGACCCCGCCCTCCGCGCTCGGACCCTGCGCGAACCCGCCGCGCCGATCGCCCTGGCCCTCGCGCTCGCTGGGGCCAAGGCCGCTGGGGATGCGGATTTGGCGGCCGGACTGCAGTCCCTTCAGGCCTGGCTTTCCGAGCATGGGAGCGAGCTGCGGCCAGCCCCGTTGCTCAGCGCCAAGGATCTCATTGCCGCGGGCACCGCCCCGGGCCCTGCGATCGGACGCTTGCTACGCGCCCTTGAAGACGCCCAATTGCGCGGCGAGGTCATCGATGAAGCCGGGGCCCGCGTGTGGCTCGAGCGTGAGGCTTAGGCCGATTCAGCTCGGCGGAAAGGCACGCCGCAGGGCGTGGCTCACCGGGAAGCCCGCGAGGGCCAGCGCAGCGGCCCACCAGCCTGCGGGGCCAGGGCCGCCGGCCATCAACGCAAAAACCGCGGTCAGGATCAGCAAGCGCCGGAGAGCGACGCCCATGACCGGGCCCACCTGCCGAGCCTCCCGGAGGCCAGCTGCCCGCCGCACGAGGCCGTAAGCCGCGGCCAGGGCCAAGGGCCAGGCGAGGAATGGGCCGCCGGGAACCGGGACGGTCTGGAACACGGTGGCGATCGCTGGGGTCGCAGCGAGCAGCACTCCGGCCGACCCGAGTGTCGCAGGCCCGAGTACCGCCACGTTCGCGCTGCTCTCCCCGTCCTCAAGCCGGCCCCCGAGGGAAACGCAGACCACGTAGAGAAAGTAGATGGCAGGCATGGCCCAAAGACCCGAGCCTCGCTGTTCGAGCCCGCCCGCGATGGCCATGCCAAAACCCAGGTTCCCCGCGCGGCAGAGGCCGAGGAGCAGCGGGCCACGAATGGGCCCGCGACCGACCAGGTCATAGCCGACCGCACAGCAGGCGACGACGAGCATCCACGGCCAGTGAGCAGGGCTGGCGACCGCACCGGCCACCACGCCGAGCAGCACCAACACCATACCGATGGCGAAGGCCAGGTCGCGCGGGATGCTGCCGCTGGGAATGGGGCGCTCCGGACGCGTGGCGCGGTCGTGCTCGGCGTCCGCCCAGTCGTTCAAGGCCATGGCCCCGTGGTACACCCCAGCGGAGGCCGCGACGCCGGCGACCAGGGTGAAGACGGAGGGGAAGCGTCCGGCACCGCCGATGGCCAAGCCACAGATCACGTCGGCCACGGCGGAAGCGGCGAGGGACACGCGCAGGAGACGCCCCAGAGCGAGCCCCTTTCCTTTGAGGGCGCTCAACCGACGAGGCGCAGGATGTCCTGGTAGGTCACGTAGACCATCAGGGACAGAATCAACACGACGCCCACGACCTGGGAATAGCCCAGGGTTCGCTCGGACACCGGCGAGCCTTTGATGCCTTCGACCAGCAGGAAGAAGAGATGTCCGCCGTCGAGCACCGGAATGGGCAACACGTTGAGGAACGCCAGGTTCACGCTGACCATGCAGAGGAAGAAAAGGAGCTTCGTCCAGCCCATCGCCGACCAGTGGTAGCTGACCTGTCCGATGGTGATGATCCCGCCGAGGTTCTTGGTGCTGACCTCCTGCTGGAACATCTTCTTCAGCGTCATCCAAACCTCGGAGAGGAAGCGCCAGGACGCAAGCGCGCCCGCTTTGACGGACGGGACCAGGCCCTTCGTGCGATAGATGTAGCGCGATTCAGCGAGCCCCATTCCGTAGTCGAGCACCGGGACCGGTGCGGCACTGGCGGAGAGCTCGACAATTTCGCCTGCCCTGTCGAGCGTAAAGGCGAGCGGTTCGCCCGTTTCCACTGCCCGCCTGGCTGCTTCCTGCACAGAGGCCCAGTTCTCACCGAGATCTACCCCAGGGCTCACCTCCTGATCACTCAGGGGGACCCCATCGAGGGCGAGGACTCGGTCCCCGTCCTGCATGCCGACCGCGGCGGCTCCTGATTCCGGCGATACGAGTAGCCGGGCAGAGTCCTCATCCTGGCCGAGGGCCAGATCGTTGAGGAACGCTGCGCGCTCCTCGGTGCTCAGTGCGTCCGACTGGAGCAGGGTGCTCTGCTCCCCGGCACGCTGCACCTGAAGGCTAAGGGGTCCCTGCCCGCTGGAGATCGCTCGGAAGATCGCGTCGCTGGAGTGCACCGGCTTCTGGTCGACGCCGATGATGCGGTCGTCGCTTCGCAGACCGATGGTCTCGGGCACAGAGTTCGCCCGCACGCCGGTCACCAGGTTGCTTACGGGACTGATGCCGAAGAAACGCCGCTTGTCGGAGTGCGACAGCTCTGGCTCCAGATGAATCTCCACGGTTTCATCGCCACGCTGCACGAGCAGGTCGAGGGGACCGTCCCCGTAGGCGCGTTGGAACTGGACCTCAACCGGGAAGCCGGGCATCCCGCCGCGCACCTCGAGAAGGACGTCTCCGTCCAGCATGCCGGCCCGGGCAGCGGGCCCATCCGGACGCACCTCAAAGCGCAGCTCGGGATCCACGGCTGGGGCAAGGCCCACCATGAAGATGCCCATCGCCTCATTGCGCTCAGGGACGAGCACCACGCGTTCGGGTCCGTCGGCATCGGGCGCTTGGATCACGAATTCGACCGGGTCGCTGCCGCCGATCGCCACCTCCGTGGGGATGTGCAGCCAGTCGAAGACCTCCTTGCCGTTGGCGGAGATCACGCGGCTGCCGGAGGGGATCCCGGCGTGCCAGGCGGGGGTCCCAGGAACCGCGGTGACGATCGGCGTGGCGGACGAGATCCCGAAGTAGAAGGCTACGGGAAACAGCACCAGAGCGAAGATCATGTTCATGATCACCCCGCCGGAATAGATCAGGAACCGCTGGGGAACGCTCTTCGACGGCAGCTCGTCGTCGGCGGGCGCCCGTCCGGTTCCGTCCGGCATCTCGCCGGCCATACGCACGTAACCACCGAAGGGCACAGCGGCGATCTGGTACTGGGTGCCGCCGCGGCGGAAGCCGAAGACCTTGGGACCAAAGCCGAGGCTAAAGACCTCGACGCGGACCCCGCACCAGCGAGCCGCGAGAAAGTGCCCCATCTCGTGAATGAAGATGACGGCGCCAATCCCGAGGCCGACCTGCAAGATGCGTATCCAGTCGGGGAGAGTCATGCGGTGGTTCCCGGTGCTGTGGGGGAGGTGGTTTGGGATGCGCCAAGGCGCTCGATCTCGCTTGTCGCCAGCTCCCGAGCGCGCGCGTCAGCGCGGAGCAAGGCATCGATGCTGCCGTGGAGGCCGGGGCGTTGCGCGAGAACCGCGCGGTGCACCTGGCTGATGCCCTCGAAACTGAGTTCCCCGGCGAGGTAGGCGGCGACCGCGACCTCATCCGCCGCGTTGAGGACGCATCCAGCGTCTTCACCCTGGCGCACACAGTCAAAGCCAAGGCCAAGGGTGGGGAAGCGCTCGAGGTCCGGTTCCTCGAAGGTGAGCTTCGCAAAGGTGCGAAAATCAAAGCCCGGCAGCTTCGAGGGAGCTCGGTCCGGGTGGTGGAGGGCGAAGTGGATGGGGCCGCGCATGTCGGGCGGGCCGACCTGGGCGACAACCGAGCCGTCGACGAACTCGACCATGGAGTGGACGACGGATTCGGGGTGGACGGCGACGCCGATGCGATCTGCGTCGAGACCGAAAAGGTGATGGAGTTCGATCACCTCGAGTGCCTTGTTGAGGAGCGTGGCGGACCCGATGCTGATGCGCTTGCCCATGTCCCAGGTCGGATGGGCCAGTGCCTTCTCCGGAGAGGCGCTGCGCATCTCATCCCAGGGGGTGGTGCGGAAGGGGCCACCACTGGCGGTCAGCCAGACCTTTCGCACGCGGTCGATGCGCTCGCCGCGCAGGCACTGAAACACTGCCGAATGCTCCGAGTCCACGGGCACGATTTCAGCTCCGTGGCGTTCGGATAGCGCCATGAGCTCCGCTCCCGCGAGAACAAGGGACTCCTTGTTGGCCAGGGCCAGCGTGCGGCCCCTCTCCAGTACGGCTACGGAGGCGGGAAGGCCGGCAGCCCCAACGACCCCATGGACGCAGACGTCGAAGTCCGTGGCGGCCACGAGTTCGGCCAGACAGTTCGCGCCGCGCAGGAGAGTCGTGCCCGGGGGCAGCTCTGGGGCGAGCCGCTCGGCTGCCTCCTCATCCGCCATCGCCACGTAGGGGACGCGGTGCTCGCGGGCCTGGTCACGCACCAGTTCCCAGGAGCGCGAGGCGGCCAGTCCGGCGACCTGAAGGTCCCCGTCCTCCCGGACCAGATCCAAAGTCTGGGTACCGATCGAGCCGCTGGAGCCAAGAACGAGGAGACGTTTGTGCAAACCGGGTGGTGGGGCGCAGCGAGGGGCGGGGAAGAGCGGTGGGGGCCCATTCCAGCAATCCCGGGGGAATGCGACGGTAGCGCTGGGTCCACCGGGGTTCTTCGGCCGAGACGGGGTAGGAGTGTAGGCCAGACCGAGCGCCGTTTGCACGTTCCAGGGGGAGGGAGCGGAAGGGGAGGGGTCCTAGGCGCTATGGTGGGAGACTCACCGATCCCCGATCC
>CAYWNK010000052.1:0-26814 GCA_964459495.1 uncultured Planctomycetaceae bacterium
TGCCTGTCGAGCATCGTGGAGAACACCACCGTCGTCCAGGGCTGGGTGGCCGATGGGGACTGGCTGCTGCGGGAACAAGCCCAGCTGGTGGCCGAGGCCCAACTCTCCAGGAACCAGCGCCTTTTTACCCAGGAGGAGGCCGCGCAACTCGACCCGGACCAATGGGTCACCGCCGAGTTCTCGGTGAGCCACGGCCTAGGTATCGAGTACAAGGACGTGCCCGCAGACGTAGCCAGCATGGCCGTGGCCGTGGACGTGAGCTCTCTCGAGCGCCGTTTTCGCAACCAGCGCCTGTGGTTCATGGGCCTGGTCTGGGTCCTCGGCAGCTCGACGCTGCTCGGCCTACGGCTCTTGATTGGCCGCGTGCGTAGCGCCTCGGAGGCCGCCCGCCGGACCGAGAACTTTGTGGCCTCGGTGACCCACGAGCTGCGCACTCCCTTGGCCGCGGTGAAGATGTACGGCGAAATGCTCGCCGCAGGCTGGGCCGCCACCCCAGAAAAGCAAACCGAATACGCCGAGCGCATCGTCGGGGAGAGCAACCGGCTCGACAAGCTGGTGGATCGCGTGCTCGAGAAGCGACGCCTCTCGGGCGCGCCGCCCAAGCGCGTTCCAGGTGATCTCAACGCCGAAATTCAACGCGAGATTGAGGTCATGGGTTTCGAAGACGACCCGAACCTAGCCTTCGATCTCGCCCCCGACCTGCCGGCAGTGCTGCTCACCGAAGAAGCGGTGCATTCGCTGCTGACCAATCTGGTCGAGAACGCGAAGAAGTACGCGCCCGTAGACACGGCAGACCCCAGCGCCGAGCCCATTCTCGTGCGCACACGCATGCACAAGGGCAAGGTCGTGCTCGAGGTTCTCGACCGCGGGCCCGGCATCCCCGCGTCTGAGCGCGACCAGATTTTCGAAGCCTTCTACCGGGTCGGGAGCGAAGCCACTCGCACCACCCAAGGCACGGGGCTCGGCCTGCACCTTGTGGCTCAATACGCGAAGAACCTGAAGGGCAAGGCGCGCGTGCTCGCACGCGAAGGCGGCGGATCCCAGTTCCAGGTCAGCTTTCGCACGGCGGCCTAGGGCTTGTAAACCCGGACGCCGCGGTGCGCTTTGCTGCCCGGAGACGGTCGCATGCGCTCTGCGGTTCCCGGCAAGTTCGCAAAAGGAAACAGAGTCTCAGGCGATCATCTCGGGTTGAGGCAAGAAAGCTCCGCGTATCGGGCGGCTTTGCGTAAGGCCTGGAAAAGGCCAGCATCCACGGGTAGTCGAAGGCCGTGTGGTCGATAGATGCACGTATGTATTTGCCGGCCATTGCGACTCTCGCGCTTCTTGCTCCAGGTGATGGCCCTATGGTTCAACCGAACGGAGGCCATCAGCACGTTGTCGCGCTGCTGGTCGAAGTTCGCAACGAGTGTGAAGGCGACAACATCTACCTCGGCTGGGGCCCCGTCCAAACGCTGCGTTCGCAACTATCCAAGCTCCCCGCGAACACGCCCCTCCTCGGACGAACCCGCCTCCAGGTGAGATTGGGCACCGAGCTGATGCGGATGGGAGAGACCGAATCAGCGATCGCTACGCTCCAGAAGGCGACCGCCGGATACGAGCGTGGCCTCCAGGGCGTCACCGAGCTCTCGCGGGAACAGCGCTCCGAGATCGGCGGCGCCTGGCTGCAGCTAGGAACCGCCTACCTGCGGCTGGCCGAAGACCAAAACTGCTGTCTGAAGACCAACCGCGACAGCTGCATCTTTCCCATCCAGGGCGGTGGCCTGCACTCCAACAAGGAGGGTTCCACCAAGGCGATGCGCGCTCTTGGCAAGGCCCTCAGCCTGGTGCCGCCCAACTCTCAGGTTGGGCGCAAGGCACGCTGGCTGATGAACATCGCGGCCATGACGCTAGACCTCGACACCGGCAAGCTCCCGAAGGAATGGCGCATCCCCGCCGAAGTCTTCGAGTCCGACGAAGAGTTCATGCACTTCGACGATGTGGCTACCGAAGTTGGGCTCGACGCGCTGGGCTTGGCTGGCGGGTTGGTGGTCGAGGACTTCGATGGCGACGGAATTCCCGACCTGATGACGTCCGACTCGGGCGCGCGGGGACCGCTACGACTCTACCTTGGCTCGGCAGAGGGTCAGTACATAGAACGCAGCGATGAAGCTGGCCTCGCAGGGCTGCTTGGTGGGCTCAACCTGGTAACCGCCGACTACGACAACGACGGAGACGTGGACGTTTTCGTGCTACGCGGCGCCTGGCTGCGGCATCAGGGCAGACACATCAACTCCCTCCTGCGCAACGAGGGCAACGGGCGCTTCATCGACATGACAATCGAAGCCGGCCTAGGTGCCAGCCGCTGGCCCACGCAGACCGCGGCCTTCGCCGACTACGACCTGGACGGGGACCTGGATCTGTACGTGGGCAACGAGTCGGAGCCCGGGCAACCCGCACCCAACGAGCTGTACTCCAACAACGGCAACGGTACCTTCACCAACGTTGCGGAAGAGGCCGGCGTTCTGAATGGTCGCTACACCAAGGGCGTCACCTGGGGCGACATCGACAACGACGGCGACCCCGACCTCTACGTGTCAAACATGGCTGCGCCGAACCGCCTCTACCTGAACGAGGGCAACGGCAAGTTCAGCGACGTCGCCATTGAGCGCGGCGTGGGTGCCCCCATCAGTGGCTTCCCCTGCTGGTTCTTCGACTACGACAACGACGGCGCCCTGGATCTGTTCGCCGCCAGCTTCGGGGGGCCCTCCCGTCCCCCCACCCTGGCCGACGTTGCCGGCAGCTACCTTGGCCTACGCCACAAGGGCGAACGCTTCTGTCTGTACAAGGGGGACGGCAAGGGCGGCTTCCGCGACGTTGCCCAGGCCGCAGGGCTCGACCAAGCATGGCTGCCCATGGGCTCGAATTTTGGCGACGCCGACAACGACGGCTTCCTCGACATCTACCTTGGCACCGGCTATCCGTTCTACGAAGGCCTGATGCCCAATGTCATGCTGCGCAACACCAGCGGAAAGGGCTTTGCCGACGTGACGACCGCCGCGGGCATGGGACATCTGCAAAAGGGCCACGGCGTGGCGTTCGCCGATATGGACGGTGACGGGGATCAGGACGTCACCGTGCGCATGGGCGGTGCCTATCCCGGCGACGCCTATCGCTGCGTGCTCTTCCGCAACCCCGGCAACACCAACCACTGGCTGAAGGTCCAGCTCCTCGGCGACACCTCCAACCACTTTGGGGTGGGCGCACGCATCCGAGTGGATCTGGCCCGCGGGGAATCCAGGCGCTCGATCTATCGCACGGTCACCACCGGCGGCAGCTTTGGCTGCAACCCCATGCGCCAGGAACTCGGGCTGGGCTCCGCCGAGCGCATCGAGCGGCTTGAGGTCTGGTGGCCCGCCAGCGACCTCCGCCAGGTCTACGAAGACATCGAGATGAATACCTCGATCGTGCTCCGGGAGGGCGTGAGCGGCGTTGAGGTGAAGCCGGTCCGGACTCTCCCCCTGGGCTCGAGCGATCTCTAGGAAGGCTAGGCCCGCCTGAATGGGCATTCCGGAGTGAGCTCTGGATCCACTCCCGTCGACGGGACCTGCGGGGAAAACAGCCCATGGGCCAGAGTCCCCAAGGGGTCGATACCTTGGGGCTGGCTTCCCCAACGGCTCCAACCATGCGCCTCCCCCTCTGCTGCCTGCTCGCCCTTTCCGCCTGCTCCTCCGATGACTCTGGGGGCATGGATCCAGCGCCGCCGCCCGAGACGGAATCGTTCTATTTCTGCTCCGATCGGACGGGCAACTTTGAGCTGTTTTGCCTCGAAGCTGGGGAGGAACTCCAACTCACCGATGACAGCGCCTTCGATTCCTGGTGGCCGCGCCTCTCGCCCCAGGGCGACCGGATGCTCTTCTACCGGACTACGATCGCCGACCGGCCGCCCACGGGAGGCTGGGACAACAACTACGAGGACGCGGCCCTGTGGGGCATGGACTACCCCGACGGGACACCCGAGGAGTTGATCCCCGATGACGCGAACGGCTGGATCACCCAGGGGGTCGTCGATTGGTCACCGGACGGCACGAAGCTGGTGATGGCCGCCCAGTCGATGCCCGACGCCAACCGCTGGCACCTGTTCGTAGCTGAACCCGACGGAACGAATCCGACGCGCATCACGACGCGTACATCCCTGTACATCGATCCCTCGTGGTCGTCCGACGGCACACGCATCGTCTGTGCTGCCTTTCCGCCCGACTACACCGGCATCGATCTGGCCTTCCTCGAGATCTACACGATGGCCGCAGACGGCACAGACGAGCAGCGCCTCACCGACGACAACCTGCGCGACCACGATCCGTACTGGTCTCCGGACGGCACGCGCATCGCCTTCGAGACCGCCGTCGATCCCGAGCTCTTCGGCGTCGGCCGCTGGGCCCTGCGCACGATTGCACCCGATGGCAGCGATCTGCAGACCGTCATCGACGACGGCAACATCAACACGCTCCCGCGCTGGTCGCCGGACTCCACCGAGCTCTACTTCCACCGCCTGGTCTTTGGCGGCCCAGGGAAGTTCTTCACAGCCCGCATCGGCACCGACGGCAGCGGCTATGAAGTCCTGACCGCGGGCGGCGACTACGACGACGTGGACATCGACCTGGTGCCGCCCCTTAGCTCAAGCGCGACCGGTCCTCGCAACGACGCCTGGATCCTGCTCGACGGACGCCCGATTGGGCGCCAGCTCGCCCGCTAGGCCCCTTCCAACGCCCCTGGCTTTCAGCTCAGCCGTGGTTCCAGACAGGGCTTCGCCGTCGATGCGGCCATCGTCATCCGAGTCGATCAGGACGAGGTAGTGGTGAATCCGCATCGAGCGAAATCCCCTTCGCGTCGCCAGGACCGGATTCCAGACCTCCTTGGGAGTCCCTTCGAGCTCCCCTCCCGGATCGTCCTCCAGGGTCCAAGCCTCAAGGATCCAGCCACCTGCGCCATCCTTGCCGGATAGGGAACCCGGGCCTCGTGGATGGTGTGGGTCCAGGGGTCTGACTTGGCCAAGCGGTAAGGATCGCGGACCACGATCCGAACTTGGGGATCGCGAGGCTGCTGGGGCTTCACCGCCACGGTGTAGTACTGCTCGCGCGTCTCGCCGAGCACGGACCAAGGCAGTGCCCAATGGTCGAAGTTGGTCCCACGCCCATTGGCAAGCGGCCAACGGTTCTGGGTCGTGATCAGCTCCCCGTACACCGGGGAGACTCGAGGCGATCTCCATCTCCGTGCAGCCTGCAACCCCATGCCTTCGCCGAGCAGCTCAAGAGTCCACTGCACGAGCGGGCCTAACGACCAGGGGCCAGGCCCCCCTCGCGGGAGGCCTGGCCCCTTTGGTGCTGGCGTGCGGGAAGCACGAGTGCCGAAGACTACTCGGCTTCCTCGTCGTCGTAGTCTTCCTCGCCGTTCGCTTCCCGCTCGGCATCCAGGCGCCAGGAGCGCAGGTCGAGCTTATAGCGATTCTTGAACCAGTCCGACTTCGGGTGCAGGACCTCGGACTCGAACTTCTCGAAGGTCTCGCCGATCAGTGCCTGGCGCGCCTGGAGCAGCTCCGTCGCCTTCATCGTGCCGGGCGAGGGATCTTCCTGGCCGATGAACTGCACCAGCAGCGCGACCTTGCGAGTCGGGTCCGCAGTGGCCGGAGCCACCTGGCCCGGCTCAAGCTCGTAGTAGTTGGCGCCGGTCACGATCGCGCGGTCAGCCGGAGTGGCGGCGGCGATGTCGTCGTTCGGGTACTCGCGGCGTCCCAGGGGCCCGCGTGTTTGCACCTCAAGGGGCACGTCCAGCTCGAGTTCCGTGGAGAGCTGCGCTGCGGCCGCGGCCAAAGCCTCGGCGGTCGCCACCGGGGCCCAGGGAGCCTCGGGTTCACTATCCCCGGTGGAGGCCTCGGGCTCGCTGCCGTCGTCCTCGGGGCGCTCCCCAAAGGAGTCCCGCAGGGCCTCGAGACGCTCGACGGCGACGTCGATCGCGTTGTCGTCGACCCAGCGCTCGGCAATCGTGTCGCGGATCGTCGCGAACTCCGGTTCCTCGCGCTCGGTCTTCTCGTTCACGCGGCCGATGACCAGTCCATTCTCTTCCGCCACCACGCGCTGCAGGAACGATTCGGCAACGCCGAAGCCCAGCATGTTGGCGATTTGCGGACCACCCCAGGGCTCGATGGCCTCGAACTCAGACTTCGGAATGGCCTCGTCACCCTCCCAGACCGAAAGGCCCAGGGCCGCGGATTCCGCCGCCAGGTCGGCCTGGGTAGCGTCGCCCCACTCGTCGCTGTCCCGGGTGCGCATGTCTTCAAGGAAAGCGCCGAGGGCGTGGTGGATCCGGGCCTCTTCGGCCGCGCGCTCGGTGACGGCCTCGAACTCCAGGTAAAGGGGCGTATCGGCCGGAAGCTCCACGCCTTCCGCCACCTCAGCGTCCGGGTTCTTGAAGCGCACTGCGGTGAAGCGGTTGTAGTAGCTGCGGGCCTGGGCGTCCGCGTCCCAGTCCTCCGGCAGCGGATACATTTCGAGCAGCGCCGCGGGATCGAAATCGCCGTCTAGGGGCAGCCAGGCAACGCTGGCCCGCACGCGCTCGTCGGTGAAGTACTTCTGCTTGTCCCACTGGGGCAGCGCGTCGTACCAGACCTTCAATTCCTCGTCGTCGGGCAGCGAGCTCATCGCCTGCTTCTCGACGTCCGCGGCGTCGAGGCTCAGGTAGGCGAAGGTGTACTGGGGGTTCTCTTCGGCCCAGGTGCTGACGACCGCTTCGGGGTCGGCAACCATGCTGGCGGCGTTCATCAGCATGAAGCGCAGCTTGCCGGCCCTTAGACCTTCGCGCATCTCCGCCTCGAATTGGCTAGTGGCCATCCGGTTGCGCTTGGCGGTCGCCTGGAGGCTCTCGCCGGTCCAGCCGTTGTCGACCAGGGTGCGCACGAACTCTTCCACCGGGACCTCGACCCCGTTCTGGACGGCCATTTCCTCAAGCACCGAGTAGAGGGCTACGTCCTCGTCGGTGATCTTGGCTTTGCGCCCATCGGCGCGGTTCAGTGGGGACCAGACGCCGCCGGCGCGCCAAAGCCGATCCAGCTTGCGCTTGGTGGCCAGGAACTCCGACCCCATGACCTCGTGCTGCGTGCCGCTCTCGGGATCCGTCCAGGTCATGAAGACCTCGTCGGCCCCACCGCCTCCGGTCATCGACGACTGCAGGGCATCACCGACGGTGAAGACCAGCAGGACGAAGATCGTCAGAGCCAGGATGAGCAGGAACTTGCGGCGGCTGACTCCCTCGGGGACGACAATCTCGTCCTCGAGAAATCCATGCTCCTCGGAGTCAGGGTCGATGGGCTCGACGTCGTCGGGGCCTGTGGTGCTCATGTTCTTACCAGACGGCGGCCCAGCGGGCGCGCAAATGCGATGCGGACGGGTTACGAGGGCCGAGAAGTGTATTCCTGACCCGTTCCCGCGCGCAAGCGGAGCCCGGCCCTACGGGGCCTAAATCGCCTCCGAACGTGGGCCTAGGTCCTAGCATCCGCCCTGGGCGGGGGTCCCAGCGGCCCCGGCCCCCGGCGCTCAGTCCTGGGTCAGCTCCGCGTCACGCGGCAGGTCCCCAAGATTCATCAGCCCGAATCGATCCAAGAATTCCTTGGTCGTCGCGTACTGCAGGGGGTGCCCCGGCACGTCCGCCCGTCCCGCCACCTTGATCAGACCCCGATCCACCAGGGAGCGCAGAATCGGCCCGGCCTGAACGCCGCGGATGGCCTCGATCTCGGCTTTGGTCACCGGCTGACGGTAGGCCACCACGGAAAGGGTCTCTAGGGCGGCTGCGCTAACGCGCTCCACAGCCTGGCCGCGGGCCAGCCGTCCGAGCACCGGGCCCACCTCCGGGGTGCTCATCAGGGCGTAGCCGCCCTTCAGACCGCGCACCTGGAAGGGCAGCCCTGAGCGCTCGAAGCGCTGATCCAGGCCCTCGAGGGCCGCCTTGACGCGGGGGCGCTGGGGCCGCTCCAGCAGCACCACCAGGCGCCCCAGGGAGAGAGGCTCCGGCGAAGCGAAGAGCAGAGCGATCATGCGCCGCTGAATCTCGTCGTCGTCGAGCTCGGCACCGGGTCCGAGGCGCGTGGTGCCCTCGGCCTCGTCTTCGGCCTCCTCCTCGGGGGCTGCGCCTTCCTGGGCCCCATCCCCAGCCGAGCCCTCGGGCTCCGCGGGATCGCTCTCACCTTCTTCTCCGCTGGCCTGGGGAGCTTCCGAGTCCTCCTTTGCAGCGGAATCCACGGGATCCGGGCTTTGCTCCGCGCCCTGGGCGCTGTCCTCCACGGGCTCCTCGACTTCGAGCTCTTCGGCCATGGGGTCCAGCATCGCCGCCCGGCGCCCCGGGTTCAAGGGTTCGAGACCGGCTCGCCCACCAGCTCGAGGAAAGGGGTCGTGTCGACCTCGTAGCGGCTGGAGACGCTGGCCTGCCACTGCAGGAACTCCAGATCGTCGATCGGCCGCTCGACCAGGGTGGCTTCGACCTCGGCGCCGAAGGCCTCCCAACCGCCTTCACGCGCCGGCTTGCGGCCGTCCACCCGCAGGAAGATCCAGCGACCGCCCTCCATCAGGGGTCCGCCGACCTCGCCCACCTCGGTCGTGAACGCCAGGCGACTGATCGCCGACTGGGAGCGCACGAGTTCCGGAATCTGACCACCTTGCTCGGCTGAGGGATCGGCCGAGTGCTCCTTCGCAAGGGCCGAGAAATCCTCGCCGCGAGCCATCCCGGCCTGCACCAGGTCCGCCTCCTCACGGGTCTGGACCACGATCATGCGGGCGACTGCGCGCTCGTTCTCGAGCAGGAAAGCCCGCACGCAGCGACTCGCCAACAGGTCGGTGACCTTCGAGGCCTCCATGCGCTGCATGTAGAAGGCAGGGTCGAGTCCCATGCGGGAACGGATGAAGTCCTCGACGGTCCCGCCGCCGTTCTCGGCGATCGTCTCCTTCAGCAGCTCCTGGGCCTGGGCGACCGCATCGCGCACCGACTCCTTCCCGAGCACGATCCCCAGGCGCTTGGATTCAGCAACCACAAGTCGATCGAGCACAAGCTTGTCGAGGTAGCGGCTGACCTCACGGCTGTCCCGCTGGAGCCATGCCTGCAGCAGCTCCGACGCGTACAGGGGTTGACCGGCGACCGTGCCGAGTAGGTCCCCGCCCAGCTTTGGGCCCCCGTTGGCCTTGGGCACGGGGGGCTTTCCGGCCTCAGGCTGCTCCGACCCGATCGGCGTCGCCAGGTCCCGGCGCTCGGTGCCCGCGTCGACCACGCTGCTCGGTCCGGCACTGTCGCTAGACCCGATGCTGGTTGAGTCATCGGCCGGCACCGCTGCATCTGCGGGCCCGGCCACAGCGGCGCTCCGCTCGGGGAGCGATGCAGGCCCGACCGGCTTGCGGTTCGGCGTGCTGCCGCAGGCGACCAGCGTCCACAGCAGGCCCACAACACAGACTCTCTTGATTCGCATCATCGGTAGTACAAGCGGCGCGTCACCGCGACGCCATGGCAGGTCGGACATTCCACAACGTCGAGCCCAGAGGTGATCGGATTCGAGCCGCCGCCGCGCCGTCCGCCCCGGCCGCCACCCGAGTTGCTGTTGCCACCTCCCCCGCCGCCGATCGCGACAACCTCACGGCCGCCGGTTCCGCCGCAGGTGGTGCAGTTGGGCGTCCGCGGGCGGGGCGCCAGCTCGTAGGCCCCACCAAACTCCACATAGAAAGCAAACACCCAGGAGGCCCGCGAGCTCCCGGAAATCGAATCCCAGAACTCACCAGCTTTCTCGGCGTCGTCCGCGCCCCCGCGCCGCTGGGCGGCACGCTGCTGGTTGTCGAGGAAGCGCTTGAGCTTCTTCTCGAACTCGACGCGCTCCCGGTCGAGGGCGGTATCCGGCTCGCGCTTCTCCTCTTTGCCCTTGTCGTCCGCCCCGGCGCGGGCCCGATCCGGTCCCAGCAGCCAGGTGGCCTTGCCGTAGCTCGTCGAAGCCCAGCGCCCCTTGCGGCGCGTCGCCCAGTACTGCGCGATCGCCTCAAGGGGAATCGCCGTCGAGATGTTCTTCACCACGTCCGCGTGCACCCGCTTCTGGATCTCCTCGGTGAGCTGACCCGTCGCATAGCTCTCCGCTGCCTGCAGGCTCAGTTCCTTCTGGGCCACGCGCGAAATGCGCTTGGCCCAATAGGTCCAACGCCGCTGGACCAACTTGCGCGCGGCTTCGTCCCGCAGCTGCTCGGTGCGCAGCAGCTTCTCGGCCGCGTCCTGCATCAACGGACTCCCGGGGAAGGCCTGGGGAAAACCAGCGAGTCGCAGCAGCGCCTCGTCGAACTGTCCACGCTTGCGCAGGGTGTCGGTCTCGCGCAGGAAATCGATCTGCTCCTGCTGCTCCGCCTTCGTGCCGGCCCGGGCCAACGCGAAGCGCAGCGACTCCTCTTCGTCCTCTGCAACGCCGAGTTCCAACGCCGCCGCATAGTGCGTCTCCGCAGACGCGAAGTCCAGAATGCGCTCACTGAGCCGCGCCAGCTCCACGTGCGAGGCCGGATCGGTTTCGTCGAGGGTCGCCAGGTACTGACCGTAAAGCTCGTCGCGGCTGTAAACATCGAGCGCGGGAATCAGCTGACCCGAGGTCAGGCTCGCGACCCGACGCTTGGGAACCGCCTGCAGGTTGCCGTCAACCTTGACGAGGAAGTTCGGCCCCTCGCGGCTGATGATCACGCCCGTCACCGTGCGCCCGTCGTTGAGCACCAGGGAATCCGCCGCGATCATCAACTCCTCGGAGGCCACGTCCACGTAGCCGAACTTCTCGCGCAGCTCGTTTTCCTCTCCCGGGTCGAGAAAGTCCCAGCCGATCCGCACCTCGCCGCCGTGGGCCAGCAGGCGAAAGTTCAGTCCGTCGGGATCGTGGGCGATGATCTCCCCCCAGCGAATGCTGCCGTCGCGCATCCGCAGCAGGGTCGCCGCCGCGGGGATCGCACCGGTGCTGGCAACCAGGGACTCAACGTCCTCGCTGGCGGGCTCCTGGGCCCCGCCGGCGGCGGCCAGCGGCCCGGCACAGAGCCCGATGGTGAGCAAAAGGGAGTAGGTCTTCATAGGAATTCGATTGGCAAAGGCCCGGGCGAGGGGCCGGGCGATGTGTTCTACGTTAGAGATCTTGGTCCAATGCGCGCCGCATGCGCTCCCCGAAAGGGACTTCGCGCAGCAGAATCGTCGTAAACGTGCTGTTGCGTGAGACCCCCTGGGAGGTCCAGGCAAAGGTCACGTCCACGCGATATTCAAGGGGATCGCCCGCCCGATTGACCGGGCCGTCCAGGTTGGGGCTGGCCACGGCGCTGTAGACGACGCCCGCGGCGCCTGGGACCTCGCGACTCAATATGGCCACAGGCTCCCCCACCGTTCCGTCCGGGCGCAGCGGAAACAAGCTGTCCTCTAGGTCGAGCAGCACAGCGTCGACCGTCGTGGCCGAGCCCGCCCGGAGGCCGGCTTGGCGGCTCAGTGCCGCCCCAAAGGTGAACAGGCCCAGCAGGGACGAAAGACCCAGCACCAGCACGCCCATCGCGAGCACCACCTCGATCAGAGTGAATCCCTCCTTGGGCCGGGATGGCTGGATCGCGCGCCCAGGCCGGCGGCCCGGCAGCTTGCTTCGATGGATCATGTGGGTTAGTTCCAATCGTCCTGATACATGGGAATCGGAATCTCGGCCACGACCGACTGGCCGAAGTGCACGACCGAACCGGGGGCATGGGGCGCGGGCAGCGTCGCTCGGGCGCCACGTTGGACGGTCAAATAGTCTCCGTCGACGGCCACAACCTGCATCCACTCACCACCGATCAGCACGTGGCTCCCTTTGGCACGGGGAAGCGTGGTCCCGTTCGAAACCTCGAAGCGGACGGTGCCTGGCTCCAGGGCCTCGGAGAGCGAGGGACGTTTGCTGCGCTCCTTCGCCGACTCGAACTCCAGCTCAATGCGCACGCTGCGCGGCAGCAGGGTGCTCTTGGCCGGCCGCGTTTGGTAGCGCGGGACTTCGTTGTACACGTGGAGGTCGGGGTCCGGACGACCGGCCCCCTTGCCGTCCCAGGCGCTGGCCACATCCCCCGCCCGCGGGCCGATCGTCCAGCCATCGAACAGCCGACTCGTGGGCGTGGCGAGCAGCGGTTGAAACCAGAGAACACCTCCGGTCACCTCGACGAGGGAACCTGCCGGCGGTTGGCCCGAGCGTCCGAGAAAGCCGGGATCGAGGAATGAGCCGAGGGTCCCATCCACCAGCCGAACGCCACGCATCAGAATGCCCTCGTAGAGCTCCGCGCCCTTGCCGGCGGGCAGCACGGCCCAGCAGACCTCGACCAAGCCGGTCGGGGGCGGCGGATCCAGCTGCAGCCCCGCCGCACCCTCCGCAGGCAGGAAGCCCTCTTCGCGCAGTCGCTCGGCCTGCTCTGGGTTCAGGCTAGCTAGATAGAGGCGCGCGAGCTCCGCTTCGCTCGCCTGCCGGACGAAGCGCATCCGCGGCCAGGCGCGATCGGGGGACTGGTCGGCGTCCGCATCAAAGGGCTGCCAGTCCACCAGCAGGTCGCCGCGCGTCCCGCCGCTGAGGCCGCGGAGGTCCGCCCCCATCAACTCCAGCACCGCGCCGGAGCGCTCCACCTGGGTACGACGCTCCTCGCCCTTGGTCCACAGATCCAGGCTCGTGTTCAACAGGCTAAAAACGCCCGTCATCACCATTACGCCAAGGCCGGCGGCCAACACGAGCTCGACCAGAGTCAAGCCAGCCCGGCGTCCAGTTGTGGTTCGCATCATCGGTCCACGCTCCGCAGGACCCGGTTGGGCGCCAGGTAGGTGGCACCGAGTTGACGCAGGCGCGGGGTATCTTTCCATCCGTGGCTCAGGCCGTTGATCGGATCAAACGCTCCGGGATCAAAGCGCACGAAGACACGCCATTCCAACCCGTCCCCGCGCTGCAGGATTGGCAACGGCTCGCCGTTGTCGTCGCCGCGGTAGAAGAGCCGCAGGCCGTCATCCCCGCTGGGGTCCGCATCCCAGGGCGTATTCGGGTTGCTGCGCTGCAGGACACCGATCTGGCACTGGCCCAGACTGCTGGGATCATCCTCCCAGTAGAGCCCGCGCCAAAAGGCACCGGGCTGCGCCAGCTCCAGGCCAAAGTAGGCCATCTCCGGCGCCTCGGCCTGGTCCGCCCACAGGTCGGGGTAGCGATAGGGAAACAGGATCACGGGGGTACCCAGGGCATGGGCCTGCGGGACCGTGCCAAAGCGACCCCGGTAGATACCGTCTCCGCGCTGATCGGCGAGGCCCGGCTCCGAACTACGCCGGGGCATCTCGAGTCCGCCGCTCCGCTGTCGCGTGAAGTGAATCAGCTCGGTCCCGACCAGAACCAAGCCTTCGCTGGGGAAGTTCTCCAGGGAAGCCAACGGCAACACCGAATCGCCGGGACCGATGTCCGCGATCAAGACGCTGACCGGAATCTGATGCAGGAAGTGAACGCTGTCCCCTGCCGCGTGGGAGTGCTGGATGGAACCCAATAGCCCGCGTCCACCGGGGGCGATCTGGACGAATCCCGAGGTCTCGTCGCGCACGTCGTAGCAGACGATCTCCTCCCCGATACGCAGCAGTCCGGCATCCTCCGGCAGGCCTCCGGCCCCGGTCAACACCGAGGTCGTGCCGATTTGAAAGCCGCCCCCAGGGCTGCGCACATAGTCGCTGCCCACCGAGCAATCGGAATCTCCATCCGATAGAGCTTCGGTCAGTACCAACGCAGCGCCTTGGGAAGCCGCGGCCGGATTGGCGGCACCGATACCGATGCCAAATGGGGAAGAGCCGAAGACGATCTCGTCGACCGTCATGGAGGGCACGCTGCCGCCTCCTCCACCGGCACCGGAGACGGCGGTGACAGACTCTCCACCCACAGACACGAAACCAGCGGCCCGCGGGCGCTCCCCCGAAGGCCACTTCGAGAGACGCGGAAGCAGCCGCGCATCGGTGGCGAAGCCCGACTGCGTGTTGTTCGCGCCACCCGTTCCCGCTCCGCCCCCAGCCGCAGGATTCGCCGCTAGAAACAGCGGCGAAGGGGCCCGCAGCGCGACGTAGGTTCCAGCGGCGTATCCGGTTTGCGCAAACGGCGCCGTTCCAACCACCGGCAGCGAGAGCAGATCCCCGGAGGGATCTTGGGTCCAGTCGTAGATAACCCGCATCGGCGCAGGGGTGTGCGCGCGATGCACCTGGGCCACGATGCCCGGGTTGGAGATGTCCGCGTCCGAAAGGAAGATCGAATCGTTGGCGCCCGGGCGCCCCGCGTCCGCCCCGAAGCCCAGCCCGCCGGAGGCCACCCGGAACACGGGCAGAATCTCGGTGCCCGCGGGATGGGCGTGGCTGTAGGTGCCAAAGACGCCCCGGAAGTGCAGCGCCGCGCTCACCGCTTGGGTCACGCCCAGGTCGGAGATCTCGCTTACCCCGAGGGTGGGTTCCCAGAAGGCGTCCGCCGCGCCCTGCGACACAGGCTCAGCCGCCGGCGGCCGGTGGAAGCCCGGCTTGGGTAGGCTCGCCATTCCACCTGTTCCGGTTCCCCCGCCGGCGCCGCCGGGATCTGGGTTGACCGCGTCGCCGCTCAGCCCAGAGACCAACAGGTTGTAGACGTTGAGATAGGCGAGGGGGTCGGCGCGCACGAGCTGGCCGTTGGCCACATCGATCGCGTCGTAGCGGACCCACTCGGTGAGCTCCGCCAGGTCCAGGCGCGTGATCTGGGCGAATTCGGACTGGCCCGCCGTGCCGGGCAGAAAGGTCAGATCGTTGGCTCCGGGTGCCGGAAGGGAAACGGGCACGACGAAGGTCTGGGCGCGCAGCAGCGTGTCCGCCGTCGGCGCCTGGGGGTCGTCGCCAAATTGGACGGCCGAGTTCCAGCGCAACACGAACGCCCTCGCATCGCCGCCGATCACATCCCCGGCGCCTCCGCTGATGTCGACCCCATTCAGGTTGCCCTGGGCTGCACGCTCGACGATGAAGAGCTCCGTTCCTCGCCAGCCCGAGTAGCGCACCAGCTCGACGCCCCCCAGCGCTCCGCCGTTGGAAGCCTGACCGTTTTCTGGCGGCGAACCCGCTCCGTCGCGCCAGCGGATCCCGGCCAGCAGGGCGTAGCCACCGTCGGCCGAAAACCCGCCCATCAGCTCCTCGGCGGGAACCTGACCACCGGTCCCATCGACTTGGCCAAGCCGCAGGCTGAAGGATGTGAAGGTCGAGTCGATGCCGTCCCCCCAGGGGAACTGGGACGTCTGACTGGTGATCGTCGTCGGGGGCTCACTGCTCACCTCTAGGGCGATCGGCACCCGGTACACACCCAGGTCGGAGGCTAGCACCGATCCTCCAGCCGGCAGGTTCGAGGCCACCTGCGTGCTGTAGCCGTAAACCTGCACCAGCGTCCCCGCGAGGTGGTCATCCCCAACGCCGTTCGCCGCCAGGTCCAATGCAAGGCTCGTGCGATCGTCCTCGACGGCATGCTGCGTTCGGGCGGCCCGCCCGCCGAATCCCGCCTGCGCGCCAGTCTCGCGGAAGAGGCACACCAAGGTGTCGCCCGCCAAACCGTACTCGACCACCTCGTTGCCGATGCGCGCTACCCCGATGTCGGGGAAGCCCTCCGTCGACTCCACCGGAATCACGCTGTCGGCACCTGAGACGGCGGCGATGGTGCGAGTCATGCCGAGCACGCGAACGCCGTGGGTCATCCCGTTGACGCGCATGCCGAGCTGGTCGGGGCGCGAGCCAGCCACGTCGATCTCAACGTGGCTCCAAACGTCGGCGGGCAGACCAGGCGTCCCGTCGGCGGCCAGCGAGAAGCGTGCCTCGGTCTGCTCGACCTCAACGGTGTCGGGGTGGTCGCCGAATCCATCGAGCACACGCAGAACCAAGTCGCCCCCATCCAGGGAAAGCGTGATGCGATCCGACTCCTGCCGGTTCCCGACCACGTCCAACAAGACCGAGTCGCTCAACACTTCGGGCTTGATCCACATGCCCATGGTCAGACCGCGCAGCAGCTGGGACTCTGCGGCGCTCGTCCAGCCGAGCATGTTGCCCGCAGGATCCTGCACGATCGGCTCGTCCGGCAGGTAGCGCCCCTCGAGCGAGCGCGCCTCGCGATCGAAACGCATGACCCGGCCGGTCGTCAGCGGAGTCGCCACCGTCCGCGACGGGGCCAGCTGCACCCAGCCGCCGGGTTCGTCGTCGGCGAAGATGTGGTCGGGACGAACGGGCTGGTCCTCCTCGTCGAGGACGACCTGGGAAACCCCGGGCACGTAAACCGCGCCGTCCCGGGTCCCCAGATGTGGGAAGGTGCGGCTCGGCGGATTCATGCCCCCGTCGAACTGGCTGGTGCTCTGGGGCCCGGTCGCAAAGTGACGGGCACGGCGCTGCAGCCGCAGCGCTTCGTCGAAATCCTGCTGTCGGTGGAAGAGGCTGAGTAGCTCTTCCTGCGGCACGATCAACTCGGTTCGTTCGCGCACCGCTGCAGTGCGCCCCACGCCGTCGGGGGCGCTCACCGAGCTGCGCAGCTCCATCGCGTAGACGGAACCCGACGTGAAGGCGAACGGCATCGTGGAAAAAGCCAGGCGCCCGTCGTTCGCATTGAGCGCATTGATGTACAGCGCCAAGCCGTCCTCGGGATCGATCACCGATTCCTCGCCCAGCTCCCACTCCGCCAGACTCGGGGCGACGCCTTCCGCGCTGGCTTCGACGGCCTCGATGCCGGCTGCGGGCAACACCAGCCGGCGTAACCAGTCTTCGAACCCCGTGAATGGACGGCTCGAGACCGTGAGCGCTGCGAGCTCGTTGGCCTCCGTCCCCGTGATGCGGTGGTTGCGCCCCCGGATCTGCAGGTTCTCGAACAGCGCGGCCAGCACCACAGCAGAAGCCGTGTTCACGTTCACCGGCCTGCGCACCTGGACCTCCAGCACCGCGTCAAACGCGTCGTAGTCACCGACCATGACCGCGTTCAAGATGATCCCGTTGCCCGAAACCGCGGCGACGTAGCGCAACTCACTCCGATCCCCTTGACGCAGGCGCACGGTCGCGCCGGGGTTGAACCAGCTTGGATCCTCGACGCGCAGGGTCAGCGTCTCACCCGCCACCACAGGTACAATCAGGTTGGAGCCCGCCTGCCACTGCCCCGCCCCCGCCGCATCCGCGTGCACGCTGCAGCTCTCGCGCAGGGCATGGAGATAGCTTGCGTCCAGCTTCCCTTCCACCACGAAGGCCGCCGTGCCGGCGAGTTCCTCCATGGAATCCAATCCCCGGGGCACCCCGTCGGAATCAAAGAGGCGCCAAAGCAGCGGAGCGAAAGCGCGTTGATCGAGCACATGGGCGCCGACGCCGTGGCTCCGGGGTGGCAGCGGCCCGTCGGTTTCCCAGGCGCCACCCTCCAGCGCCCGCGCCCCCAGGCCACGGGTCAGCTCGGACAACTTGGTTGTGAAGTCCTCCTCCGCTTTGGCCCCGTAGCGGATCCACTCGCCGCCGACGACGACAATGCCGCCTTCGGGATCCAGGCCCTGCATGGATACAACAGGCAGCTCGTCGCCGTTGGCGGGCACGGCTTCGCCCAGCCGTGTCCCCAGCCCCCAAAGGTTGGCCAGTAGCTGCGGGGGCGCAGTCTCCAGGTCGATCATCCCGGACACGTCGGTCACCTCGAGATCGAAGCTGGGGCCGCCCGCATTCTGGGCTTCCAGGAACTCAGGGTCGAAGCGAGCCCGCACTTCGATTTCGTCCAGACTGTCGCTATCCGGCGTCGGGTCAATCGAGGCGTGGGACTGCGAAAGCAGCGCCCTGGCGTGCCTGCCGGCCGCGTCCAGGGACAGGCGGGCCTGCGTCCGATGGGCCAGCTGCGCGCTCGCGCGGTCCGCGTTCCGAGCGGTGGTCAGGTACGGCACCGTCAGCACGAGCAGCGCGAGCAGCACGATCAGGACCGTCAGCAGCACAAAGCCGTCGCGGCCACCCGAGGCACGGGCGCTTCCCTGGGGCATGGTCGTCCTCATTCGATGGTTCCGTAGCGGCCGACGCGCACGGTCTCCACGCGGCCATCCGCAAATTCCAGGGGGATCAGAAGCGGGCCCGCGTGCTCGATTGGATCGAGGCCACCGCCGGCGGCGAAATGCACCTCGGCCGGTGCGTCCTTGCCGAAGCGCACCCCGTCGGCGAGCTGCAGTTGGTCCGAGGCCGCCACGGCGCTGAAGACCAGGTCGTCCACCTTGCCGGGGAACGGTTTCGGGCCACCTCCGAGGGCCAGCCCGCGCTGCAGCTGCCAAAGCCGCGTGGTCTCGGGCCTGCGGGCCAGCTCGACGCCGTCCACCGCGATGACCAGGTAACGCCGGTCGTAGCTCACCCGCAGCCGATTCCAACGCCCGAGCCGCACTGCCCCGGGTCCGGTGCGCAGCGCGATTCGCGAGCCCTGCACTTCTTCTCCGGTGTCGGAAACGGACGCTGCGACGAAGGTAGCCGCAAGCTCAGCCCGCGGACCGGTCTCCACCATGAGAACGCCGCCCACGTCCAGCAGCGTCGTTGCCGCCAGCCCTTCGGGACGTACGGCGACCTCGATGGAAAAGCCAGCGCGCAGGTCAAAGGCGGGGTCCTCGTGCACAGGGAACAGCACCTTGGCGGTACGTGGAGCTTCCTCCAAGTTGAGACAGTTGCCCTGGTAGCCCGCGCCATCCAGGGGCGCTTCATCCATGCCGATGACCACACCATCCAGCCCGAAGGCCCCCGTCAAAGCCGCTGTTTCAAAGCGCCAGGTGCCGACGACGACTTGGGACTCGGCCAGCATGCTGACGCTCTCCTTGTCCAGGCGCACCCGTGCGGGGCCCGAGCGGGCGATCGCCGAGTTGTTGGCCGCCCGCAGCACGTTCTGCACCGTGCCGACGGCTGCCCGCTCACCCGGGTTCAGGCTGGCAAGCGCCCCGAGGCCGGCCCCGAGGACGACCCCCAAAATGGCCATGACCATCAGTAGCTCCACAAGGGTGAAGCCGTGAGCACGGTCTTCCCCGCTCACTCCTCCACCTGGAAGTTGCCCACGTCGTCGGGCGTCCCGAAGACGCCGTCCTCTCCGGCCGAGATCAGCTGGAACCCGGACTTGTTGAACGGGTCCCCGGTCACGCTGCTCGTGACCGCCTTGACGCTCTGCTCGATCCAATCGCCCGCCTCGAGGCTGAATGCCAAGTATTGAAAGCTCTTGCCGTAGTCCTTGCGGTGGATGTAGGCGATCGGGTTGTCCCAATCGTCGGCCAGCTCGAAGCAATCCTTGGCCGTGTACGAGGTCAGCGAGCGTGCGGTCCGATCGTCGTCTGAGTTGCTGAGACGCTCCTCACGGATCGGTCCGCCCGCGTAGCTGCCGTCGGCCGGCCACAGCGATAGGACCAACATCTCGATCCCCATGTTCAGCTTCGACGGCTTGGGGTCGAGCTTCGCGGGAAAGCTCGAGCGCGGGTAGTCCCCCTGGCTGCTTTGATACTCGTCGAGACTCGCACCGATGGTCTCGATGAAGGTGCGGGTCGCATTGGCCTTCACGGCTTCCCCGCTGCGCATCACCGAGCCGAGCAAGAAGGTGAAAAGGATGCCGATGATCAACAGGACCGCCAACATCTCGATCAGCGTGAAGCCCGCGACCGGGATCGTGACGCTGACGTCAAGGGACCGGCGGATGCCGCGGAAGCGCCGCGCGGCTCGGGGATAGGGTCTCTGCATCATCGAATCCGGCGCACCACGCGCACATTGTCAAGCCGCACCAGGGCGCGGCGGCCCACGTCGCCTTCCGCGAACAGGCCAAAGCGCAGGGTCTGCGTCGACGTGCCCAGGCGGGACATCGGCGTATCGGAGAGCAAGGGCACGCCGTCCAAGAACAGACTGACCGTCGTGTCGCTGCCGGTGCCCTGCTTGGTGATCGTCAGGCGCGCCGGCCGCCCGGGGGTCCAGTCCTCGGAACCCGCGTAGAGGTCCTGCCACTGGACCTCCACCTCGCCCTGACGGACGAAACCGCCCTGGACAGTGCCGTCCACGTTGCGGGCAATCGAGACCAGAGCCTGCGTCTGAGCCTTGCTGCCGCGCCCCTGCACCTCGCGCGAAACGAACAGACCCGCGCGAACGCCATTGTTGCCGGGCTCCACGGTCACGTCCGCTTCGAAGGCGAGGAAGGTATCCGTGGGCAGCTCCGCCAGCACCCGGCTGCTGCCCTTCGCCGTCAGGGTGCCGTCGATCAGCACCGACCCTTCGCGCAGCTCCACCGTCGGACCAAAGCCCTCGGCCGAGACCCAGCCGTTCCCGATGCTGCCCGGCCGGCGCTCGAAACGGTCCGTCCAAACCTCCTTCTCATCGTGATCGACGATGCGCTCAGCCTGCGCCTGTGCCCAGGCGCGGAAGGGGTCGCCTTCGGCCTCGTTGCGGCGCGCTTCCACCAGCTCCCCCATGCGCGTGATCGCCTCCTGGGAATCCCCGGCAGCATAGCGCGCCCAGGCGTCCCCGAGCCCCGCCGAAGCGAGGGTTGGCTGCAGGCGTAGCGCCTCTTCGAAGCTCTCCACCGCGGCCTCCGGTTCACCGAGGTCAAAGCGGTTGAAGCCGCGCCGGCTGTGCACGCGGGCGCGGCTCGGATCCGCCTCCAGGGCTCGCTCGTAGTAGCGCTCTGCCGCCAGGAACTCGGCCCGCGTGCGCTGAACTTCGGCCATGCCCACCAGCGCGTCTGCAAACTCGAGCTCCAGGTTCAGGGCGGCGCGCAGGTTGTTCTCGGCACCGACTAGATCCTCGCTCTGCAACAGCAGGCGGCCGCGCTGAAACAGCACCCAGGCGTTGCTCGGTCGCACGTTGAAGGCCTGATTGGCATAGCCAATCGCCTCTTCCGAGTGACCGGTCACCTCCGCCAGCCAGGACAGACCCGCGTAGGCGTAGTCCGCCCGGAACGGGTCAAGGGACGCAGCAGCCAGCAGCTCCCGCTTAGCGCTCTCCCACTCCCCACTGGCCGTCCGGGCGAGGCCCAGCGCCAGGGACAGCTCAAAGTCCGCGGCCGGCAGCTCGTCCCCCAATGCGCCCATCGCGGCGTCCGCCTTGGCCTGCGCTGAGGGATCGTTCAGGTACGACGCGCAGATGACGACTCCGGCTAGGGCCGGAGAATGCAGGGGCTCCGCGTTCAGCGCGCGAGCAAAGGCCTCGAGCGCCTCCTCAGTCTTGCCGACGTGCAGCAGGCAGCGGCCGTGATCGGTACGAATGTCGACGCGAGCACGCTTCTGGGATGGTGTCCCCGGCTCACGTCGCTCGGCTTCCGCCAGGTACTCCAGGCCCTCGTCTCCGCGGCCCTGGGACAGCAGGAAGGTCCCCAGGCGCCAGTGGGCAAGCCAGCTCGTGCTCGAAACCCCGAGCGCGTCGCGGTAGTGGCTTTCCGCGCGCTCGTACACGCGCAGACGCGCCAGCAGATCCGCGAGCCGCACGTGAACTTCGGCGCGCGTGCGGTAGGTCTCCAGCAGGCCCACATAGGTCTGGTACGCGGCCTCCAGATCAAAGTTCGACTCCTGGATCCGGCCCAGCAAGAGCGCTGCCTCGACGTCGTCTCCATCGGACGCAGCCAGGGCGCGGCGGCACAGGGTCTCAGCGATGTCCAGGGCCCGCGGCACCTCGTTGCGCAGCTCGATGCACTCAGCGGCGAACTCCTTGGCGTCGGTGACCTCGGCCAGGCGCAACGGATCCGCAAACGAGACCAGCCGCAGCTCGAGTCGGTTGGCTTCCGTCTCCGCGAAGGCAAACTCGTCGACGCGCTCACGCTCGAGGCTGAAGGGCGGCGTCCCGGGGAACATCGGCTCGCCGGTTTCGGGGTCGATTTCCTCGAAGATGACCGCCTCCTGGGGCCGACGATCGAGAGTCCAGCGGTTCTCGTTGCGAATACGCCCCCACTTGAGCCCCGGCATCTGTACGGAGTCGTAGAGCTTGCGGTAGCCCGCGATGCGCTCCGCGGGGTCGTCCGCGTCCAAATCAGAGAGGTCCGCCTCTCCGCCCTGCCCCGCGTTTCTCAGGGCCTGAGCGATGGCCGCTTGGTCCAGTTCTTCATCGTCGGCAGCGCCGTAGCCAAGGGCCTGGAGTTGCTCGGAAATCGCGGGTTCGAGTTCACCGGCAAGGGTCCCTTCACCCAGGGCGAGATCCTCCTCGCCCCAGTCGGTGGGTTCCAGCAAGCCCTGCTCGGCGTCCGTCACGCCCTCGAACAGTCCGGGCACCGGCGTCACAGTCAACCTAGTCCCCAGTACCGATCCCATGTGCCGGGCGGTCGGACCATAGGGAAACGACGGGCGCAGTGCCGGCAGGGGCTCGAGCGGCGGCTGGACTAGGCCGAGCAGCGGCAGGGGCTGGGTGTCCCTGGGCGGCGAGAACAAATCCCGGTCCAGCGCCGCGCTACGCTCGGCGTCCGCCGGCAGCGCCAGCTTCACGTCAGGGGAGAGATGGTCGACGAACTCCGGCGCACCTTTCGACGTCGTCGAGATCCGGCCGGGCTCGCCGCTGGTCAAGTCCCCGTAGAACCACCACCCCAGCAGGGCGCCGGTCAGTCCGAAAACCACAGCCTCTTGTCGAATCGCCATCAGTCTTGTTCCTCTTGGGCCCGCACCTCGTGCAGCCTTACTACGAGCAGTTCGATCTCGGCACGCACCTCGCTCTGCTTGCCGGCGGCCGCATTCAGATCGAAGCGCCCAATCACCAGAGGCTTGCCGAAGCGTGCCGTCTGGGTCGCCGCCAGGGTTTCGGTGATGGCCTCCGCGTCGCCCACCATCCGAACGGTGACGCGCGTACGCTCCACGCTGCCCACCCCATCCCGCGAGCCGAAGCCCGAGTCCAGGTCGACCTTCACCTCCGTCACCTGGCGCACACCCGCGTCGATGCTCATCCGCAGTAGACGGTCGAGCACGTCAAGGGCCTCGAGGTGGCGGGTGATCGTGTCTACGCTCGAAGTCTTGAGGGGCTGCAGTCCAAGCCCGTCGGGCAGGCTCACCCGCCGCCTTCCGGCGATCCGCGCCAGGTCCGAGCGCACCTCATCCCGGCGGAGGAAATACTGGTTGGTCGGAGAACCCGCCCCATCCTGCAGGACGAACTCCGGGCGCGGTTCGAAAGCCGCCGCCTGGGAGAGGGCTTCGAAGTCGGCCTTCAGCGCCTCGTTCTGCTCGGTGGCACGATCGAGGTCGCTGGGCCCGTAGCGGCTCTCGCGCAGCTCGAGGGCCGCCTTGCGCAGACGCGCTTCCGCGCTCTTGGCTTCGCCCCCGAAGGCGCTGTTCAGCCAAAGGAATGCGATCAAGAACACCAGCGCACCGGTGCCAACAGACACCACAAAAGGCTTGTTAGCCTGCCAGTAGTCGTTCAAATCCATGGGGCGATCAGGCGTCCTCGTCTTCGACCGGAACTTCCGGGGCAGGAGCAAAGCTCGTCATATCGACCGAGAAGTTGCCCCGGTCAATGCTGTGGTTGATGCGCATGGCGGGCAGTTTTTCCTCCAGCCGCCCCATGAGCTCCTGGTGCTGGCCGGTGGGTGCCACCGCGCTGTCGCGCACTCGGCCACGGACCTCGAGGATCGGCTTTGGCTCGGCGCTACGCTCGATGCCAAGCTCCGGGTCATGCCCGAGCTCGCCGGTCAGACGCGTGATCCAAAAGTCGCTCGGCAGCTCGTCCCCGAAGAAGTCGAGCCCGCGCGCGAGCTGCTCCCCCATTCCAGAAGTCGTATGCAGCTCGGCCACCAGGGCCTCGAGTTCGGCGTTTTCTTCCAGCAGCTCCTTCGTCGCCGTGTCCGTGCCCTTGGCCCGCGAGAGTCTCGAGGTGTAGGTCCGCGCCTGGGTGCCCAGCACGTCCGTATCGCGCTTCGCGTCATAGACGAACCAACCCAGGTAGGCCACGGCCATCGCCGCCGCCGCGATCAGTAGAGCATTGCCACCCCAGAACTCGCGGCGCTTGGCGACGGCGGGCGGCAGGATCTCCAGGCTGTAGGCCTCCCCGTCGCTCGCCATCGTGGCCAGGCCCAGGGCGACGACCGACTCCAGCCGAAATGCCTCGAGCTCGTCGGCCGACTCGGGGTCCAACTTCGAGGTGTCGACCACGCGGAACGGATCGAAGAGTTCGGCGCGCACGCCCATCGCGCCCGAGATGTACTCGGGCAAACCCTCCAGCGCCGCTCCCCCGCCGCACAGCATCACGCGGTCGACCTTGAGGCCGGCGATCTTGAGCTGAGACTTGGCGAACAGGGTGGCGGATTGCAGCAGCGATAGCAGCTGACCCGCCGCCGCCAAAGCCGCACGGCTGGCCCGTTCATGGTTCGGCGTCGCGTAGCGAGCGCCGGGCACGAGGCTCGCGTACTCGCGCTTCAGCTTCTCGGCCTGCTCCGGGCTGACCGACAGCCGCTGACCGATCGCATCGTCGAATAGCTTGCTGCCGCCCGTCAGGTTGCGTGCAAACAACAGGTCGGGGCCGCGGGCGATCACGACGTCCACGTGCTCGTGGCCGATGTTGGCGATGAGCACCGTGTCGTCCTGCACCACGCCGTAGTGGGTCCAGGCGACGTAGAGTCCGACGGCCGAGGGGGCGAAGGAATCGAGCACTCCGCCAGCGGCGGCAAGACCCGAGCTGTGCCCCTCGAGCAAGCCCTCGCGGGCCATCGCCAGCAGCACAATGTCCTCGCCCTCAACCTCGGGCATCTCCGGCAGCAGGTTGAAGTCGCTCGCGACCCCTGATCCGGATTGATCGCCGATCTCGGCGACCTCGAAGTGCATGAGCTTGCGCAGCTGCCAGTCCGGCACCCGCGGCACACGGGTGTAGCGCAAGTTCACGTCCTTGCCCGTGAGGCCAACGCGCGACTTGCCCAGCTTGAACCCGGGATCCAGGCTCCGCCAGCCGTCCTCGATGTGTTCGACCGCGTGCTCCGAAACCGCGAAGCCGCTGGCGTGGAAGGTGCCAGCTTTGAACTGGCCGCGAATCGCCTTGGCGCTGCGCAGACCGATGTCGATTCCTGTTGCGGTGGAAGCCATCTCAGCGGTCCTCGGAGGGGGTCACGGGCGATTCGGGGTCGGGAATGTCCTCCACGCTGCGCTCAGCGATGTACGCGGCCAGCGCCCCCGCAAGCGAGGTCGCGGAGCGCTCGGCGAGGCTCGCACGGATGGCCTCAAGCCGCAGCAGCTCGGTCCGGTCCCCGTCGGCGGCCAGCGCAGACAGGTCGGTCTCGAGTGCAGCAGCCAGATCCGCGGCGGCGCTGGCGACCTCGCTGCCGGTATAGGTGCGTTCGATCGCCAGGGCCTGGGTCCGGCAGCGACGGTAGAGGTCCGCCAGTCCGAAGAAGCGGGCCCGTTCCACCTCCACGCCGAGCTTGGCGAGATCCTCGAGGCCGCCCTGCACCAGGGTACTCCGGGCGGCGTCCGCCTCGGCGACCGCATCCGCCTCGTAGGGGTAGCGCGTCAGGAGCTCCTTCCATAGGCCGAGCGCTTCGCCGCGCAGTCCGCGGGCACTCGCCTGGCGTGCGCTGATGGCCAGGTTCATGGCTTCTTCGCGCTCCTCCCGGAAGCGCGATTGAATGACCAAGGAACCTTCCGCCGGGAGGTGCGCCTCGACGCGCATGCCTCCTCCGGCACCACTGCCGATCACCTTCACCCCATCCCCGAAGGCAAAGCGCTGCAGGTCGCGACCCGTGCCCGCCAACAGGTCGGTGACGCCCTCAGCCTCGAAGCCGCCGGCGCGCGGGTTGTAGCCCTCGCTGCCCAAGGTCGCGATACCGCTGTCGACCAGCCGGGATTCCAGCCGGGCGGTCAGCAGAACCGGACCGGCCCCTGACCAACTGACCTTCAGGCCCTGTGCCTGCTCTTCGAGCTCGAGCGGCAGGATCCCCTGGCCCGGCCCAAATGAGTCCTTGAGGCGCAGCCGCAGGCCACTGACCAGCACGGTGTCGATCTTGATCACGCTGAGCGCCGAAGTTGGCGAGCCAGCCCCGTAGAAGCGGATTTCGTCAAGCGTTGCGCTCGGCTCGCCGCCGCGTTCGATGACAAGCGACACATCGTCGACCTCGGCCCAAGCGTCGATCTCCTGGTCCTCGTCGGCAGCGATCGCCCCCGCGCCCACCACGACCTGGGCGAGCCGGTATCCGCGCGGAACAGGGCCGCTGACCTCGACCTCGGTGTAGGCATCTCCAGCCGCCACGGCTGGACACCAGACGGTCATCACCCCGGGCCCGCCAGGGGCCCCGCCCTCGGCGTCCTCGTCGGGGGCGTTCGCCAGAAAGGCCACGCCGAGAGCGACGCTGGAATCGGGGCCGCGGCGCAGGCTCGCGCGGGCCACAAACCGGCTATCGGGGGGAATCGACACCGGATCGGAGTCGTGAAAGGCGCTGCCGCCCGGGCCCAAGTCGACCCGTAGGCCCCGAGCCCCCGAACGCCTGGCGCCGGGCGAGGGGCGGAACGTGTCCGAACCGTCCTCGCGGGCGCTCCAGCCGCCCGGATCTTCGAAGGACCCGCTGCTCAGGACGTTGCCCGGCACCTCAGCCACGGCCCGCAGGCTGGCCCCGCCGCCCTCTCCGCCCCGGCCGAGCATCCACCAGGCCCCGCCGGCGCCCAGGGCACCCAGGCCAAGCAGCAGGAGCGGCAGCTTGCTCCCGCCGCTGGCGGCGCGCTCGATGTTGGAAGCGCTGGCCGCCCGGGGGGATTCCGCCAGTTCGCCCTCGAGCTCGAAAGCGGGGGCAGCTGCCGTCGCAGTTGCAGCGGGGGGGACGGTCACCGGCTCAGGCGCCTGCTTCGGCCTGGGGGCCATCGGCGCGGGGATGCTGGGGGCCTTTTGGGG
>CAYWNK010000053.1:0-26487 GCA_964459495.1 uncultured Planctomycetaceae bacterium
ACGCTGAGCTAGGTGACGCCGTTGATACCGCCGCCGAGGCCTGCGGTGTAGATCTGCACCGGGGCGTCTACGTAGGCCTTCTCGGCCCAACCTACGAGACCCCGGCTGAGATCCGTCATCTCACGGGCGCAGGGGCGGATGCGGTGGGCATGAGCACTGTCTGCGAAGCGCTAGCGGCCCATGCCGCGGGGCTCCGGGTGGCGGCGATCTCCTGTATCACCAATCCCGCGGCCGGGATTGCGACCGGGCCCCTCAATCACGAGGAGGTCGTGGATGCAGGAGCGGCGATCGCTGAACGCTTTGAAACCATGCTCCGGGCAGCGGTTCCTAGGATCGCGGCCGTCAGCCGCTAAGCTCTTGCAGCCTGCGCAGCACCGCGCAGATCACCGCAGCTTAGGGAGGGTTCGATGTTCGCCAAGACATGGCGCAGCCACTGGGGGCTCGAGGGCGAGCCCTTCGTCCACGAAGACGCCGACAAGGACCCGGTCCTCGCCAAACTGAGTGAGGCCTGTGTGCATTCCTCGTTCGAGCGCCTGTTCGGGGATCCAGCTTCGCCCGTTCCCGGCATCGTGTTCGGGGAGAAGGGCAGCGGCAAGAGCGCCCTGCGCCAGGCCATGCTGCGTAGGCTGGGCGCCCTGCCGGAGGATCAGCGCCCGCTGATCGTCGAATACACCGATTTCGATCCCTTCCTCGAGGCACTGCGCCAGTCCCAGCGCATCGCGCCGGGCACCAAGAAGACGGGGCCCCGGCTGGTCGAGTCCCATACCCGGGCGGATCATCTGGATGCCATCCTGTCGGTGGCCACAACGCAGCTCACCGACGCGCTGTGCGAGCAGCCTGTGCGGGCCAAGAGGCTGGATGCCCGCCGGCGCCGCGACCTGCTCGCGCTGGCCCATCTCTACTACCGCTCCGACGAGCGCACGCGCGAGGAGGCTGCGATTCAACTGCGTCGCGCCCTCGGGGACGTGCGCGCGCGCAGCGTGCTATTCCGGACGCTGCGCATCGTGCTCAGCATCTTCGCGGTGATGCTGTTTCTGGTACCGCACCTCGAGGCGATTCCCGGTCTATCGAGCTTCGCGCCCAAGCCCTACGACCCGGGCCCGGCGAAGGTCTGGTACGCCGCCGGCGCAGCGTTGCTGGCCATCGTGTGGGGCTGGACCTGGGTGGCCAATTTCCTGCTTGGAGGCCAGGCGGGCCGCGCGGTCAAGGCCGTGCGCGTCATCGAAGGGGACCGCAAGGGACTCACGCGCTTCCTTGGGCGTCTCACCCCAGCGGCGCGGCGCGAGCTGACCCTGCCCCAGGAAGCCGGCGAGGAAGAGCCGCGCTACCTGCTGCTCAAGCGCCTGGTGAGCGGGGTGCAGGCGGCCGGCTACCCGAGCCTCTTCGTGCTCGTCGACCGCGTGGACGAGTCGACTTTCCTGGCGGGCCGCGCCGAGCTCATGCAGCCCTTTGTCGAGCCGATCTTGGAGCAAAAGTTGCTCCAGCACGAAGGTGTGGCGATGAAGCTGTTCCTGCCGGTCGAGCTGGGCAAGCTCACCTTCGGGGCCAGCGTCGACCAGCTCAAGCGCATGCGGCTCGACAAGGCCAACATGGTGCAGGAACTGCGCTGGACCGGACAGGAACTGTACGAGGTGGCGAATCAACGCCTGACGGCGATGGCCGCCGAGGGCAAAAATCCGCGCATGAGCGACTTCTTCGGGGAGGACGTGACCGAATCGGACGTGCGCGACGCGCTGGAGAGCATCGGCATTCCGCGGATGAGCTTCGGCTTCCTAGGCAGCCTGCTGGCGGAACACGCCCGCGACCTGCCTGAGGACCTGCCAGAGGGCGACCCGCGCTGGAAGATCAGTCGTTCGACCTTCGATATTCACCGGAGCGCCTGGTCCGACCGTGCCCGCACCCTGCGGCGGGCCCTGAACTGACGAATTCGGGGCTTCGGGGTACAACGGTGGACATGCTACTCGCCCCTCGCAGCCTGCTCCTCCTCTCCCTCGCCGGCCCGGCCCTCTGCGCCGGCGGGGATTTCGATTTCAAGAAGCTCTACGGCGGCAAGCTCGACCACGTCGAAGGCGCGCTCGGTCAGTCGTGGACGGCCCATTTGGACGATGTCTGGGAGCTGACCGGCTTCGAGTTCCGCATCGAGGGCAAGCTCGAAATCGAGCTGGGACCTTCGACGGTTGTCATCGGCAAGAACGAGTCGGACAAGCTGGGCAAGAGCGCGGTGTGGGCCGCGGTGATTCCCCACGATCCCGAGACCGGGGAGCCCATCGTCTCGTCTAGCGCCGGCCATCGGAACACGGTGAGCAGCATCTTCCTGCGCTTCCATCCGGAGGAGATCAGTAGGCTGTTCCCGAAGAAGACGATCCTGGGCCCCGGTGATCCGCTGCAGCTGATCTGGGGCAAGCGTATCTACGACTCGAAGATCAACGCGGGCTGGCAGGCGGAGAATATGCCTGTGGTGCCGTGGAAGCATGCGATGGTGCTGGACGTGGCGACCGTCCAGGGCAAACGCCGCTACTACAGCATCGACACCAAGAAGAAGTCCGTGCAGTACGTCAATGCCTTTGAGGGACGGGTGGCTCCGGCCGTGCCCCAAGATGCGGTGGAGGCCCACGAGGCGGTCGGCGCGTTCGACAAGGTCTGGGCCGCCTTCGACAAGGACTACGCGATGTTTGCGATCAAGCCGGGCGTCGACTGGGCGGCCCTGCGGGAGATGTATCGCCCGGTCGCGGCCACTGCAACCACCGCCTTTGAGGCCGCGGGCGTAATCGGCCTCTTGGTCAGTCACCTCGAAGACCTGCACGTCTACGTCAAGCTCGACGGAAGGTGGGTGTCGGGCTTCAACCGCATGCGGATGCTGAATGCGAATTTCCAGTGGCTGAAGGGCCAGCTCGAGGACGCGCAGGAGGTGCCCAAGAAGGTGACTTGGGGACGCGCGGATGACGACATCGGCTACATCGCGGTTTGGAACCTGCAGGCCGAAGGGCTCGTCGAGGTGTTTGATGCGGCCCTGGAGTCCCTGGCGGATACGAGGGGCATGATCGTCGACCTGCGCTTCAACGGCGGCGGCAACGAGAATCTGGGCAAGAGCATGGCCGGCCGCTTTCTGCTGGAAGAGGCCACCTACAGCTACAGCCAATACCGGTCGGGCGATCAGCACTCGGACCTCGGAGAGAAAATCCCGCGCACCGTCGAGCCACGCGGCCCGTGGACCTACGAGGCTCCGATCACGGTGTTGATCGGGCAAAAGACCATGAGCTCGGCGGAGTCCTTTGCGCTGATGCTGGCCCAGGCTCCCGGTGCGACCACCTTCGGGGACCGCACCGCTGGCTCCAGCGCGAATCCGAAGCTGGTCGACGCGGGCCTCGGGATCACGGTCCTGCTGTCCCAGTGGATCGACCTGAACGACAAAGGCGAGCCGATCGATGCGGTTGGGATCATGCCCGCCAGGCCGGTCGAGGCCTCGAGCTACGACGACTTCCGCGAGGCCGATCCAGTGTTCGAGGCCGCGCGCAGGCACGCGTCGAAGAACAAGGCCAAGAAGCCCGGCAAGCGAGACTGAGGCCTATTGTCCATGCGTGCACTTTGGATTCTGATCGCCGGCGCCGCACTGCTGGGGGGCGCCTGGCTGGCGTGGGGGCCTGGGCCCCCCGCAGAGACTGCCGTCGCGCCGCTGGAGACGCCTCCAAGTCACGGACCAGACAAGGGTCCGGCGGGGTTGGCCCAGCCGGTAGCGGAGCCCTTGGAGCGGCGGGCCGGGGAAGCCCTGGAGCAGGCGGGCCCGGACGCAGCCGCTGTGGCGGCCCAAGATGAGCTCCACCAATCCGGGACCGGCGGACTGCTGGTTCGCGTGACCGATGCGGATGGCAAGCCCGCCGGAGGCATCGATCTAGAGCTGGTGCTCGCGGTCCCCGGGGGCCACTCCGACGACATCGAGAAAACCGTGACCGACGCGGCTAGCGGCCAGGGGAGGTTCCCATTGGACCGGCTTGCCGGCCAGGAGGAAGCGATGCGGAGGGCAGGCTTCGCCGGGAACTTCTCGGTGCGTGCAAACCTCGCCTCGGCGGATCCGATCGAGGTTGCGCTGGAGGGGTGGCCTACGGACGGCGATGAGGTCGATCTCGTTCTTCCGCCGCTGGGCACCATGCTCGTCACGGTGGTGGGTCCGCAGGGGGAGGCTCTGGAGGGAGACGCCAGTCTCTATTGGGCCTGGCTGCCGGCAGAAGTGGCGGCGGCGAATCCGAATGAACGCTACGAGTACACGCGAAATCGCAGCGCCAGCGGTGTGGCTGACAAACCCCTGCGCATCGAACACATTGGCCTTGGTGTGTGCCTGCAGATCAACGCCAGGGTGAAGGGGCGCGCGGGGAACGGCAGGCAGGGGATCGCTGGCCCGACCAAAGCGAACGAAATCGTCGAGGTCACCGTGCGGGCGGGTGAGCCCCTGGCGGAGTTGGTCTTTCGATGTCGGGACGGGCAAGGCAAGGCGATCGCGGAAGAGAAGGTGCGGGTGAATGTGGTCGAGCGAACGGCCTACAGCGCAGGGCCGCTGGGGAAGCGGCGTAGGGGATCCACGAACCTGCGCACCTCCGGCGATGGGCTGGTGCGGCTGAGTCAGGTACCGGATAAGTCCACAGCGGAGCGCTGGATCGAGGTTGCGGCCGGCGCAGCGAAGCCCCGGTCCGAGGACGAGCTAGGGCTGTGCGGCGGCTGGGTGGCGCTCCCCACCACGCTCGCGCCGGGGGCCGTGATCGAACTCCCCGATGTGATCTTGATCCCCGCTCGTGCGGTCTTGGAAGGAATCGTCACCGACCCCGATGGCGCCCCAATCGAAGACGCCACGATCTACGTCAACCAGGTCCTTGATCCTGGGGCCCAAGTGGCCTGGAACAGCAGCGATTGGCGGGCCAGCACAGGTGAGGACGGCCGCTTCCGAATCCTCGATGTGGCCCAGCCGAAGAGCCTCGCGATGCGCGCCAGTGCCGCCGGCCACAAAGGGTACTACGAGGATGGACTTGTCGCGGGAGGCGAAGGCCTCGCAATCGTCCTCGAACCCGCGGAGCCCAAGCCCCGCGGCACCCTCCACCTAGAGGTTGAGATGCCCCCTGACGTCTTTTCCTCACGCTGCCTGCTGCGGCTCCGGCGCGAGGGCGGCCGCAAGCACACGCCGGACTGGTTCGCCGGGTCCCGTCTGAACTTCGACTACCTCATGCCGGGTCGCTGGGACGTCTGGGTGGAAACCCGCGACGGTGGTTTCGAGCTCGGCCGCGTGGACGGAGTCGTGGTCCGGGAGGGTGAGGTGACCGAGGACTCTCGGCTGCTTCCCCTGGATCTCAGCGGCAGTGCCCGCTCCCTCACTTTTGTTTGCTTGCACGCCGATGGAACACCGCGCCGGCGGGAGTCCATCGCTATCGGTTTCGTCGAGACCGGTCAGGGCCTGAGCACCCGCACCGACGACAAGGGCGAAGCGACGATCCTGATCCCAACCTCGTTCCAAGCCGGCAAAGTCCGGGTCGAAGCGGGAACGATTGCTGACTTCACGGTGCCGCCCGCCGGAGAGCCGCTTCGGATCACGCTTTAGGAAGGCACGGCACGGAACACCGCATCCGGCCGCAGGCGAGCTCCCACGGAACGAACCCAACCCCGGCCATAGGCATCGCCATCTGCTCTCGCACAGATCGCGGCGCGCTAGGGGCCGGGGCTGAAATGTCTGTGGGCCTGTTCAGGTCCATGTTGAACCGCTGCGCAGCGGCGCTGGGGTCAGGGCGAGTGGCGAGGCGAGGCTCGCGAATCGAGTGCGAGCGACTTCGCGCTTCGCCCAGAAGGGCCGCCTAGCAACTCTCCGGACACAGGGTTTCCGGGCAAATCACACGCACCCCACCCGGGCGGTGAAGCGCAGGTCCTCAACGCACGGCCACCCTCCGGGAGATTCGTTCCGGGCTAGTTGGATCGTGGTGAGGCGATCAGGAGCAAGACGCTGTCCTGCGAGAACAACTCGATGTTCCCTTCTCCCCGCTGGATCGCGCGGGTGACGCTCTGCAGCGTGGTGATCAGCTGGGCTTCCAGCTTCATTCGATGGGGAGGGCCGACCCTGCGCGTCGTGCTGAGGTCTCGGAAGGTGAGGCTGTCCCCTTCGAGCGACCAGGTGCCCAGCAGGCGATTGACGCCGGTGTCGCCGGTCAAGGTGCCATCGGTCTCGAACCCGAGGTAGATGGTGCCCAGGTCTTCGACGAGCGAGTCTTCGATGCGCTCGACGGTCCACTCCCCGGCCAAGGCGTTCGGGGCGATGCTGTGGACGACGTTGTTGACCGGATCTGGGCCGGTCGCGCAGCCGGAAAGCAGCAGAATCGAAACGAGGGCGAGGGGGGCTTGCATGGTGTTCCTGGGATTCCGGGGCTGCTCTTGGGACTTCTCTAGGACACGCGCCAGGAAGCCGACGACGCGAGCTCGGAGCTCGTGTCCCAGGACCAACGGGCGGCGGCGGGGAGGAGGGGAGTGGCCTCGGAGCCGCCGCTGGCCCAGCGTGCTTCCCAGGCGTCGCGCTCGATGGGGGTCGCGGAGAAGACGAGCTGTTCCCGGCCAAGGGGGATCAGATCGTAGAGGCGCGCGATGTTGCGCGGGGCGGGGCGCAGGATGCCCTTGCGATGGAGCGCGTAGGCGGCTTCTTCGCGGTATTCGCCGTCGGGCCAGAGGGTCAGGCCCTCTTCGTTCACGTCGTAGGGCGTGCCGGCGGGGCGTAGAGCGCTGGTGATCTGCTCGCGGATCAGGTCGACGCCGGCCATGCGGTAGAAGCCGGAGAGGGCGTCGAGGAGCAGGGCCTCCTCGGCGAAGCCCAGCCGCTCGGACCAACCGGGGCGGGGCACGCACGCGAGCAGCCAGCCGGACTGTTCCTCAAAGAGCAGTTCCAGGGGTTCAGAACCCAGCTCGGGGCAATGGAGCTGGACACGGACGCTGTTCGACGCGAGGCGGATGCGGCCGATCTGGAGCTCGTGGTGCCAGGCGGGGAGTTCTCGAAGGAGCGTCACAAGCTCGCTTTCGACGAAGCGCTCGATGGCCATGTGCACGTGGTGCAGCTTCGCCAGGGTCTTGCTGCGGGCCATGCTGTGTTGGGCCGCGCGCCGGCGGCGATCGGTACGGCGCAGCTTGCGGAACAGCTTGGGCTGCGTGCCCGAGTGAAACCCGGGCTTCATCAGTCGAATGAACGTCTCGCCATGGTGGCCAACCTGAAGGGGGCGAAGGTTCCGCGAGCGGTTGGCTTTGTACAGCAGCCAGTTGGACTTCAACTCCCAGGCGATGAAGCCGAAGACACCCGGGATCAGGAAGATCGTCGGGCCGACCACGGCTGCAGCTTCCTCGATGGTGAATGCGTCAAAGCCCGCCAGGAACTTGGTGGCCGCCGGCGCCATGGGCAGGAGGAGCTTGTGGCTGAGTGTGACGACCGGGAAGTGCTTGATGGGGTTCACCTGCGGCTCGACCAGCAGGTTCACCACGAAGCGCGCCACGAACGTGAACACGTTCCAGAAGATGCCGAGCACAGCCTTGAAGCCCAGCGAGACCAAGGTCTCGCCGCTCTTGAAACGCAGCCATTCATCGACGGCGTAGAGAAAGCGCTCGAACAGCTCCAGCATGCGCTTGAAACTGCCCATGATCGCGTCGAAGAGCGCGACAAACACGTGGGCCTGGATCCGCCGCCAGGTCGTGAAGAGCCATTGCTGGCCGAGTTCCTCGACGTCGCGGCCGACGCGGCTGTTGAGAATGACGCTCATCGCCACCAGCACGATGCCCCAGTTGACGGTGCTCTGGGCCGGCATCGTCGCGGTGAGCCGCGGCAAGATCCCACAGATCAACGCGGTGGGCACCAGGGGCCAAAGCACGAGCTTGCGTAGGGTGACCACAGGCCAGCTGCGTAGGAGCCCGCGCACGGCCGGCAGCCGGAACAGCATCACAGGCCAGTCGAACAACAGGCGCTTGAGCGCCAGGAAGATCGACTTGGTCGCGCCCCATGCGGCGAGTCGGAAGCCGTCGACGTGCACCATGAACAGGGCGGCAAAACCCAACACCAGCACGATCTCTAGGGTGTGCACCTGGAGCCAGTGCATGAGCTCGGATCCTTCGGCCGCGATCATCTCTCCTACGTGGAGCAACGCGGCGAACAGCATGTAGGCGCTGCCGAAGGGGATCAGGACGAAGCGCGTGATGAAGCGCCCCGCCGGCGTGCCGAAGACCAGCGACGTACCGCGCTGGAGCCAGCGCAGATAGAAATCCGAGCGCTGGTAGACCCCGTCGAGGGACTTCGAAAGCGCTTTGTCGGCTCGCAGCAGCATGTCGCCGAAGATGAGCTCCCGCGTGCTGCCAAGGTCTTCGAGCTTCAGGTGGCTGCGAGAGAGGACGTCGCGCAGGTGGCCCATGGTCAGGAACCCGCTGGCGACGACCTGGTCGAGCAGCTGTTCGACGGTCTTGTCGAGGGCAACACGCTCGGGGGTCGTGGCCGGAACGAGCCCGACCTCCTCCAGGGTGTTGCGCAGCAGCGGCCGCAGGCGCGTTCGCATCTGCCCCTCCGCCGAATCGGCCGCTTCGCCGAGCAGGTGGGACAGGTCTTCCCTCTCGGGGCCGGTGAGGCGCGAGGAAACGAGGCGGCGCCGCGCGCTGGCCAAGTGCTTGCTGATCAAGACCTCGCGCTGGTTGGGAAGCTTGCGCCGCAGGGGGACGCGCCCGAAGCTGCGCATCCAGCGCAGCAGGTCGACCTTGGACGTTTCGCGCTCGTGGTCGACGCAGACCCGCTGGAGGTCGTGCAGCAGGCGCTTGTCCGCGTTCCAAAAACCGCGGCCCGCGTGGCGGGCGAGGCCGATGAGCGAGCGGTACCAGCGGCCGGCGGTCTCCTCGTCGAAACCCAGCGCGGCGCGCAGGCGTTCCACGAGGCGATTCAGGTGACCCTCGGCGGTGCCCGTCAGCGAATCGGCCAGACTGACGTGGGCAGATCGGGCGGCGGCCACGAGGAGCAAAGCAGCCGCGACCGAGTTGCCTTTGGCGGCGGCCCGCCCTGCACGCCGTTCCAGCCGTTTGGCGGCGGTGGGGGATTGGGTGCTGAAGCCGGGCACCTCCAGGCGGACCTCGCCGGGCTGGGTTGGGCTGAGGCCGGCCTTGCTCGCGCGCCCGGTGAGGTGGTCGAGCTCGGCGTCGGTCTCGTCGTGGGCGACCCGATCCTCCAGGGACAGGGCCTCACCTGCGCCCTCGGGCCGGGTGGCCTCGAGCAGCCCGTCTAGATCCAGATCCTGGTTGAGCAGCCGCTCCACGCGCTCGGGGTCCTGGAGGGACGGAAAATAGGCCGGCAAGCAGTGGGGAGCGAAGGCGCGCAGCTCGGCATAAACAGCAGCGAACTCCGAGTAGAGTGCGGGAACGCTCACATCGCCGCGGGTCATGTGCTCGTGGCGCAGCACCTCACAGACTTCGTCGAACTCGGCTTGCCCGAGTCGATGAACGCGTTGGCGGATGAGGCTGTGATCCAGTTGCCCGCGCTCGAGCATCGTGTCGAACTCCAAATCGACACGGGAGTGATAGAGCAGGCGCCAGGTGCGCCCGAGGAGCTCTTCGAGCGTCATGCTCTCCAGTGCGCTGTCCTCGGGCCGGGGCAATAGGATTGCCGGTTCGGGCAGCTCGGTCATCGGTTCCGCACCGAGCTCGTCCAGCTCCACGTGGCGAATCAGGGTGTTGCGCCGCACCAACCACGTTTTTCGGTGGGGGATCTGGACTGTCAATGCGGGCAAGTCGACTTCGGCCTTGATCACCCGGCGCAGCACGCGCGGCTCTACTAGGAAGGCTCGCGGCTCCACGCGGCGGACACGACGCACCACCTCGGCAAGCATCTTCTGTGCCGGGGTGCGCTCCTGATTCGCGCTGGAGGTGTCTGAGGAAGGGGCCAAAGCCATGCCACCGTGCACTGTATCGAAGTGGGCCGCCAGCAGGATTGTAGGGCCCTGGTTAGGCTTGGATCGAATCCTAGACGCGATACCAAACCCCCGTGTCAGGGGAGTTGAAGCCCATGAAACAAAACAGAGTTCTCGCCCTCTCAATCGCACTGTGTGCCGCCGCCTGTTCGCCAGCGGTCGAAACCGGTCGGTCCACCCCCGAACAGGCTCCCGTTGCCGAGCAGGGCGGTATGGAGCCCGTCAGCAACTGGAAGAGCGAGCGTAAGCGGCTAGCAATGCTCGGCTTGAGCTACGAAGGCGGAGTGGTCCAGCGGGTCGAGGCCGAAGCCAAGGATGTGCTGGCCGGCCTGTCCCAGGCGGACCTGCCGGGCCTGATCGAGCAGGCAAGCTCGGAGTTTCAGCTCAACCGTCAGCTGGACGCGATCGCCTCTTGGACGCGTGTCACCCTTCTTGCACCCGACGTTGCGGATCACTACCTCAACCTTGGCCTGGCCCTCCAGGGCTTCAAGCTCGAGACCCAGGCGCAGACCGCCTTCCGTCACGGCTTGAGCCTCGAGCCCAGCCACGTGCAGCTGAACCTGCAGGTCGCGGGGATTCACTGGAAGAACGGCGACTTCGACCAGGCCATCGAGGACTTCAAGGGCGTGCTCGAACTCGACGAGGGCAACGCTGAGGCCTGGGGTTCACTAGCCCGCGGTCACTTCTACGCGGAGCGCGACGCGCAGGCCTGGGAAGCGATCCATCGCACCCAGGACCTGGGCGGCCGTATCCCGCCCCAGATGATCGCCCTTCTCTCCGCCCGTACCCCCGAGCCCATTCGCTAACCGGTCATGAATTACCCCAAGCAACTCCCTATTTCCATGGGGCTGGGCGCATGCGCCCTGCTCTGCGCGAGTACCGCTTCGGCACAGCTGCGCGTCGGTGATCCGGTGCGCGCCGACCTCGATACCGGCAACAACATCAGCAACGAGATCTCCCAGGCGGGCTCGTCCGCGTTCCCGATGGTCGGGATCAACGGCGCGAACGATTACCGCAGCGGCATCCAGACCTGGTTCGCCCTCACCCGAGACGCCGGTGAGACCTGGGAGGAAGTGCTCATTCGACCCCCGGCCCCGAACCAGGCCGGCGTCGAAGGGGACCCGATGGCCTGCGCGGATCCGCGCACGGGCCTGATCTGGGCCGGCGGCATCTCCTTCGCTGGCAATGGCGGGATGTACACCGCGCGCTACGACCCGGTCACCGATACCTTCACCAACGCGGTGATGATCCAGGCCGCGGGCGGCACGGACAAGGGCTGGATGGCCGCGGGTCCTGACCCGACCGATCCCGACGCCACCCGCGTCTACTGCGCTTACAACTTCGGCGTGGCGCGCTCAGCCGACCTTGGCGACACCTGGCAAGGCCCAGTGTCCATCGGAAGCGGCATCGGGTTCCTGCCCAAGGTGTCGCCGGACGGCACGGTGCACGTCTCCTACTACGACTTCGGCAGCCGCCACCTGCTCCGTTCCAGCACCGACGGCGGCGTGACCTGGGGCCCGGAGATCGTGATCGCCGACCGCATGGACGTGTGGCCGATCCAGAGCTGCCCGCGCATCGCGGGTAGCTTCCGTGCGCCGTCCCTGCAGGGGATGGCGACGCACCCCACCGATCCCGACCGGCTGTACTTTGTCTACAACGACACCACGTCGTTTTCGGGCGGAGAGGCGGACGTGGACATCTACTTCACCAGGTCCGTCGATGCGGGCCTCACCTGGTCGACCCCCGAGGTGATCAACGACGACGCTCCGGTCGTGGGGGACCAGTGGTTCCCCTGGATCGAGGTCGACGAAGAGGGCCGCCTGCACGCGACCTACTACGACAGCCGCAACACGACCCAGAACGACAACAGTCAGGTCAACGTGTTCGACGCTTACTACGCGCTCTCGACCGATGACGGGGCAACCTGGACCGAGGCACGCCTCACCCCGGATTCGTTCAGCAGCCAGGACGATGGCTTCGGTAGCTTCTTCATCGGTGACTACATCGGCATGAGCGTCGGCGGCAGCCGCGCGACGCCCGCCTACATGCTGGCCGATCCGGTTTCGACCGCCGACACCTTCGTCAACAACATCCTGGTCGGCGAGAGCCAGGAGTTCTGCCGTGGCGTGGTTTGCCCTTGTGGCAACACCGACCCCCTGCGCGGCTGCGGCAACGCAGGCCTGGACGGCGACCCGGCCACCGGTGCTGAGCTGCGCTCGACCGGTTCGGCTTCGATCGCCGCGGACGACATCGTCTTGACGGTCTCTGGGGTCTCCCCCGGCGACTTTGGGCTCGTCGCGGTCGGCACGCAGACGGGGACCGTCTCGGTCGGCGACGGCCGGCTCTGCTTGGGCGGGACCCTGGTGCGCTACCCGGTCTTCCAGGCCGACAGTGCGGGCAACGCGACAGTGGGCCCGGGCGCAGTGATCGCCGACGTGGCGGGCACTCCGATCGGCACGCCGATCGCTGGCCAGACCTGGTACCTGCAGTCGTTCTACCGGGATCCCGGCGGGCCCTGCGGCACCAACTTCAACTTCACCAACGGGCTTTCCATCACCTGGATTCCGTAGGCTGACCTGACGCATAAGAACGCCCCGCAGGTCCGAGACCTGCGGGGCGTTCTTTTTGGCCTGCGCCAGGGCTGGCGAGATCAGCTGGCGGCTGATTCGCCCTTGGCCTTGGCCGGGAGTCCGTTCAATCCGGTCGGGGACGGGCTGGGGCTCACGGCGGAAGTGGAGGCTGCGGGGTTCGGCTGAAGCGTGACCTCACGCTCGGCCTCCGAGGGCTCGGGCACCGGCTGGATCAGCATCGAGGGCTCGGTGCCGCCGTACTGGGTCGACAGGTCGTCGACGGACTGGGACGCGCGCTCCATGCTGGAGCGCAGTGTCGTGAGGTGAGCGAGCACCTTTCTGTGCTCCATCAGGCGGCTGACGACGCTGTCGAGCTTGGTGTCGAGGGCGTTGTCGCGGGCCTTGAGCGAGCCCATCATGGCCTCGACTGCGGCTTCGCCGTAGCGGCCGACCAGGATGCGGTGCACGTGCTGGACGGTTTCGTGGAAGAAGCGGCCCTTGTAGAGGTCGAGCTCGCGGCGCAGGGCGTCGCGGCCTTCCTTGCCGATGCGTCGGTCCTTGACCTCGATCGGAATGCGCAGGGACGGGTTCTCGATGTCTCCGAAGAGCTTCGTGCGCAGGCGACCCGTGCTGCGGAAGAAGACCCAATCGAGGAGCCGGCGGCGCACCGGGATCTGGCCGGCCCCAATGGGACGGGCGATCGGGCGCGTGGCGGTTTCACCCTCAAGCGAGCTCAAGCACTGGCTGCCGATGACATTGAGGTCGACGCCGGCCGCGTAAAGATCGGCGGAGACATCGGTGGGCAGCAGGATGCCGGCGGTGCCGGCCGTGACCTCCTCGCCCAGGGTGGACTGGACAAACTCGACCAGCGCTTGTTGGTGGCGGCGCAGGGCCGGCACCAGCTCATCGTCGACGAGGGTCTGCAGGCTGGCGTCGGAGCCGAACCAGCGGTCGATCGTCTGATCGATGGCACGTTCGGTGTCCTCGGCCGCACGCCGGGCGCGGTCCCGTACGGTGGGGGCGAGTTTCTCGTCCAGGTCCAGGAACGCCTGGCGCCAGGGGTGGTCGAGCAATCGCTGGACGGCTTGGCGGCGGCGCTGGGTGTCTTGGCGCGCGGTGTCGAGCTCCTCTGCCTCCCGGCGCAGGGCTCCGATCTGTTTGTGATCGAGGAGCTGCTCGGTCTCGTCGAGCAGGGTGCGCGAGCGGCGCAGGCTGTCGCCGAGGAACGACACCAGGTAGTCGGTGCTGTTGAGGTACTCGGTCAGGTCCTTCAGGAACGCGTCGAAGTTGGCCTGACCCTGGCTCGGCGCGAGGCCTTCGGTCTTGTGGGTCGACAGCCGGCCGTGGGCGGCCTGCAGGAGGTCGACCGGGTAGATGCGAAGGCGGCCTTCCTCAGCGGCGGCCTTGAGGGGCGCGCTCATCGCCAGGCTCTCGAACGCATCGATGATGCGCAGGGGGTCTTCGCGCTCAAGGCTGGGCACGAGCGTGCCGTCGGGGGACAGGTCGACTTTGCTGGTGTCGAGGTTGACGACCAGGAAGATGCGGCTGAACAGGTCGAGCAGGTCTTCGAACTCCTCGAACACCTGCTCGAGGAACAGGTTGTCCGACTTGACCACGAAGATCGCGCAGGAGGCCGAGTCGCGGAACTCGCGCGTCATCCGGTCGTAGCCGAACTTCATCCGGCTGTAGAGGCCGGGGGTGTCGACGAGCACCGCGCCCGACGCTTCCAGTTCTCCGGCGGGCAGTCGCACGTCCACCTTCCGGATCGCCTCGGAGTAGTGCAGCGGCGGATCGAAGTCCTCGCTGCGCTCTTCGGCTCCGCGGATGCGATCGGCCAGGTCCACGTGGGCCCGGTTGATGTACATATGCAGGGCCGCCGGATCGGAGAAGCGTTCGGTGCGCCCGCTGTAGCGGGTGACGTCGAACTGTCGCTCGTTCGCGTGGGACAGGTACACCATGCACGGGTAGGCCGGCAGGCTGGATACCTCGGACACGTACGTTCCGGCGAGCGCGTTCATCAGCGTCGACTTGCCGCTCTTGAGTGGTCCGAACAGCAGAACGTAGGCCTGCTGTTCGGCCACCTTGTCGACGAGGCCTTCGATCTGGTGGCGCAGGTCGAGAAGCTCTGCTCGGACCGTCTTCCCGGGCAAATCCGGGGAGGCCTCGTTCATCGCCTGGGCGGCTGCGTTCAGGGGGTCAAGCAGGGGTCGAACGATGCGATCGAACGACTCACAAAACTGACTCAAAAGGGTGCGCATGTCTGGCTCCTGTGCTGTGTGCGATTGGAGGGCCGCGCAGGGGCGCCAGAAGCCTGCGAGGATTGCCGAGCGTTTGCGGTGCGCGCGGACGTCTCCAGCATCTATCACACCATTGTTTCGGGGGGTCGTTCAAGACGAAGCTGGCAGCAGTTGTGCGTCCTAGACGATTCCTCAGGCTCGGCGGCCCCCCGCCCGGTGTCGATGGCGCGTAAGATGCGCGCTCCATGCCTTCGTACGACCTGCGCGAAATCGCCCGACGGGCCGCCTCCCGGGCCCTTGCCGAGGCGCATGCAGGCGGCCTGCGCGCCGCCAAGGGACCCGCCTTGGTCAGCGTCGAGTGCCTGGCGGGCGTCGCCGACGGTGGCGAGGTTTCATTGCCGTTAGGTGCGCGCGTGACGCCGCTCGCGCGCGAGGAAGCCTTCCGTCGCGGAATCCGCCTGCAGGCGGACACCAGCGCAGCGCGTGAAGCGCCCGTCAATCGCTCCCCTGCGGTCACGATTGCGGTGGCGAGCGATCACGGTGGTTTCGAGCTGAAGGGTGTGCTCGTCGAGCGCTTGCGCGAGCTCGGTCGGGTCCCCCTAGACCTGGGTCCGCGAAGCGCGGAGTCATGCGACTATCCAGACTTCGCTGCGGCCGTCGCGCGTCGTGTCGGCGCTGGCACCGCGGCACTCGGCGTCGTCATCGATGGAGCGGGAATCGGCTCCGCGATGGCGGCCAACAAGCTGCCCGGAGCGCTCGCCGCCAACTGCTGGAACGTCGCGTCCGCCCGCAACGCGCGGGAGCACAACCACGCCAACATTCTGACCCTCGGAGCAGGCCACCTGTCGGCCGCCCAGGCCTGTGAGGTCCTGGAGGCCTTTCTGGGCACGCCGGTCGGTCCCGGGCGCCATGCGCGTCGGGTGGGGCTGATTCGTGCGCTCGAGCAGACCTCCCAGGGGCAAGTCAATCGCTAGGACGGGCCTATCCCGCCCCGCTATCCCACATGAGTCAACCCACCTGGACAGAGCAGCAGCTCGAAGAGGCCCTGTTGGAGGTCGGCCGCCGGCTGGTGGCCGGAGACCCCGGAGTTCCGCGCACCAGTGAATTCGATTCGCTGCGACCGGATTTTGCTTCGGCGGGCACTCCGCCGCTGGCCGAGCTGGACTCGATGGTGCGGGCCGGCGCCTGCCGCCTGGGGGTCTGCGGCCCCGACCCCCTGCGGGTGGGGGACCTGGCGAGTTACCTGGATCATACATTGCTGAAGCCCGACGCCACCTCCCAGGAGATCGACGTGCTCTGCCACGAGGCGCTGACCCATCGCTTCGCCTCGGTCTGCGTCAATGGATCTTGGGTCCGGCGCTGCGCGGAGATCCTGGCGGGCTCGGGTGTCCTCACCTGCACGGTGGTGGGGTTTCCGCTCGGCGCCTGCGTGTCGGAGGTCAAGGCCTACGAGGCCCGGCGAGCGATCGAGGACGGCGCCTGCGAGGTCGACATGGTGCTGAACGTCGGCGCCATGCGCTCGGGGGACACGGCGCTGGTGCGCCGCGACATCGCCGCGGTCGCCGATGTCTGCCATCGGCTCGGCGTGCGCCTGAAGGTGATCCTCGAGACCTGTCTGCTCAGCGACGCCGAGATCGTGAGCGCCTCCCGGATCGCCCAGGCCGCTGGCGCTGACTACGTCAAGACTTCGACGGGCTTCTCCAAGGGCGGAGCCACGGCGGCCCACGTGGCGCTCATGCGGCAGACCGTCGGCAGCGCGATGGGCGTCAAGGCCTCGGGGGGCGTGCGCGACCGGGACACCGCCGACGAGATGATCGCGGCGGGCGCGACCCGCATCGGCGCCTCGGCCTCCGTGGCGATCGTCGGCCGCGGGCCGGCGGGCGACGGCTACTAGGTTAGCCGACGAGGTGCACGACGATCTCGCGCCGGTGGGGCCGCGCGCGGTGCTCGGCGAGGAACAGGCCTTGCCAGGTGCCTAGGGCGAGTTCCCCGCCTCGGATGGGGATGGTCTCACTGCTGCGCAGGAGGGCGGTGCGCAGATGCGCCGCCATGTCATCCGGTCCCTCGGCGTCGTGGCTGTAGGCGGGGTCCCCGTCCGGCGCGATGCGCTCGAGCCAGTCGAGCAGATCCCGGCTGGCGCTCGGGTCGGCGTTCTCGGCGAGCACGAGGCTGGCCGAAGTGTGCCGGCAGAACACGGTGGCGAGGCCGACGGTCATGCCGCTGCGCCGAACGATGTCCGCGATGCGCTCGGTCAGCTCGACGAGGCCGCGTCCGGGGGTTTCGATGAGCAGGCTCTCTTGATGTTGTCGCACTTTGGGTCTCGCGTCCGGCGGAATTCGCTTCCTGGATTCCAGTCCCGCAATTCGGGCGGGCAGCGTACCCATCCAGTGAGGCCTTGTCCTGCTGCGGCAACCCCGCGGCTAGATCCCGATTCCGCCGGAACCGGTGGATCCCCGCGACCGTCTACGAGGCCGTCCCCATCCCCCTGGCCGTCGGTTGGGCGGGACATCCTTCCCCACCCCCAGCACTCAGATGAACTCTTTCAAGCACCGCGCGCTTTGCGTAGGCCTCGTGCCGCTTGCGGCCTCCCTATCGTTCGCAGGTCCCCAGCTCCGCCAGGGAACCCAATCCGACGTGGCTATCGTCCCCGCACCGGGGGAGCCGTCCACTGTCCAGGCCCTCGATGAGCCGGAATTTCACCTGGGTGAGCGTGTCCCGGATTGGGCCGTCGAGTCCATGGGCGTCGGTGGCTGGGACGAGGTCTTTGAGCGTGAAGCCAAGGTCGCCGACCCCGAGGCGGGCAGGCGCATGCGTCGCGGGGCCCAGGGCACGTGGGTGGTGCCCGGCTTGAGTCGCTCGGGCCGCGCCCACTCGGGCACCCACCTTGTCAGCAACAAGTGGGGCGATACCTCGATGGGCATCCGCTTCGACGAGGTCGTGGATCTGTCGGGCGTCTGGATCGCCGGCATGGGCCCCGAGGGTTCGTGGTCGCCCGCTGTGCGCGCCATCGGATACCTGGAAGGGGCCGAGGTGCAGCGCACCGAGTGGCACGAAGCGATCGGCGACACGATGGCGTTCTTCGCGCTGCCGCTGAGCGGCGTCGATCGCGTGGTCTTCGAGAGCCGCGTGGCCGTCAACGGGTCGGGCTTCTTCGCCCTGGACGACCTCGCTTTTGTCGGAGCCGATGGCGTCGAGAAGCTCGTGCACTTCGAGGATGTGGAGCACGATACCAAGCTGACCGGCACGCGCTTCGCTGGCCTGATCTGGGAGGAGGGCACCGGTGATTTCGACCAGCCCGCGTTCGCTCCCCCCGGCGCAGGCTCCGCGAACCGCGCCCCCAGTGGCCTTGGGGCCGCGGGCGCGCAGGCGACCACGACGACCACCACGTCGTTTCTCGGTGGCGGCGGCACCGCTCCGACCCTGCTGCAGGACTTCAACGGGCCGCGCTTCGGCAACGCAGGTGCGTTCTCGATCCCGCCCGACACCGTAGGGGCGGTTGGACCCGACCACTTTGTCGCGTCGGTGAACTCCAACATCTCGATCTACGAAAAGGCGACCGGCGTGCGGTTGGTGAACACCGGACTCGCCGGGTTCCTGAACTCGTCCGGCGTCGGCGATCCGCGGGTGGTCTTCGACCCCGATTCCCAGCGCTGGATCATCCTGGCCTCGGACTTTGACAACCAGCTGTTCTTCGCGGTCTCCACGACCTCGGATCCCACGGGTAGCTTCTTCCGCTTCAACTTCATCACCGACCTGGGCGCGGATGCGGGGACGTTCCCCGACTACCCGACGCTTGGCGTCGACGAGCGCGGCATCTACACGGGCGTGTTCCCGGCCGGCTCCGGCCCCGCGCGGATGACGATCTTCGCGATCGATAAGGCGCCCCTTGTGGCCGCGAACCCGAGCCTCGGCACGGTGACTGCGTTCCGCAACCTCACCTTCGAAGGCGCGATCCAGCCCGCCGTTCACTACGAAGACGATGGCGGGGCGTACTGCATCTCGGTCAACGGGGTCAACCGCCTGCGCGTCCGCCGGGTGAATCCGCCGCTGACCAACCCCACCCTGCAAAACGTGGGCTTCGTCACGGTCCAGAACCACAACAGCCCCCCCGATGCTCCTTCGATGGGCAGCACCACGCCCCTGGATACGGTGGGGGACCGCCTGATGAACGCGGTCTACATCAACGGCAGCATCTGGACGACCCACTGCGTCGCATCGATGACGCGGTCGGGGGCGCGCTGGTACGAGGTGGACCCCGGTGATCTCAGCGCGGCGGTGCAGTTCGGAACCATCAACGATCCGGTGATGTACTTCCTGTTCCCGACCATTGCGGTGAACGAGGCGGGCGACGTTGTGATCGGTTTCTCGGCCACTAGCCCCAGCATGTTCGCGGGGGCCTGGGTCACCGGACGCCGCGCCAGCGACCCCCCTGGCGAGATGGGCGTGCCGTTCGAGTACCGCGCTGGGCTGGGTCCGTACAACAACCTGGACGGCTTCGGCCGCAACCGTTGGGGCGACTACAGCCTGACCAGCCTCGACCCCGTCGATGGCACCTTCTGGACGATCCAGGAGCGGGCTCGCAACAACAACACCTGGGCGACCACCATCGCCCAGCTGAACTTCGACGGCGGCGGCGCTTCGAACTACTGCGTGTCGACCCCGAACTCGTTCTCGATCTCGGGCGCAACGATCTCCAACAACGGATCGGTGGGCCTGGGTGCCAATGACCTCGAGCTCGTCGCGACGGGCGCGGCCACGAACCAGTTCGGCCTGTTCTTCTACGGTGACACGCAGGTCCAAACCTCCCTGGGGAACGGCTTCCTGTGCGTCGGCGGCAACATCGTTCGCTTCCCCGCCGGGCTGACCGACGCAGGTGGCATGGCGACGTTCCTGGTCGACAACCAAAACCTGCCGGCGGGCACGCCCGCCCTGGTTGCCGGTGAGACCCAGAACTTCCAGTTCTGGTTCCGCGACGCCCCCGGCGGCGGTTCTGGCTTCAACTTCTCCAACGGCCTGAGCGTCACGTTCCAGCCCTAGGTCCGCAGCGCCCGGGGGGCGCCCAGCCCCGAATCGAAGAAGGCCCCGAGGTTCGACCTCGGGGCCTTCTTTCGTTCGCCGGTCGACAGGGATGAACCCACCGGGCCTGTGCCCGTCGCGGCGAGTAGCTGCCCGTCGGTCGCCCCTTCGACGCTGCCTACGGCAGCGTCGACGCCCTGCCGGTACCCGCGACCGATCAGGGCTGCCATGCGCCGATGGAGAAGCGCAAAAGGCCGGCGCCAGCGGAATCGAATCCGGAGGCTCTGCCAATCGGCGGGGACTAGCGCTTCCTTAGCTTCCGTCGCGCGCCAGGCGCAGGCCGCTGAACTGCCAGCGTGCCTCGGGCGGGAAGAAGTTGCGGTAGGTCACCCGTGCGTGACCCGGTGCGGTGGCGATCGACGATCCGCGCAGGACCATCTGGCCGCTCATGAACTTGCCGTTGTATTCACCGAGCGCTCCGCTGGCGGGTGCATAGCCGGGGTAGGGGACGTAGGGGCTCATCGTCCACTCCCAAACCTCGCCGCCGGGGAGCTCAGCCGGCGAGCCGGTTCCGGCTTCGCTCCGCATGGCTACCTCCCACTCGGTTTCCCGGGGGAGTCGCGCGCCGCGGAATCTGGCGTAGGCGTCGGCCTCGTAGAACGACAGGTGCATCACGGGAGCATTGGGATCCAAGGCCGCTCGCCCGTGCAGCGTAAAGGTGGACCAGCCACCCTCGCCTCCGTTGCGCCAATGCATGGGCGCCCTGACTCCGCTTCTGCTCAGCCAGGCCCAGCCGTCGGAGAGCCACCAGCGGGCCTCGTCGTAGCCACCAGCCTCGACGAACTCGAGGTACTCGGCCGTCGTCACGGTTCGGGAGGCGAGCTCGAAAGGCTCCAGCCAAACCCGGTGTGCGGGGCCTTCGTTGTCGTAAGCAAAAGCGGCGGTGCGGTGACCGATCGACGCGAGACCGCCCGCATAGCTGCGCCAAGTCTGTGCGGTCTCCGGGTAGGGCTCGGCGATGCGCGGGTCGGGCTCGTAGGCCGGCTGCAGGGGATTGCACGAGAGCAGGTGCAGCACGTCGGTGACGAGCAGCTCTTGGTGTTGCTCTTCGTGATTCAGCCCCAGCACAACCCGTGCTTCCAGCTCGGGGGCGAGCGGGCCGCGGTCCAGCAGGCGCTGCATGCACGCGTCGACGTGACGGCGATAGTCCTGCACCTCGCTCAGGCTCGGGCGCGTGAGCAGTCCACGGTGGGGGCGCGCATGGCGTTCGCCGACCGTGTCGTAGTAGGAGTTGAAGAGGTAGTTGTAGCTGTGATGAAAGGGCTCGTAGTCCCCGTCGAGCCCCAGCACAAAGGTCTCAAAGAACCAGGTCGTGTGGGCAAGGTGCCACTTGGCCGGACTCGCGTCCTCCATCGATTGGACGACGCAGTCCTCGGGGGAGAGGGGCGCCACCAATGCTTGCGTACGCCGCCGTACGGCGAGGTATCGCTCGGCCAGGATGGGCTTGAGGCCAGGTGCCCCGTGGGTGCTCGCGCTCTGCGGGGGAACCGACATCGAAGGCCTATAGTACAGCCGCCCGCGCGGTGCACTCTTTGTCCCCGGAGACTTACTCAGGTTCCTGCGCCTATCGGGCGCGTAAGGTTGAGCCTGCGCCAGCGCATCGCTGCGCTCGGGGCCGTTGCTCTCGGCGGCTGGGGGCTGTCGACCTGGGCCGCTCACCCCCATCCGTGCTGTCCCTATGCGGTGACGTCGACCTGGCCGCCCTTGCCTGTGGTCTGGGCCAGGGACGCTGAATCGATGAGCTGCACGGCTGCCTTGCCTTCGGCGCGATCGTGGTCCTGGGCATTGGCCGCCACGGCGACGCTCTGCTGGAGGTTGGTTGACGAAGCCACTTGGGCGGAGGCCGCCGCTGAGATGTTCGAGATGTTCATGGTCGGGCTATCGACGGCTCGAAATCCGGTTCTGAAACGATCGGTTAAAATCTCTCGGCGGCGAATCGCTGTCAGTCGTATCGGAATGTCGCGGGTGGCCGTCCCGCTAGGCAAAGCGGCCGTCGAGCAAGCGCTCGGCGATCAGCACTTCGTCGGGGCAGCTGCCGCCCGAGAGATGCTGGAAGCCCACTTGATCGGCGTCCACGCCCTCGGATCGGGCAGCGATGCGCCGGATGCGGAGGGCGTCCATGACCCGGTCCTCGAGCCGTCGACCGGCCGGTTCCTGATACACGATCTCCGCGTATCCATTTTCGACGGCGTCCGGGTCGAGCTGCGGCCGCTCGGCGGGCCCCACGCTGCGGATCCGTGCTGGGCGCGGCCCTTGGGCCCATGCGGGGCGGGCGATCAGGCCCCATAGACGGGCGCCGTCCGGGGTATCCATCCGGAACTCGACCACTTCACGCCCCTTCCCGGACAGGTCAGGGCGGTGGTGCGCCGTGATTCCCGTGCGCTCCAAGCCTAGACCCTGCAGGCGGTTACGCCAGTAGGTGGGCTCGAGCAGGAGCGGGTGGACGGACTTGGGGGCTCGCATTCCAAGCATACAGCCCGAAGTCCGCACCGGACGAACGGTGGGGAACCTGAATTCCCCAACTTCCCCCAATTTCATGAGTCCACCTGGGACACATGCCGGCCTCAGTTCGAGATCGGGCCCGTAAGCGGATCGTAGGTGGCTGAATTTCAAGGGTTTACGTACCAGGGCCTTGGCCATCTAGGCCGCCGCTATTCACAATCCCAGGGCGCCGTCTTCGGCGCCGGAACAACCAGTCCGCCAGGCTGCCCCAGCGCACCCCGCTGGGCTCCCTGCGGAACCCCCCTTGATCTCCAAGAATGGTGATCTCCACACGGTCGGAGAGCGCGTGATGCACCTTCCTAAATTCTGGGCCGGCGGGGCCCTCTTCCTGCTGGCCGGCATGCTTCAGGCCAGCGTGCAGGATCCCGTTGCACCCGACACTCAGGACAGCGGCGCCGAAGATGCTGCCGCCGAGACCGCTGAAGCCAAGCCGGAGCACGTCTTCGTCTCGGCTGACAAAGTGATCGTGCGGCCGGGCAAGGTGCTCGAGCCCGGGCAAGTGCTCGTGCGCGACGGAGTGATCGTCGCGGTCGGCGAGGGCCTCGAGGCTCCCGAGGGGGCCACCCTGCTCAAGGGCAAGGTCGTCTGCGCCGCCTTTCTCGATCCGTGGTCTTCCCTCGGTCTGTCCAACGCTGCCCGCACGGACCGTGGCAGCGACGCCGCGACCCGCAGCGTGGATGGCTACGACCCGAGCATGACCCTTGGGCCGGCCCGCGAAGCTGCGCACGCCGGAGTGCTGAACGCGCGCGTCCAGGTGGGCGCTCGCACCGCCATCGGCGGCCTCGGCGCATTGGTTTCGACCTTGGAGGGCGAGATGCCGCTGCTGGCGGACGCCGGCGTCGGCGCCAACCTCACGCTGGGCGAGGACGCGATCGAGCGCATCGAAGACGTCGACAAGCTCGTCGGCGAGATCGAGTCCGGCCTGAAGTACGACCAGTCCCAGGTCTCGTACCGCGCCGACCTGGAGGCCTGGGAGAAGGAGATCGCTGAACTCGAGAAGAAGCTCGAGAAGGACTTCAAGAAGGCCAAGAAGGACCGCGACAAGAAGGTCAAAGAGGCGAAGGAGAAGGGCAAGGAGCACAAGGACAAGTCCCACAAGGACCCCAAGCGTCCGCGCCAGCCCAAGTACAACCCCGAAGACGAGGTCTTCGCGCGCGTCGCCACCGGCCAGATCCCGCTGATCGTTCACGCCGAGCGCGCCTCGGTCCTGCGCGAACTGCTCAAGGGTTTGAAGCGCTTTCCCTCCGTTCGGTTGATCGTCGCCGGAGGCACCCAAGCCATGCACGTCGCTGACGAACTGGCCGAGCGCCGGATTCCCGTCATCGTCTTTCCCGACCCCGAGGGCGCCAGGTCCCTGGGGGTTCGCGAAGGCCAGGGTTTGGCCCTCGCCGCGGAGCTCGACGAAGCCGGCGTGCCGGTGCTGATCGGCAGCGGCGGAACCACCGCTGCCCGTGACCTCCCCCTGCTGGCGGCGCTCGCCGTCGGGCACGGGCTGGACGCCGACAAGGCGCTGGCCGCGATCACCTCGGGCGCCGCCCGCTACCTCGACTGCGCCGACCAGATCGGCAGCGTGCAGCGCGGCCGCAGCGCCAACCTGCTCGTGCTCAACGGCGACCCGCTTTCCTCGACCACGCGCGTTGAATACGCCCTGTCCGCCGGCCGCGTTGTCGTGGCGCCCAAGGAGTAAGTCCATGATCTCCCTCACCCCCGCGCACCTTTGGTCCGGCCTCTTGGCCGGCGCCGCGCTCTGCGCCAGCGCGCTCGGCGCGCCCCAAGACGCCGGCTTCGTGCTGCAGCCGACCTCGATCCACCTGGCCGACGGCTCGGTGCTCGAAGGCGGCCACGTTGTCATCAAGGACGGCAAGATCGCATCGGTTGGCGCCGCGGGCAGCCTGCCCGAGGGCGCTTCGGTCACCGAGGTCGAAGGACATCTGTCCGCCGGCATGGTGGCCCTCGCCGACTCGACCGGCCTTGAAAAAGAGCGCCTCGACGCGACCCGTTGGTTGATGCCCGACGCCCAGGTGGCCATGGGCTTCCGCCGCGATCACCCGGATCTGGCGCGCATGACCGCCGGCGGCGTGACCACGGTCGTGCTGACCCCCGGCGGCCGCCTGCTCTCGGGTGGGCGCACCGCGGTCGTCAAACCGTCGGGCGGCGAGCTGCTGAGCATTGGTGCTCACCTGCACCTGAACTTCAGCTCGGAGATGTTCTCCGAGATCGAGCAGCCGGCCCAAGCCGCCGGCGCCGGTTTCTTCTTCGGCGCTCCGACGCGCTACCCCAACGGCTTCCGCTCGAGCTACTCGGGCGCGCTGGCGCTGCTGGAAGACCAGCTCGCCGAGCCCAAGGGCGGATTTGCGAAAGCCGTCGCGGGCGAGCTGCCGGTGCTGCTGCAGGCCTCTAGCCGGGCCGAGATCGCGCGCGCCGCTGCCTTCGCCAAGCGCCACGGCATGAAGGGAGCCATCGCGGCCGGCACGCGCACCGGCGAGGTCGCCGAGGCTGTGGCCGACGCCAAGCTGGGCGTGATCTTCGCGCCCTTTACGCCGGGCACGACCTTCCACCTGGTGGAGTCCGCCAAGCGCCTGGCCGAGCTGGGTGTGCCCTTTGGCTTTGGCCTGGACGCTCCGCGCAACGGGCCGGGCAGCCTGCGCCTGTCCGCCGCCGCCTGCACCCGGGCTGGTCTGGATGCCAAGGTCGCTTGGCGTGCACTGACCGCCGACGCCGCCGCCATCGCCGGCGTCTCGGATCGGGTGGGCGACGTGGCTGCTGGCCTCGACGCCGACCTGGTGCTGTGGAGCGGGCCTCCCACCGAACTCACGAGCCGCGTGCTGACCGTTTGGAGCGGTGGCCGGCAAGTCCATTCCGGAGACGACCAATGATCCCCGCCCAGCTCTTCGCGGCGAGCGCGGCCCTGGCCCTTGCGGCCCCCGCCACGGCTTTCTCCGCTTCCTTTCAGGAAGGGGAATCCAGCAGCTACACCATCTTCGCCGACGTCGTTCACACGGCCCCCGGCCAGAGCGTCAAGAACGCGCTCGTCCAGGTTTCGGACGGCAAGATTGTCGCGATCACCCCCGGCGGCAGCGCCGACGGCGACAGCCTGCGCGCGGGCGCGGTGACGGCAGGCATGATCGACATGTCGCCGCGGCTGGTGTCGAGTCGCAGCATGGTGGAGGAAACCCGTGAGGTTGCCGCGGACATGTCCGTGCGCGACTCGGTCGACCCCTTCGACCGGCGCTGGCGCAGGCAGGCCCGCGTGGGCATCACAACGGTGCTCGCTTCCACGCCCGACCGCAACGTGATCGGCGGCCTGTCGGTCGCCATGAAAACCCTCGGTGAGGGCACCCTCGACGACCTGGTCCTCGACGGCACTCCGGTGCTGCGCGGTGCGATGGGGGATTCCCCCTCCAGCGGCAACAGCCCGGCATTCGGCCGCCCGACCTCGTTCTACAACCGGCGCCCCACGACCCGCATGGGGGTCGAGTGGGAGTGGCGCAAGTCGTTCTTTGACGCCGCCCTCGCCGCAGAGTTTCCCGAGCTCGAAGGTCCCGGGGCCGACGTGCTGCGCGCCGTTCTGGCGGGCAACGTGAACCTCTTCATCCAGGCTTGGACCACGGCCGACATCCGCACCGCGATCTTCCTCAAAGAAGAAATGGCGGCGGAGGGCTTTGGCGACATGCGCCTGATCCTGGATGCGGCCGCCGAGGCCTGGAAGGAGCCGGCCCTGCTCGTGCGCAGCAGCGCGGGCGTGGTGCTTCCGCCGTTCCCCGCTAGCGGGCGCGGCGGCGAAGGATCGATGATGGCCTGGAACGTGGCGAAGCTACTCCAGGACCAGGGCGTACCCCTGGCGCTCTCGGCCCACGGCAGCACGAGCCTCGGCCGCACCCTTGACTCCCAGGCGGGCTACGCGATGCGCGGCGGCCTGACCTTCGATGAGGCGCTCGCCGCCGTCACAACTACACCTGCGCGGATGCTCGGCCTGGATGGCCGCGTCGGCACCGTCGAGGCCGGCAAGGACGCCGACCTCGTGCTCTGGAGCGGCCAGCCGTTCCAACCCAGCTCCCGCGTCACCGGGGTGCTGGTGAGCGGCAAGCTCGTCAAGGATCCGCGACCTGCGGAAGCCGAGTCGAAGTAAGCCGCCCCGCCCCACCCTTCCCCCTCCGA
>CAYWNK010000054.1:0-26406 GCA_964459495.1 uncultured Planctomycetaceae bacterium
CGATCTCAGCGATTCTCTGCCGGGTGACCCCAAGCCCACCTCCCCCAACGCTTGTGCGCCGCAGGGTCATGCCGATGGGTCCAAGCCCAATGACCAGCGGCCCCCCTGACCACCCAGGACGCACCTCCGGCGCATTGAACTCAATCGCGCGCCCACGAAGGCCGGTCACTCGCCCTGAAGCCCAGCGCATGCCGCCATTGTCAAGATCGTAGCCGTACGCCCAGCAAGGCACACCGGCCTCAACGGCGGAGGCTGGCGCAAACGTCACCCCGCCTAGGGGCGCTCCCTCCGCAAACTCTGTCAGCCCACGTTTGATCCGCAGGAACCCCACATCTTCCGTGGCCTCCGCATCAGCAGGCGGAAGGTTGCCTATGGTCTCCGCCTCGATCCAAACCACGTGCTTGTGGGCAAGGACACGCACCCGCACGTCCTTGGCCTTGGCACGAGCCAAGACGTGGGCCGCCGTGGAAATCGTGAGCCACTCACCGTCGTCAGCGACGATGGAACCGGCTCCGGTCTCCACTTCGCGGTCGAGCCTGGTGTTGTAGATCTTGATCGCAACGGTGCTCCGTTCTACGGATCGTCGCAGGTCCAGCTCCGGCAGCGGCCCCTGGCTTGCGGGACCCAAACTCGCCAAAGCAATACATGCGGCCAACATGGGAATCATTGGGTAAATCCCTCAGCGATTTCCGCGGCACTCGCGGAGCCGCCCCATTTCCGTATTACGTGCGCAATGATCGAGGCGATGATCAACACAATCAGGTACCCCACCATCGACGATAGGTAGCCACGGGCATCTTCCCCGACCACGTACTGGAACAACGTCGGCATAGCAGAGTTCATTTCCCCGCTCGATCCCCGCTGCAAGCCTCGTACTTCGCCAGTCAAGGAAGCGGCCAGGCCACCGTCGATGAGCCGCAAACGAAGGAGCTTCCCATCCACCTGCTTGGCCTCAAGCCTCTCACGGAAACGTAGCTCGCGGAGAATTTCCGTGCCGTTCGCCGTGCTGAAAGCGACGCTGCCGGATTGGATTGCCGAAAGGTAGCGGGTCTGTCCATCGCGTCCCCCGGGCACTGGCTCCTCGAATTCGAAACCCGCGATGCGCGCGCCCGTTGCGTGGTAGAACTCGAATCCTGACAGACTGTCGGAGTGATCCCATCCATGGATGTCGATTCGTAGGTCCGTTTCAGCAGCGGCAGCAATCTTGATCGCTCCGGCCAGCACGTCCAAGGGGGCCTGGCCACCCCGCTCCTCCGTGCCACTCATGATGTTCGCGCTTTCGGGGGCGTGGACTTGAACGATCACCTTGTCTGGGCTGTGAATGATCATCCCAAGCGTTGGCCAACGGGTGGCGTCCACCGACCACTCGGCGCCCGCTGGAATCTCAATGCGCTCGATCATGATCGAGTCTTGCGCAGTCGGCTCGTCGGGACTTTCGCCGCACGCAAACCGCAGCGACGCCCAAGCCTGGTTGCCGTCGAGGAAAGGGTCATCCATCACCCGGAGCTTTCCCCTCATCTCAATGGACAGGCCGGATAGACCGAGCCCCAGAACCAGGGGCTCGGCGTCGGGACTCAGTGCGAATCTCGCTCGCGACGTGACGAGATCCACATGGGCAACGGCAGCGGGCTTCAAGACCCACAGGCTGGCAACGCCCACCAGGAGCAACAGTACCCCAAGGACCGCAACGACAAGAGGCCCCTTGCTCTTGGGCTTTTGCCCCTGCCTGAGCGCATGGAGCTCACGCAGTGCGTTGATCTCCGCCAGCCGATCCACGGGGCTACCCGTGACGATCTCGGATTCAGGTGCATTCACTAAACTGTGGACTCTGTTGTCAATCGTCATGTCCCTTCACCTCTAGAACGTCAGGGCGCTTCCTAAGCGGCGACAGAAAGGCAGCCTCGGGGGCCTGGACGAACAGGCGCTGAAACTCGCGACGTTCGGTCGATTCAGAATAGAGACGAAGCATCCACGTGCCCGAGCCGCTTGGAAGCTCAACGGTCATCCAGCAGACCTCATCACTACCGATTGTCTGCTCGAGCTTTGGGGTGATCGACGTCTTCGGATCTGCGAGGCGAATCCACTTCCCCGTGACGCGCGGGATACTCCCCCCGATAGCCCGCACCATGATGTCGACCTGAACCAGGCCTTCTGCCTCTGGAGCGGGCTCAGGCGCTTCCGCCCCAGACCCGGTGGGCGCGGGAGGATTCACGTGCATTGGAATGTAGACCCGCCCACGCGCGTTCCCGATAGGCCGATCCTCCTGGAAGGCCACCGTCATGATGTTCTGCCAGCGAATCTTCTGCGAGGCACGTTCCTGCACGCGATCCAGCACGCTGAGGTCCCAATGAAATGCAACACGGCCTGTCGACTGTCCGTCCACTTGAGGATTCAAGGGCTCCCCGGCGGCGACTCCTCCGACGAGGCCATCCATTCGATAGCGAACGTTCGGACTCACGAGTGTGGCCGACACATGCGCCTGCTGCTCGCTGGCGGGAACGACGAGTTCAATGACCCGATCCTGCGCAGGCTCGAAGCCTCGAGCAGTCAAAAAGTAGCCGATCACCTCGACCTGCCCCGTGGGGTACTGTGCAGAAGTCAGCTGCTCGTACAGCCCTTCACAGCAGGCGTCCCCACGACTTGACTTGCGTTCCCCGTAGGCAAGCTTGTCCCCACTGCGGGTGGGCAAGTCCACGCATGGCACCGACTCCTTCTTGGCACCTGTTTGCCCCGCGCTCTTTCCTCCCTGAGGCGCCCTCTTCCCTTGGGGCAATGCCCGCTCTTCCGCAACCAACGCGGGCGAGGCCGCAGCCAACCCAAGGACCAGCGCCAGCGTTGCCAAGCGCACGCTCCTTCTTAGGACAACAATCATGGGAACAGGCTACTTAGGGACGGCGGCAGTAGGGCATGGCGAGGGCCAAATCCACGAATCGCAGCGACTCAATCCATGTCTCCGGTGAGCAGATAGGCGGCCCAAATACGCGGAGCCGCGTAAATTTCTTCCGCCCAGTAGCCGCTGTCTTCGATCTGCTCCACAGATTCCGTCACGTCTTCTCCGTTGAAGTACGCAAGGCTCGACTCGCGGGCGGTTCGACGGTCCAGAGTCGCGATCCAGCGCTTTGCCTCAAGGAGTGCGTCTGCCTTGGGCATCGCATCCCCGCGGAGCCCGAGGATGTTGCTGTAGAACCGCGCCATGAACAGGGGAGCCGCGCCATTGTCTTGGTTCCAGCGAGTCGCTAGCACGGAGCGTGCACCGGCAAACAAGAAGCCCCACGACAGCGCAATCGCTCCATTCCCCGATTCGATCGTTCCTGCCGCCGTCCTGCAGCCGCTCAAGACGGCGAGCTCGGTGGAGTCCAGCCGCCCCGACCAGTTGTCGAGAATCGCACCTAGGCTGAGCAGGCCCTCGCCAGGATCCCCGCCCGCACCCGCGAGGGCCAGGCACGAGTCGCGGACAAACGGCGCACCAAGGGAAACTCCGTGGGTTGAAAAGTGCAGGAAACGGGGCCCCTCCAGCGCCTGATCGATGCCCTCCACGCTTGCGCCGCTGCCGCTGAGAAATACAACATCGGCCTCTGAGCGCGCAGTCTTGACGAGCCGTACCACCGCCTCGGCCTCAACCCCGGAGAACTCCAGGGGTTGGAAGCTTCCGAGAAGCTCGAGCAACTGAGCCCATCGGAGTTCTCCCGCGGAGCCAGTTCGTGAAGGAGAGCGGCCCTCAGCGAATGCCGGGTTGCCAATGGCGAGCACCTCCTGCTGAGACCGGGCGAGTGGCTTGGGCGCCGTACGCGCCAGGAGAAGCGCCGTAAGGGAAGGCCCGCTGATGACTGCAGGGTATGTGTGCAGCCAAAGGCCCTTCGCCGTCTCATCGCCCTCCACCACTGGAAGCACCTCGAAGGGCAGTCCATGCAGCGGTCCGTCCGGTACGATGAGCACACGCGTCGCCTGCGTCAGCTGTTTGCGAACGTGCACTGGAAGTAGTGCATACGCGAGCTGCGACAACGTGGGACTGCCCTGTGCTGGCTCTTGCACCTGGAGGCCGGGAGCGATCGCACCAAGTAGATCACCGACACCGAGCTCGAGCTCATCATGCGTCACGTGTCGTCCGTCAGGCCAACGGAGCGGTAGAGCCCGCGGGTCGCCGCCGCCCAGCGAATAGACCACCCAGGAACGACTCTCCCCAACGATATAGTAGAGCAGGAGCTCCCCCTGGCGAAGATGCTCACGGCTCTCGGCATAGCCGAGGACCGTCCTAGCCGGATGCCGCAGGAATGGCTCGGCAATGATCTGCAGCTGCGCCTGCGCCTCGCGGCGCTGCTCCAGGAGGGCAACCCTCTGCTCGGCTAGCGCCCCGACCTGGCTGCCGACCGACTCTTTCGACAGCTCCGCGTCCAAGCGGGCGATCGCCTCCTCCGCCGCATTCACGCGCTGCAAGGCTGCGCTGTAGCCGTCGGAGACCTGCTTGTCACCGGAGGCTGCCATCCTAGCCAGCGCAAGTTCTCCCAGGTCCGCCGAGTCCTTCCCCATCAATCGGAGGTAGGCGAGGCCGCGGCCGCGCTCCACGAGATCGAGAACACCCTGCGTACGGGTAGCACTCTCCTCCAGGGGCTTCGCCGTTCCGACTACATCAGAGAGCACCACGTCAGCGGCGATCTGATAGGGGTCCCCCGCCAGCAGCCGCCCCGTTTGCCAGCGAGCCGTGTCAATCTCGTCCCCCAGGACCCCACGCCGCTCTCCATCCAACTGATCGATGAGATCCCTAGCCAATGCCAAGGCATCTTCACGCCGCGCTGAATCATCCGCCATTGCAGCGGCGAGAGTGGCATCTACGGCAAAGGGCTCTGGACCCGGGGACCCCACGAACAACTCTCGCAGATCCCCAAGTAGCTGTACTGCCTCGGCTCGGCTGGCCGCGTCCGCCTTCTTGAGCAGCAGCTCCGCGAGCAGACGGTAGGGCCTAGCCACCCGGCCCAGTTCCGCTTCTCGCTCAAGGTCACGCCCACCCTGCAGGGCGAGTAGTGAACCCTTCGCCTGGGCCTCAACCTGCCGTACCAAGTCCTGTGGGTCCTGCCCACTCTGGCGGATCAGTCGATGCTGCAGTTTCTCTGCCTCCGTCTTCGGATCCTTGTCGATCGTCGCGCGTCCTTTCAGCCACGGCGACTGCCCACGCAACTGCTTGGCGCTCTTCACAGCAGCCCGCGCGCTCGCAATCGCCTCCGATTCAGCGGAGGTCCAGGCGGCGAGCTCGGCCTCCACAGCCACCAACACCCGCAGGTAATCGATCGACTCCTCACCATCCTCTTGCTGAAGCTCCCGCAGGGGCTCTAGGAGGTTCTTCAACTTTGCGGCGGCATAGTCGCCCTGTCCCTGCTCCCTGAGAATGCGCGCTTCAAGGAGCGTGCAATGGGCGGCAAAGGGGGTTCGAGCCGGGCGTTTGGCTTGGGCTGGTGCTGGGGCCGTGGGTTGACCCTTGATCTCGATGATCGGCGCGCGCTCGATGGGATGTCTCCTCCTGATGTCCTTCTTCTTGCTCCACGTACGCTTGGGCCGGTCTTTCACCCATGCCGAAGCAAGGGCCATATCGCCCCTCGAACGGAAGCTCAGGAGAGACGCTTCCGCCCGCAGCGCCTCCAGCTCTGCCACCGAGTCAGCGGGCAGCCGGCGCTTGAGGCGTGCATTCACGTGCCGGATAACCTGCTCGTAGTCGCCATCCACAAAGGCGCGCTTCATGTCGATGCTGCGCTCCACGATCGGTCTCGCCCCCCGTAGCGCGGCCATCATTTCCCCCATTTGCCCGCCTAGGCCGGACAGATCCGCATCGGCGCCCGCCCCTGGCCTATGGACCGCACCCAACTCCCGACGTCGAACGTCCGCCTCCACCGTGCGGCCGTCACGCTCCAGGACTAGGACAAGCCGCGTGAGCAGTTCGCGCTGCACAAAAACCTGACTGGACTCCGGGTGGAAAGAGATTCCCGACGCAACCCGTCGGCCACCGGTCTTGATGGCTCTTACCTCCTCAAGGGTCTTCCGGAGAAGCTGCTCCGCTGCTTCCGTTTGCCCCAGCAGGTCGTGGACAATGGCCTTCTCCAGCTGAATCTCACAGGCGTCCACCTCATGGGTCGCAGACTCCGCTGCCGCGACCACGCTGGCCAAAGACGACTGGAGTTCCTCGTAAGAAGCAAGCGCCTTGGTGAAGCTCCCTGTCGCACGATGCCTCCGTGCCTGCGCGAGGATCGGCAACACGCGATCCATCGCAACGACTCCAGGTGACTTTGCCCGGGCCCGTGCGGAGGCCGCCTTGGGATCCGGTGCAGGAGGCGTTTCCCCTCGGCGTTCGGCCTCAGCGCGCTCTTCCTCGCGCTCAAGGTCGCGAATCAAGCGCATGGTGTCAGCTAGGCTCGGCTTATGCTCCCGGCCGTCAGCTTTCTGCCGGCTCCTCTTGCCGGTGGCCTGCTGCTGACTGAGCATTTTCTTCAGCTCACCCAGTGTGGGAGCCTCCTTGAGCCAGCGGTCAATTCGCTCGTCTCGGTAGTGGAGATCGCCCGGCTCCGCTCCAGCAAGGGCCCCAAGCGCCAAGTCCGTAGGGAGCTCGTCAAAGGCGCCAGCACGTTTCCCCCCAGAAAGAAGATCTCGATAGAGCGCTGCCGCAAGCTCAAACCCCGCCGCGGCCGACTCTACGCCGCCCTGCATATGAATGCAGATCGCAAGCTGCAGGAGATCGAAAGGAACCCAGACGGACTTGTCCGTCGAGATCTCCCGGCGCAGCTTGAGCGCTTGCTTCAAACGGCGGGTGGCGGTGCGATAGTCTCCACCGAGCAGAGCTGCGGATCCCGTTGCGCTGTAGGCCCGCGCCATCGCTGGATGAGTTGTACCGCGGCTGTCCCTCACAGCCTTCACATAGGCCCTGTTGAGCCTGGTGAGCCCCACATCTGGCGACTCGCCCTTTCGCTGGAGACCTTCGTAGATGGTGCGGAGATTGACTTGCTCCTCCCCGCTTCGATTGACGCCAAATTGAACGCCCGGATAAGGCCCCAGTTCGGCCACGAGCTCGCTGGATAGCAGTTCGAGCTCATCGCTCAGACCTTCAAAATCACCGGAGAGGTGAAGCACGTAGACGCGGTGAATGCGGTCCATCGCCTGCTCCCTCGCAGACTTGCCCGCATTGGCCATAATACGATCCTGAAGCGCCCTCTTCGCCTTCAGTGGGTCCCCACCTCCACCTACTTTTGCATAGCTAAAGAGCGAAAACGCGTGGATCGCGTCCTCGGCGCTGCCCCAGCTCCCGGGAACCAGCCCAAGGCCACTGAAACCGGAAACGCTCTTGTCCAGGCTCTTACGCGACTCGGCAAGTGCGACTGAGAGCTCCACTTCAGCAATGGCGCTGTGACCATCTGGCAGATGAAGCTCGATCGCTTCTAGAATCGACTTCCCTTCCGCGGAGATATCTTCCGTGAACCCCGACGGGCCCCCAGACCTGAGCTTCTTCGCATCGACCAACGCAGCCACTACTGCAGCTCGAGCCCTCCGGTCCAAGCCCATTTCCTGTTCGAGCTCTAGGGCTTTGCGCCGGGCGTCCCGCGCACGCCACGCCGAGCCTTTTCCGAGAAGATCCCAAAGACTGGCCTCGAGCTTCCAAGCTTCGACCGCTCCCTCCCCTCTTTCTTTCTCCGCTCGCAACCGACTCTCGAGGGCTGCACGCGTTGTCTCCAACACGCTGTCCTCTACTTGCGCAAGCGAAGGAATGGCGAGGACTACGAGAAGGATGAGTCTAGGGATCTTCATGCGGCGGGCATTCCTTTTCAGTCCGACCTATTTGGCGGATCGCGTCGGAGGGCTTCGGAGGGCTTCGGAGGGCTTCGGAGGGCTTCGGAGGGCTTCGGAGGGCTTCGATGATTGGAAAATTTCGAAACACCCTACTCGATAATGGAAGATATAAACCCCCGTCGCCCCAAGGTTCGTTCCGATCGCGGCACCGTTAGACTGCCCGATCCACATACCGGCCTCACCACACCGCAGCTCACCCAAGCATCGAACGTGGACCTAGTTCTCAGCTAAGGGTTCCTGGCTCCATCGCCCCGTGGGTGACGGTCCCAGACCAGATGAGTGACGAGCAATCGCACTGGAACACTGCAACAGCCAAGTAGCGCCCGATCTCCTGCGCTGCGGAACTTGGACCGGGCTAACTGCCCTGCGCCTCCCAGCGCTCCAGGCCGCTCAGGGCCTGGGCGCGAATCTTGTTCTTCATCCACGGCGTCCACCCCAACAGAGCACCGGGGAGCCCAAGGGCCATGCGGCTCCACGCCCAGAGATCGAACCGATCCTCGTGGGAACGAATGAGCCCATCCACCACGTGCAGCCGCGCATGGACCGAGTTCCTGACGATCCGGCCGGTGCCTGAAAACGTGTAGCTCGCTTTCCACTGCGCCAAGACACCATCGGCACTGGATTCAATGGGTCCGATCTCGACCGCAAGATCGCTCGCTCGACTGAGCAGCATGCGCCACATATGCCCCGCCCGCGGACCCTGGAGACTCTGGAAGACCGGATCGGAGAATTCAGCCTCGGGGTGGTAGAGAGCGGCCATCGCCCCACCATCACCGCGCTGGAAGGCAGCGTAAAAGCGCTCAACGAGTTCGATATCTGAATGGACGGGGTCTGATGATGTGGTCATTGGGTCGTTCCTAGGGGCTCATCCTAGGATGTTCCCTGTCCAACCCAGCCGCATGTACGCTGCTCTTTCGCCCACCTGGAACTTCGGTCTCCGCCGCCAGAACCCACGGAGAAATTCGACAGAGTTTCAATGACAAAGAAACCTGAGATCACCGCCACGCTGGCTAGGCCAGGACCAAGTCAGGTTCCCATGGGGAACTACAGTCCAGAGAAGGCGGTTGAGCGCCTGTTTCGGCTCTACCGGGCCAACGGCAGTCCAGGGTACCTGGCCGATGTATTTGACCTGACAGCACCGGAGCTGCTCCGCACGGCAAATCACCTTGCACGGGATCAGGCCCAAGCCGAGGACTTTCTTCAGAGCACCTTCGTCGAGGCCATCCGTAGCGCCAGTCGCTTCGAGGACGGTCGCCGAGTGCTTCCTTGGCTGAGTGGCATCCTGGCCAACGTCGCGCGGGATGCCCATAGGAAGGACCAGCGCCTCCCCCATCGCAGCCACGCCCCCCGTTCGAACCCCATCGATCCGGCCCTGGCCGTCCAGGACTCAGAGCTTCAAGGGGTCATCGACCGGGAGATCGACCTGCTCGATGAGCCCTACAGGACCGTGATGCAGCTGCACCTTCGTTCGGATCACAGCCCGGTTGAGATTGCACGCATCGTGTCCAGGTCACCGGCCACCGTTCGCAGCCAGCTTGCGCGCGCGCGCGAACGGCTGCGGGAGAGGCTCCCCAAGGAATACGCAGGCGCATTGCTCATCGGGCTTCCCATGGGGCGCGGGCTCCGGTCGATTCGCTCAAACCTTGTGCTGCGCGCGTACATGGCGGCACCCGGCTTCTTTTTTGCTGCCCGGGGCATGCCTCTCCTGGCCGCCCAAGCCCTCGTCATCCTCGCCATCGTCTGGGCAATCGATGCCCTTGCGCCCGGCGCAGCCAAGCACGAGAGCGAGCCCAGGCAAGACCCCATCGCCATCGCCAGGGATGGGGTCAACGGTGAGCTGCCATTCAGCCCCCAAGCCAGCACGGGGGATCGTTCCGTTGCGTCTTCCGGGCAGGTCGCCGGTCCCTCGACCGCATCCCTCCGAGTCCACGTCACACTTCGCGGAGAAGCCATCCCAGGGGTCGGAGTGCGACTGCAAAGGGGCACGGACAGAGACGCCATCTTCGACCGCCGCATTCGGTGGACCGATCGGGATGGAACCGCGTCCTTTGGCGGTCTTGCGGCTGGGGCCTACCGCACGGACCTCGATCGAGCTCGGGGTCCGGGAGTGGCCTTGGCCATCGGCGAAGACCGAACCGTTGAGGTGGATCTGGGCGGCGGCCTGCATGTGCAAGGAGTCGTGCGCGACTCAAACGGTGCACCGATTCCCCATGCGACCCTGTGGCTTGCTCACCAGGGACTTGCCGAGTTGGCTATGGCCTCCGGCCGAGCGGACGCCCAGGGCCGATTCAGCATCCCTGGCGTCCAGGCGAGCTACTACCTGGCAGCCGCTGAGCCAGGCTTGCAACCGAGCAAGTGGCACGCTGCAGCGGATGCGGAGAATGAACCTCAGCTCGTCCTCGTTCCGTGCCGGCCCGCCGCAACGGTTCGTGGGACGGTTCGAGATGCCCGCGGGCGACCGATCCCCAACGCCCTCATACGTCTCGGCCAGGCTCCAGAACCCTTCTGGCTGCAGGGCATCGAAGGTGGAAGTCTCCGTCCAGTCACGCAGACCGCGGTCTTCGACCACCGCTGCGATGCAGGCGGGCGCTATACCATCGACCACGCTCCTGTGGGAGCCTACGAGTGCTTCGTTCGGGCGCCGGGCTATCAGGGAAGTCGGTCCACGCTGGCGCTGCATCCGGGACAAGAGTACGAGCACGTCAGCACCCTCTTTCGAGGCCGACGGGTTTCTGGTGAGATCCGCGAAGGGGAGCGTTTGCTGGCTGGCTGCTTGGTCGAGGAAGCTGGCGGGGAATTGGGTATACCCACATGGTTCAAGCCGGGCGCAATCAGCGATGGGGAAGGCCGGTATTCCCTCATGGGCGTGGCCCTTGGGTCGGCATCCCTGCAGGCCTGGACCTCCGCGGGTGAGCCACTCGAGAACCAGGTGGTCCTCGACCCGCGCGGGCAGGCTCGCTGTGACTTCGACCTCGCGGAGCATTCGCTCCTCCTTGGCCAAGTCCTCAATTCCGCAGGGGAACCGCTGAGAGGACTCACGGTTCAGACAGACGCGCTGAAACAGAGGGGAGTAGTGACCGACCGCGAGGGTCGGTTTCGATTGCTCGTGCGTCCTGGATCGACCAATGACCTTTCCATCTTCGACCTGAACCGGCGTGTACCCGCACGAATGGAACGCATGGAAGGCCTAGTGCCTGGCTCCGTACCCCGGGTACTGCGCGTGACAGATCCCGGGAAGGTCAGCGCCTACCTCAGCGGTGGAGTGACCTCCCAAGATGGCACGGGCTTGCAGAACACCTTTGCGCGAATCCGTCACACGAGCAGACAAGGCTGGGAAGAATTCCCCGTCGACCCAAGCAGCGGTCGATATCGGATGGGGCCCTTGATTCCCGGCGACTACGAGGTGCTGGTCGGGGCTCGGGGTGCAGTTGCTCGGCGCTGGTCAGCGACCATCCAGCATCCTGATCAGGGCAGGGACCTTGGGCTCCAACGACTCCAGCGTGGAGGCACCTTGAGCTTGGACCTTCGCCGCGACGGCGAGCCATACCGTGGTCAGGTGCACGTGCGGGTTCGCGGCCAAGCGGGATCCCTGCTTCACCAAGCCATGCTGGTCGATCCGAGCCTCCCAACGCCAACGCTCCCCCCTGGCGAGGTAGAGGTCATCGCCTGGGCGGAGTCCCTGCCGATCGTTCGGGCCCGCGGGCGAGTGAAGGCCGGCGAAAACAGGATGATCCCCATCGACCTGCCACCGAGTACCCAGCAGCGCATTCGCCTCGAGTTCCCACCGAGCCCAAGCCAACCACGCGAGCGTTCCATGGAACTCACGTGGTCGAGCGATGGTATTGAGCTCACTCGCGACCACTACTTCTTTCCAAAATCGACAGAGCCGGTTGTCGAGCGCCCCCTCGCAGCCGGCCACTACGTCGTATCGGCGGTCACGGACGGTGGCCTGGCAGGCCAAGCAACAGTCATGGTCCCCGGGCAAGCGCGGGACCCGGTCACCGTCGTGCTCCAACTGAGGTGAGCGAAGAAATCCTGGGTCGTCGCCGCAGTTCGGATCGTCCATCCAAGAAGGGCTGAACTCCTTTCCAAAGGCAGCCCATGCGAACACACACCGCTACAGTTTTCTTCATCCTCGCCCTGGCGTCGAGCCGTTCAGCCCACGGAGCGCAGGGACAGGTCCAGCCCACGATTCTCCGGGCTGGGGAATCCCTGGATGTGGCCTACCGCCCTACGAATGCAGCCCTCGATCCAGCCGACGGGATCTACGCGGTGGTCAGCTTCCTCACCCCCCGCGAAAAGCGCACGGCCGCGGTTTCCCTCGACGTCCTGGAGAACGGGAACTTGGGTGCGTCGATTGCGGTGCCAGAAGACGCGAGCTACGCCTACCTGCACTTCGTCACCCGCGCCCAGTGGGATGAGGCATCCGATTTGGAGTTCATGGTCCACAACGCCCTTGAGCAGCCGGTGCGAGGAGCTCGGCTGCCACGCGTCTTCTCGGAAGGCGCAGGCTTCCTGGAGCTTGTCCGCCAGGAGCTGGCGGACTACCCCGGAAACCTGGCGGCGTACCGCAGCAAGTGGTTCTGGTCGACGGCCTACCGGGGTGCCGAGACCAGCGGCCCGATCGTTCGCTCCGACCTGCAGTCCATTGGCCAGGCCGATTCCGCAGAGGGCCTATGGGCTCGTTGCTATGGGCACCTGCTCCTCGGAGAAGAGGCGGCCGCACGCTCACTGCTGATCGAGCTAGTCCAACGCTACCCCAGCACCATGGCAGCGGCGAGCGGCGTGCGAGACTACAGCTACCAGTGCTACTCGCAGTCTTTGACCGACGGATCGACGGAGGTCACGGCCGTCCTAGCTAGGGTCCTCGACAAACACCCGGGGACTCAGCTGGCCCGGGATCAGGTGAGGCGCTTGTCCTACACCGATGACCTGTCGCTGGGGACGATTCGCCGGATATGCCACGAGTGGCTCGAGCGGGAGCCGATTCACCCGGAACCTGCCATCATCCTGGCACGGGCATTGCTCCGCAGCGGTGACCAGCTAGACCAGGCCGAACACTATTCCAGCGTTGCCATCAACGGCTACATGCGCGGCGACGCTCGCCTCACCGGGGACCACGGGGGGTGGGACACCGAGGCGCTCTTGCCCATGGCGTTTCTCACCGCGGCTGAGATCGCCATGGCGCGCGATGATGTGGCCAAGGCCCTCGCATACTCCCTCGCCTCGCAGCGAATGCAAGCTGGCACGGACGCCCAGGCCCACGAGTTCGAGGCGCTGCTCTGGGCCGATCTCGGCGACGACAAACGGACGGTTCGCTCGTGGAAACGAGCCTTAGCGTCGGGCTCCCTTCGAGCTCGGGAGGCCCTCCTGGAATTCCCCCAAGAGTCCCCGGGCAAAGCCGCCGACAACGATCCTGAACCAGAATATCCCAGGGCGCCATCGTTCGATGTGCCCGACTTGGAGGGGACCGCCATCCGGCTTGCTGACTTTCACGGCAAAGTGCTTGTCCTCAACTTCTGGGGACTCGGGTGCGCCCCATGCCTCAAGGAACTGCCCCAGCTCAACGGTCTCGTCCAGGACTTCGCCGGTCGCCCCGTCGAGTTCATCGCCTTCGCCGCAGACAGTTCGCAGTCGATTCGCACCTACCTCGACGAACACGAATTCCACTATCGGCAGACAGCCCAGGCCCACACGGCCTTTGAAGACTACGGGGTGACCGGCCTCCCCCTTCACGTCATCATCGACGGCGCCGGCCGCATCCGAGCCTCCCTGACTGGAGCCGGAGAAATGCGCGCGGCCACGCTGAGCGTACTAATCGAGCAGGCCCTTCAGGTGGAGACCGAGGAACAGTAGCCACATCGGGTCCGCACAATGCGAGCGAGGCCAGTTCTTATGGGTTCGCAGGCGTGAGCGCGGCATCCGTCCCCCCCGTGCCCTTCGGGTGGCCCTAGGGCCGGATCCTGGCGGATGCCGGATGGGACGAACCGGAGATCGGGGTGTTCCTGCGTGTGGTATTCGCTGGCCGGGGGTCAGCAACGGTCTGTGCGACACCGGATCTGCGGATCGCGTGATACGCTCTGGGGCGTGATCTCGTCCATCGATGTATGTCTCGCTCCAGTGGCAGCCGCCGTGCCCGCCCAAGCGTGACCGGCGACCTGACCCGATGAACTGCAGGACCCTGACCTGGCCCGCCGCACTGGCAGGTGTGCGTCCATGACGAACGGTGAGCATGGACTTCTGTCCCTTGAGGTCGAGGCCGGTTGGCCGCGCCTCGCCGCTCTGACGCGTGGACGCAAGCGCTGGCTCGCCCTGCTGTTTCTCGAGGAACGGGACGCCAGCCCCCTGCGCCAGCGACTCAGCGACGCACTGCTGACGGTGGAGCGACCGCTCGCCACGCTCACCCTTCCCGCCGCCCCTCAGGAAGCCCTGCGCGAGCTCACACGCGCCGCACTCGACGGAATGCCGGGTCTGACCGCGGAGGCCGGAGCCCGACCGGAGAGCCCCTCGAGCGAGGACTTGGCACCGCACGATCCCCCGGCCGAGGACGCCGCCCCCGAATGGGGCCCCAGTTGCCGCTGGTGCACCCTGCCCAGCGGCGGGGCCTCTCTCGCGGCGCGGCTCGTGGAGCTGGAGACGGTCGCCCCGGCCCTGGAAGCCCGCGAAGCCACCGCCTGGCGGAAGGCGCTCGAAGGCGGACTGGTGCTGGTCCTGCCCGCAGCAGCCCGCGGGGTGGTCGAGCGAAGGACCCCCCGGCTCCTCGCCGCGGCCGACGCCGTCATCGGCGGAGAGGTCACCGATGCCAATGCCCTCCAGCTCCCCGACCACGAGCGCCTTGAGCGCGCGGCCCTCGCCCTCAAGGCAGCGGCCGGCGCGCGCGCCAGGGGATCGATGACCCGCACCCGCGGACAGGCCCTGCGTGCCCTCGCAGCCGCCGGACCCGCAGCGACCTCCGCCCACGGAGCCGAAGCCGGCGACTCCCCCACGGGGGAACCCGCGTCTGCCCCCCAGCTTCTCCAGCTGCGCAGCCGTGCGCTGGACATCCTGGCCCACGCCGAACACGACCTCAGCGATCCCGCAGCCTGCTTGGACCACGTGCGCGCCTGGCTCGCACTGCTGGAACCAGACCAACGGCGCGACCGCATCCGCGCCCATGTCCTCGGCGCACGGGCGGAACGGCTCATGACAGGACCGCGTAGCCCCGGCGCCCGTGGCCTGGAGCACGCCGAACAGGCCGCCGCCCTGGCGCGTGAGCTCTGGCAGGTCGATCCGGTGCAGAGCGCCCACGGGCGGTTGCTCTCCCTCGCCCTCGACATCCTAGGCCTCATCCATCGCGACAGCGGGCAAGCCGCCCACGCCCTCGAAGTCCAGCGCGAGGCCCTGGACCTCGATCGTTCGCTCGTCGAACGCGACGCCGACGATCCCATTCTCCTGCGCAACCTCTCGGTTGGGCTCGAACACCTCGGCGACACCCTGCGCGAGGCCGACCAGGAAGCGGAGGCCGCCCGCTGCTACGCCGAGTGCCTGGCCCTACGGCACAGCCGCGCCGGAACCGAGGGGACCGACCCAGAAGCCCTGCACGAGGTCTTCGAAGTCCTCTGGCGGATCGCCGCCCTCAGCGACGGCAGCGCGCCCCCCGACAGCACCCGTTCCACACTCGAGTCCGCCCGTGATTTCCTATTGCGCGCCCAGCGGCTAGCCCCCGATTCGGCACGCATCGCTCGCGACCTCGCAGCCGTCGACGACTGGCTCCGGGACATCCCCGACTAGGCGCGAGCGGGGAACCGCCCTCGACTCCCGAATCCCCCATGGGGATTTGTACTAGAACGCCGGATCGTCAGCCTACGGGTCACTCGGGCTCGGACGTGCACGCCATCCCCCGATCCCGTGCGCTGCGAGACCCCACCTCGGGGCCAAAGCGCCCGAGATCGGGGGAAAGGTTGTCAGCCTCGAACACGACTGGACTGCTCCCACGTCCTGGTGCCAATCCCTAGGAATCACCCGCGCTAGGCAACTCATTGACCCAGCCAACGACCTCTCAACTTCGATGGCAACGCAAATGGAATCCTCGCGACCGAAGCGCTTGGCGAATACAAATGGAGTCGTCGTCACAACTCCGGTCTCGACGATACTCCCTGCATCGTCCAGTACACACAGATGGGTCCCGTAAGGCCCCCGATGCCGATGGTCGTAACTGTTAATGCGGCGAGGGGAATCGCGGCACCTTCGGTCATGGTAGGCCCCCTCTTGGGCTTCGACCCCGTAGTAGACCAGTAGGACCCCACGGCACCACGACCAGGAGGCTGGGCCTCCCATCCCACCCCTTTCTAAACTCCGGCTCTGACCCCAAGACCCGATCCACAGTCATCTCATCATCGGATAGTTGCCCCATGGAGCAGCACCCCCCCAACAGGTCCGAGATTGAGGCTTGACAGATCCCGGCCCCCCTGAAAACCTTAAGACTATGAAGATGCCAATGGCAGGGAGGCTGCGGCTACCTCTGGGTGCTGTGGTCAATTTTGCATTGGATCCAAGGACTATCAGTGGGATGGAATCAAGTTCGTAAGCATCCCAGCCGGGTGTCCCGACATTGAGCCGCAAGGCGTCGATGATGATGGTTCTGATCCGACAGCTGGCGGGGGCAAATTCACTCCAGTCCCCTGCGAAGACGACGGCACTTTGAACTGAGCGGGGGACGACCTCACCTTAAACCAAAGAGGGCCCAATACGTCCTTGATACAGTCAAACAAACAGAGCCTGCCTAGCCCTTGGGCGGGGTGGGCTCTTCTAAAAGCGACTGTGCCCCAGTGCAATACAAGATTTCCAGAGTACCGATTGATGCCAGCAGAGAGTGGCAATTCAGGGGCGAAAGCTCAATACGGGAGGAGAGGGATTGAAGCGCAAGCACCAAGCTGTACTAACTATGGCGTTCGGGCTAGTGGTGATTGTGACGATTGCCTCCTTGGCGATGAAGCTGAGGCGAGCCGAGAGTGGCTCCCTGGAGGCGGGGAGGCAGATTGGCGCCCCCCAAACAACGGCCATTGGAATCGAGCCTGAACCTGACTCCCGTGGTACTCCATCATCGCGAAAAGCGATCAGCAGCATTGACTCCCCGGGCGATCAAGTCAGGTCATTGGAATTGCATGACGCCTTGTTTGGCTTTCGAGTATCGGGAGAGGTGTTCTGCGATGATGAACGACTGCCCCCTTGCATTCAGCCCGCTGGAAAATTCATTCTGCCATCAGTCGCCACTGAGATTGCGACCATAAAGGTGTACGCCCACGGCTACGAGCCTCGGCTTGTGGACTTCCCCAATGAGGCTACGACCAAGGTCTTACTTCAACCGTCTCGCGAGTCAACAGTTACCCTCCACCACCCCCCTGGTGAAAAAGGGGCAATCGCCGCAAGCATCACCTGCCCCACTGAAGCTCTCGAGCCAATGACATTGGAGGGCGAAAGTGATGGTGCATTTGCGTTCTATCATGCCCAGCCACTTCTCTTCAGAGCCTCGACGAAAGGAAGATCCCTTGAGCACATAGTATTGCCCGGGGAGCACCTCGACATTTCCTTTGGGGGAGAGTTCGCTCGACTTAGAGTGATTGATTATCAGGGAACTCCTTTGCCTGGAGTTCCACTTCGGATCTCCAGTGAAGCGGCAGGGGTCGTTGAGGCGAAGTATGAATCAGACGAAGAAGGCCTAGTCTGGCTTCATGGTGCCCTCGGACGCTCTCCGCTTTGGATTCGCGGTGACAGCCGAAACTGGAGCCTTGACGGCCAGGAGTTTCAGCCTCCAACCCTTATGCTCCATGGAGATCGGGCACGGTTAGAGGCTGGCGCAGGTGAGACCCAGAGCGTCTGTGTAAGACGGACCTACAACGACATACGAATCATTGATGACTCGACCAACCAGCCAGTGACTGGAGAGGGAAGTCTCTTTCGGAGGTTCGATTCTCGGAGGGGTCGAATAGAGGGACTATTTCACTCCGCCCCGATCATTGACGGCTTGTGGCGGATTGGCTACGGGAACATAAGGCTCAAGGTGCCTATTCATGGAGTAGAGGAGATCTTGCGCGTTGCCGGATATGAGGCATTTACCCTCCCAGCTGATCGAAGCTTCCTGATTGATCGGCAGGACGATTTCGCCCCTGTGCGGCTCGTGCCTAGCTCTGAGCATTCATGGTTGCGCATTACGCGCAACAACCGCCCTCTCGACATCGGCCCCGTGCAGATTAGCGAGGTCGGATCACGATCGCATTTTGCGTTCACAGGGGAGGCCAATAAAGATGGGGCCTACGGACCCTTCAGGGGAGGATCAGTGATGGAGGTTCGATCCTGGAAATTGGGAGGCCCTGAACCACTGGCCAGTGACCTGAGCCCTGCCAGTGATGGGAACTACCACTTTGATTTGGCAGACCGATTGGGGAGCATTCGCATCCTGGGCCGGATCAATGAGAACCTCGACATTCTGGCTCTAAGAACGCATGACGACTACTTCTTGGCGACCGTAAAGGACCCGGAGCACCAGTTATTCCTCGACATACCACCTGGGAGTTACTACGTCGCCCCGCAGATGGAGGCTACTCAGTACTACCTTTCTCGCGCAAAAGCCGGTGAGGCGCGGGTTGTTACGGTGCAAGCTGGCAAAACCAGTGAGGTCTCGGCAGACCCGGCCTGGGCGGCGGAGCGCTCGAGAGTTGTGGGGAAGATACTGCTAGGGCCTGGCTTGTCTCCGCCTGCTCTGGTGCCCCTGGCTGTTGCTCCTCTTAGAGTCTTGCGGTCGAGCATGCTCGACCTCGGCTTTTCAGCAGATGCCGATGGAACGTATAAGCTTGATTACTTTGGCCCGGCTCCAGTCGCCCTGCTTGCCTGCGACATACGTGGTGGACGTTACGCAATACGAGCGATTTTTGAACCTGGCGGGGACTTTCACCTAGAGGAGCGAGCGCTACGCATCACTCGAGATGACGGGGACCGATCCGAGTACCTGGTGACATTCACTCGCCCACCTGGTTCGATTCAGATGCTTGAAAATGAGGAACTGCACAGAACACAGGTGCAAATACTCCCAAATCCAGCCCCGATCACCATCCCGGTTCACAAGTCTATTGATAGCCTAACCATCAAGCATAAATCCAGTAAGCGCACACATGAGATCTCCATACCCAGCGAGGGGCAGCCCTGGGAGATCAACCTAAGCGCGATATTTGGAGAAGGCGATTGAGCTAGGCGCTGGGTTGTCCCCTTTGAAAGGCATTGGTGCATTGCGTACTTGTACAGATCTTGAGTCTCTAGAAATCGCTGGGGGTGGCTCTGCGTGCATCCGGGATGCCCTTTCAGCCAGCATTTGATCCACGAAGTCATGCGGTAAGGGATTCGGTGGCAGTTTTTCGACAGAGGTGGGCAGAGGCCGAAACTCCGGGGCATTGAAGCAACACACGAGTCCGAGCCCCGCAGCATCCCAGTCACCGAAGCTCGAGAGCTGGAGCTGTGGAAAGAGGAACACTCCTCAGGCCCTTAGTTGCAAAGTTCCCACACTCCAGGGGAGTGAAGCCCTGGATCCGACCGCAACGCGCAAGCCAACGAACATCACCGTGCATCGGGTCACCGCAAGCGGCAGTTGACTGAAGACCGAGCTGTGAACACTCTCCCCGAATCCCCCATGGGGAATTGCACTAGAACCCCAGATCGTCAGCCTACGGGTCACTCGGGCTCGGACGTGCACGCCATCCCCCGATCCCGTGCGCTGCGAGACCCCGCCTCGGGGCCAAAGCGCCCGAGATCGGGGGAAAGGTTGTCAGCCTCGAACACGAATGGACTGCTCCCACGTCCTAGTGCCAATCCCTAGGAATCACCCGCGCTAGCGCAGCGCCCGAACCTTCTCGGCGAAGCCCGCCGGGTCCGCGTCGAACTTGCCCTTGCAGGCCGTGCAGCAGAACGCGACCGGGGCCCCCTCGAACACCGACGTCACCTCAGCCGAGGCCGCCTCTCCGCTCACGGGGCAGACCGTATTCAGGGCCGCCTTGGTCGCCCCCTCTGCGCCCTCCACCGGCTCCTCGGCGGGCAGATTCTTGGCAAACGCAGCGGGGTGGGCGTCAAAGGCCGCCTGGCAGGCGACGCAGTGGAAAGCGATCGAGCGTCCCTCGAACTCTTGCACGAGCGTCGGGTTGATCGCCTCGCTAGACACGGGGCAAAGCTCGTTGATCGGCGGCGGGGGCAGCACCAACCCGCGGTTGACCTTCACCCCCGGGCGTGCCGCCGCCAGGGCCGCCACGCCCGCATCGCTGACCGCCGTCTCCCACAGGTAGAGCTTGGTGAGGGACTGCAGACCGTGCAGCTGCGCCAAGCCCGCGTCCGAAACCCCGGTGCCGTAGAGGTTGAGGACCTCCAGCTGACCAAGGCCTGCAAGGCTTGCGAGACCCGCATCCGTCACGGCGGTGCGCGAAAGGTTCAGGCGCCGCAGCTGGGCGAGCTTCCCCAGGTGAGCCAAACCAGCATCGGTCACCGCCGTGCCCGAAAGGTTGAGCCAGACCAGGCTCGGGGCCAGGGGCGTCAGGCGCTCGAGCTGCTTGTCGTCCATGCGCTCGCCGGCCAAGCTGCCGTTGAAATCGACGGCGTGCAGGTCGCGCGCGATGGGCATGACTGCGTAGCCGTCGCCACTGAGCGCCGCCAAAGCGGCCTCGCGAGCCGCCGCCTGCTCAGCACTCAAGGGCTCCAGGGCCAGAGCCGGCGGCTCCGCCTCTGCCTCCGCCGTTGCGACCTCGGTCCAAGGCGCACCGGCCTCGATCCAGCCGCGCAGGACGCCGAGCTGCTCGGCGCTGAGCCGGTCGCCCTTGGGCGGCATCGCATCGGGGTCCTCGGCCGGCAGCAGCGCCAGTTCGAGCAGCAAGCTGTCCAAGGGCTTGCCCGGGACGACGGCGGAGAAGCCGTCGTGATCGCCGAACAGCCCGTCACGAGTATCGAAACGCATATCCCCCTTTTGCTTCCCAGCCCCGTGGCACTCGAAGCAGCGCTGCTGCAGGATCGGATAGACGTCCCGCACGAAGTCCACCTCGTCCCGCGCTGGCTCGGCGCCGCTGGGCAGGGAAGCGAGGGCGAGAGTGAACAGTTGGACAGCGTTCAGCATCGGGGATGGTGCGGGTTGGTTGGTGTGCTGCACCCCGGACGCGGGGCCGTGCCATGGATCGTAGCAGGGCACGGTCCGCCCATCGCGGGTCGCGGACTCCCGATCCTCGCGCGGTGTTCGATCCTGGGCTCGCCTGGCCCGTATGGGCCCCGTAACTTCATGCCAACCCTGGATCCCGGCCGCCCGCAAAGTGACATATTAGGTTTTGGACAAGCGCCTTTGCGCCGCTCCGCTAACGATGTCATCTCGAATCGACCGCCTCACCCAGCGCTTGCTTGGGGCCTTCACAGGAGCGCTTGTGCCGGCGCTCGCGACGCTTCACGCCGCCGCTCCGCCCACCTTTGGTCACACGCACGCCATCCAAAGCGAGGAGACGGTCAGCGAGAAGCCTGTCGTGGAATTCGATCCGCGCGATGTCTACGACGTCCGGCGCTATGCCATCGACATCGAGCTCAACCCGAGGGATCGGTCCATCCGGGGCCGCGTGGACCTGGAAGCCCAAGCCAAGCATGCCGGCGTGCGCAGCATTGCCCTCGACCTCGCGGGAGCCTACCGCGTCCAGGCGATTCACTTGCTGCGCGACCCCCGACTGACCAAGGGCGAACCACGGATTGGGCAGCCGCTCCGCTTCGAGCACAGCGATGAGCTCGTCACCATCGAGCTCCCCCGGCCCCTGCAGTCCGAGCAGTCCTTCGCCCTGTCAATTCACTACGGTGGCCGTACACCGGCACCCCTCTACGGCCGCGGCGACCACCCCTACCAGGGTGTGTTTTGGGGCGAGTCCAAGGCAGGCCATCCACGCGTGGACGTCGCCTGTCAAACGGTGGATGGTTCGGTCTGGTGGCCCTGCAAGACAGCCAACTACCATCCGGACGACAAGCCCGATTCTGTTTCCGTAACCCTGACCGTGCCCGACCCTTTGGTCGCGGTGAGCGTCGGCAAGCTGGTCGGTGATCACGTCCCCCGCAAGGGCTGGCGCACCTACCAATGGCAGCTCGACGCCCCCACCCCCACCTGGGCGGTCAGCTTTGCGGCAGCCGACTACAGGGTCATCGATCGCGAGGTCCGGTTGCCCGGTCTGGATCGGCCCCTGCAGGTCAGCTTCTACGCAACGCCGGAGAACGCCGATCGGGCCCGCGCCCAGCTGGACACGATTCCCGGGATCCTCCGCACGTACGTGGAACACTTCGGGGAGTACCCCTACCCCCACGCCAAGCTCGCGGTCGTCGACTCCTTGGCGTGGAGCTCTTCTGGCGCGACGCTGATCTCCTACGGCTCCGAGTATCCCGCGGCAGCCACCAAGAGCACCGCTCCGGATCGGCGCATCGACCCCTTCCTGGCCCACGAGCTCGCCCACCTGTGGTGGGGCCAGAGCGCCACGGCCAAGACCTGGAGCGACGCCTGGATCCACGAGAGTTTCGCCTCGTATGGAATGCACCTGCTGCGCGAATCCACGCTTGGCCGCGCGACCGCCGAGCGGATCCTGAGCGAGAACAAGGCGAGCATCACCGACAAGACGCGCATTCGCGCCCACGGCAGGGCAGCCCACTGCGGGCGCCAAGCCCAATCCTCTGCCCTTTGGTTCAAGGGTCCGCTGGTGCTGGCGCAACTGCGGCACTACCTCGACGATGACGAGGCTTGGTTCGACAGCCTGAAGGGCCTGCAGCAGCGTTGCCGTCTAGGCTTTGCGACCACGGACGACCTGGTCGAACTCTTGAACGAACGCACCGGCGAGGACTGGACGGGCTACTTCCAAGCCTGGTACTCCAACGCTGGCCTGCCCCGTCTCGACGTCCAGGTCACCCTGATCGACGGCCCCGCGCTGCTGGTGCGCGCCAGCAACGAACAGGAACGCGGCAAGCCCTGGCGCGTTCCCATCGACCTAGCCTGGCAAGAGGGAATGGAGCCGCGCAAGCACCGCATCTGGCTGGAGCCGGGCTCGAACGGCGAAGCGATCGAATGCCTAGAGACCCCGACGGATGTGCGTCTCGAGCATCTCGAGCGACTGCTGGGACGGATCGCCGTCACGCTGCCTGCAGGTGGGAAGAGTCCGCGCTGACCCCGGTGCCCCATGCGGATCCCATCGGTCCGCGGAAGCTGCTGACTGCTGGACTGCCGTGCCCGTGAGTCGACGCCCTTCCAGGCGTCGGGGTCCTCGACGGAGCTACAGCGCTTCGCCCCCGGGGGAATTCCGGGAGTCCTTGCCGAGCAGCGCCGGCACGACCAGCAGGCTCGCAAGCAGCAAGGCCCCCGAACCGAAGTACTCCCGGTAACTACCCGTCGAAGCAAAAGCCGGCACGCTGGACAGCAGCGCGGAGATCGCCACGGCACCGCGGGCCCACCATTCCCCTAGCGTCGCCGGGCCGGAATGCCGGGCTGGCCAGGCCAAGCCCCAGGCCATGGGAAGCCAGGCGAAGTAGTGGGGCCACGCGGGCGGCAGAGCCAGGGGCAGGCAGCAGACCAGACCCACCGCGGGCCGCAGCCAGGCCCCATGGGGCTCGATGCGCGCCAGGGCAGCCACACGCGAAAGCGCGCATACGCCCAGCCCGACCGCCAGGACCCGCGGGATCCAGACGAGCGTCGGCAGGGGCCAGTGCTCCGAACCGAGGCGGAACGCCACCGCTCCAGCGAATTGGCTGGCAACCGCCTGGGTCCAGCTGCCGCTCGACGCGCTCAGGCTGCCGAAAATACGGCCGTAGAAGGCGAGCGTCGGCTCCCAGCCCATGGCGATCGCCGGCACGCCAAGGCCCGCGACGAGGGCGCTCACTGCCGCACTGAAGCATGCGCGACGGCCGGGCAAACAGGCGAGTACGGGCAGCAGCACCAGCGGGTACAGCTTGATCGCCGCGGCGAGCCCGACGAGCATGCCGCCGATCCAAGGCCTGCCGCGGGCGGTGAGCACAAGGCCGCCGAGCATGCAGGCGGTCAGTAGCGCGCTCACCTGGCCCCAGTGCAGGCCGTGGAACAGCGGGAAGCAGAGCCCCACCGATGCCGCCCAGGCGAAGGTGGTCGCGGCGCCTGCGGGCGGGACGGCCCGGCCGCCCTGCCCACGGGCCGGCCCCACCATCCCAGCGAGCGCCGAGCAGCTGAAGACCAGGACCACGAGCCAGATCCAGGGCGCGAGCCTCGGACCGGTCGCAGCCAGGGGAGCCATCGAGGCGGCGAAGAAGGGCGTGTACAGAAAGCCAGGCACCGGCTCGGCCTTGCCCGCAAGAAGAGCTCGGCCCTGCTCGAAGTAGGGGCCCATGAAATCTTCAAAGGGAGCCCCGTTGAAGTCCATGCGCGCGGTGAAGCCAGCCGGATCGCCCCAGACCCATGCATGCACCAGGGCCGCTGCGAGCAAGCCGAGAATGCAGGGGCCGAGACGGCGAAGAACGCTGGCCAGCGGGCCGCTCATCCCGCGCCCCCCCAGCGCTCCAGCAGCGCCTCCACGTCCAAAGCCCCGGCCACATCACCCGCTTCGACCTCATGCGCCCCCGAGCGCGCGCCGGCGCAGCACTCGAACTCCCACACGGGCAGCTCTGGAGGTCGCGCGACCAGGAGCAAGCGATGACCGGCCGTGGGATGTGGCACGAGAAGTGCCCGCGCGTGCAGCGCGACGCTGCGGTCCTCGAGCGCCGGCCCAGGCCCATAGCGCAGGTCCCCCAGCAGAGGACGTCCGAGGGTTGCCATCGCGACCCGGAGCTGATGGGAGCGCCCGGTCGCGGGCCGCAGGGCGTGCAGCGCCCGGCCCGCCCCGTGCCGCCCGCCCGTTCCGGCGGCACGCTCGACGAGCCGCCAGCCCGTCACCGCTAGCTTCGCGTCCCTGCGGCCTGCCTCCGACACCAGGACTCGGTTCTTCGCCCGGTCTTTCCAGAGGTGCTGACGGAGCTCTCCCCTACCAGGGCCGCCGGCGGGGATGGCCGCGGCGTCCGCGATCCCCCAGTAGAGCTTCGCCGTGCGCTGCTCGGCGAAAGCGGCCGTCAGTCGCGCCGCCCCCTTGCTCGTGCGCCCGAAGACCACGACCCCGGAGACCGGCCTGTCGAGGCGGTGGACGACGCCGAGAAAGGCACGCCCCGGCTTGTCGTACCTGCGCTCGATCCAGTCGCGGGCGCGATCGAAGAGGCTCTCGTCCCCGCTCGCGTCGGGCACGCAGGGCATTCCCGCAGGCTTGCGCACGGCGAGCACGTGGTTGTCCACGTGCAGGACTTCGAGGGCGTCCATGGGATCACTGCCGGCGCCAACGGGCGCAGAAGCCGGCGGGAAGCAGCCTCTCCGGCTCCCCGCTTTCGCGCAGGGCTAGCTCTCCGACGTCGATCTCGCCGGGCCCAAACTCGCCGAGAAGGTTGGCGAAGGCCAGGGGCGAATAGCCCACCGCGTAGGTGGAGAGCACCAGCGCCGAAGCGGGCGCCAGCAGCTCCTTGGCGGTTTCGAGAAGGGGCGCAAGGCTCTCCTCCAGGCGCCAAACCTCCCCCTTTGGGCCGCGACCATAGTGTGGCGGGTCGAGCAGGATTCCCTCGTAGCGCGAGCCTCGCCTCACCTCCCGTCGCGCGAAGGCGAGCGCATCGTCGCAAAGCACCCGCAGCGCCTTGCGCCCCAGGCCGGAGGCCTCCGCGTTGTCCAGCGTCCAGGCGATCGCCGTCTTGGAGGCGTCCACGTGGGTGACCCGCCAGCCGTCCTGGGCGGCGAGTACGCTGGCGACTCCCGAGTAGCCGAACAGATTGAGCAGCCGTGGCTCTGGCTGATCCAGGGCGCGCTTGTGTTCTGCGATCCAGGCCCAGTTTGTCGCCTGCTCGGGGAACACGCCCACGTGCTTGAACGGTGTCGGGCGCACCCAGAACGAGCCTGTGCCTAGCGGCACCTTCCATCCGGGCTGCGCTCCCCGACAGGAGCGCGGGGCGCCAGTGGACGCTTCCCAGCGCCCGCCCCGATCCGATTCCCTCACGAAGGTCAGGTGAGCACCCCCCCAAAGACCCGGCTGGCGACGACGCCACAGGGCCTGCGGATCAGGCCGGCGCAGGACGACGTCTCCGAGGCGCTCGAGCTTCTCCCCCTCTCCGGAGTCCAGTAACTCGTAGGCCTTGTGTTGGACCTGGGGCAGGACGGCGGGCTTCACGGCCGGAGTGTAAACGCAGCGAGGGCCGAAGTCCCCGTGGACTTCGGCCCTCGCCCCTAGCTGATCCGCGGGCGGGCCCGCGGGGGCCAATTACTCGCTCTTCTTCGACGCGCAGCAGGCCTTCTTGACCGGTGCGGCGACCGTCTTGGCCTTGGCCTCTTTCGAGGCACAGCAGGCCTTTGCCGGAGCGGGCTTCGCGACGGTCTTAGCCTTGACCATGCAGCAGTCGTCGGTGGCGCAGGTGTCGGTGGAGCAGTCCGCCTTGGCGGCCGGCTTGGAAACGACCTGGGCCTTCATGCTGTCACAGGACTTGGCGGCGCTCGAGCACTCCGACTTCACCGGAGCGGCCACGACCTGGGCCTTC
>CAYWNK010000055.1:0-26183 GCA_964459495.1 uncultured Planctomycetaceae bacterium
GTTCCGTCCCACCGGGGCCGAAGCTCCGGCTTTGACTCCGGTCCCTGCCCGGTGGGACGGAACCGGAGGGGCCCGATGGCCTCGTACCCGGGCCGCCTGCGGGTGGGTTTTCCGCAGCAGAGGTAGACTCGGAGCCCTGGCCCCCCGTGACCATGCAGGACTCCGGCGTCCCAGCATCAGGCGAGCCACCCTCATCCCCGGTCGAGCTCAGCGAGCTCGTCAGCCGTCTCTATGAGGTGCTTCGCCGGGAGGCCCGCCGGCAGCTCTCCAGCCGGCCCCTGCACACGCTGCAGCCGACGGCCCTGCTGAACGAGGCGCTGCTGCGCTTCTTGAGCAACCGGCAGCGCGCCGAGCTGTGCATTCAACACGAGAAGCTGCTGGGCCCCTTGCTGGAGCACCTGCGCCAGGTCGGCGCCCCGATGGAGCGCTTTGAGCTCGGCGAGCGCCTCGGCAGGGCAAGCACGGGCGAGGTGTTCCGAGCCTTCGACCGCGTACACCGCCGGGACGTCACGCTCCAACGGGTCCGCGGGCTTGGGCCTGACAGCTCCGCCCCAAGCCCCGGAATTCAGATCCGCTTTGTTCAGGAAGCCCAGGTGCTCGCCCAGCTGGAACATCCAGGGATTCCGACGGTGCACGAGATCGGCGTCGACGGGAGCGAGCGCCTCTTCTTCTCGATGCCCCTCGTGCGCGGGGAAAGCCTGGAAGAGCATCTGGAACGCGTGCCGGAGACGACGCCTCCGTGGACCGAACCACCCATCCACGAGGGGCTGCTGCAGGCGGCCCGCTCGATTGCCCACTCCCATGAGCGCGGCGTCATCCATCGGGACCTAAAACCCGACAATCTGATGCTCGGACCCTATGGCGCCATGCAGGTGGTCGACTGGGGGATCGCCCGCGTGGTCGACACCGAACGCGAGCTCGAGGCTTTCGATGGCGAGGACATCGACGCGCTGGTGGCATCGGATCTCTCCGACGCCGCGACGAGCGACCCCTCCTATCTGACGATGGCAGGGGGCGCCCTGGGTACTTCCTCCTCCATGCCACCCGAGTAAGCAAACGCGAATGGCGCGCAGATCGGACCCCACTCCAACGTCTATGCGCTCGGCGCCATTCTCTCCCGCGTCCTGACAGGGACCGCGGCCTACACCGATGTCGCAAGTCCGAGCGGCGGGCCACCCGGCCCCTTGGAGCTCACCAAGCGGGTGGGAGAAGGCCCGTCGACGCCCGCACGCACCCTCGCCCCCAGGCCCCGCGGGAACTTGTGGCCATCTGCGAGCGGGCGATGCAGTCCGATCCCACCGACCCGTTCCCTTCGGTCCAAGCGTTCGCCATGGAGCTCGAGGCTTACCTGGCCAGCCGCGTGGTCACCAGCTACGAGCGCGGCACCCTCCCGACCCTGCAAGAATGGGCGTCGCGCAATCGGGCCCTGACGCGCACCCTCGCCCTGGCGACCCTGTTGGCGGTCCTGTTCCTGGCCGCGTTCCAGGCCAGCCGGGAAAAGGCCGGCATGCTGACGAGAGCCCGGGCAGGGGATCGCTTGCTCAGCGAGATCCCGAACGCCACCGCGGATGACCTTGCCGAGCTACGACTCTGGCGCGAGGAGGCACGCCGCCTGCTGAGCCAGGGCAGGAAGGCCACGCCAGAAACAGCTTCCGGGTGCTCTCGGATCCGCAGCTGAGCCCACTGATCGCAGGCTCCTCCGACTGCGACCCCAGCGTGAACCAACGCATCGAATGGGCCGAGGCCGAGACCCGCCGAATCGCGGACGCCGACTTCCTCCAGCGGTGGGACGCAGCCACCTTCGCCATCGCCCAGACGCCCATTTACGGAGGTCTCCTGCTCGACTCCCACGCCGATCTAGCGCCCCTGGGTCCCGATCCGCTCACGGGGTTGTGGGAATTTGCGCACCTGCCCAGCGGCTCTCCGCCGGCGCGGATCGAGGGCCGGCTCGAGATGCAGGAAAGCTCGGCCGTCGTGCTCGCCCTGATCCCCGCTGCACTCATCTCCGGACCCAGCGAGCGGTGAAGCCCCAGCTGACGGAACTGGCGAAAAGAGCGCGGGAGATCCGTCCACCCCCTCCGCCGCCCTTCCCTTGCCGGGCGAAGCCTATTTCCTCTCCAAGTACGAGCTCACCCAATCCCCTCGGCTTGCACCGGGTGATCGGAAACGCAAGGGAGTGGTGTCTGAATAGGGAGCTACCGAGCCCCGATGCCGAGGTCGAAGCGGGGGAGGACCTCCGCGTGATTCGCGGTGGTGACTGCACCCAGATTCCCACGCGCGCGCCGGTCTCCCTGCAGCACTCCTGCGCGCCCAGCCTGCGCTTCATGCGGCTAGGCCTACGGCCCAGCCCTTCAGCACGCCCCCCCCGCTCCGGGACGCTAGGGTGCGCTCGTCCCGGAACGTGGGGTGCTCAGGCTGATGGGTGGAAGATCGCCGCTGAAACCAGCAGCCTCAACGCCAAACGTCCTCCGCACTCGCGCGGCCGACGGGCGCGGGGAATTCCTCGCGCTCTCCGCTGCCAGCGAACACCGAACCGTCTTCCAGAAAGCGCACGCGGGAGTCCGGGCTGAGTAGCCAATCGGACTTCGGCCCCATGACCCAAACCGGCCCCGTGGAAAAGCGGCTGACGATGACGATGTGCTGGCCATTGGGAGCCATCTGAATCTCGACTTCGCTGTTGCGCTGGATCGCCAAGTTCCCGTACCCGTCGATCTTGGACTTGGCGAGGCCGCGCCATTCGCTGCTGACAAACGGTGCCGCCGGAATCACGGGCTCCGGTTCAGGTTCAGGCTCCGCCAGAACGACTGCTTCAGGTCCCTCGTCCGCGCTTCCCACAGGCTCTTTGGGCAGTTGAGGCGCCACGACCGGCGGCGCGTCGAGCTTCGCGCTCGCGAGCGGATTCGTCGAGGGATTCCCAAGCTGGATCGGCTCGAGCTCGAGGGGCTCATCGGCAAAGCTCGCGGCCGGATCCTCCTCCGGCTCCGGCTCCGGCTCCATCTCCACAACGACGGGCTCGGGAGCGGGCTCCGTGTCCGCTGCGAACTCACCGCTTGACTCCTGCGCAGGCTCCGCCTGCCCTGCCAGCTCATCGGCCAGCGCCGCCACAGAGCCCTCCGGGTCGAACGGGGTCCAATCCTCGATCACCGGCTCCTCTTCAGGCTCATCCGCCCCGGACAACACCGAATCCCCCGTGGGATCGTCGACCGATGTCAGCGGGGCCTCCAGCTCCTCGAGTTCCACCTCGACCTCGTCCAGCGCCGCCTCCAAGTGCGCGAGCGTCTCGTCAGCAGCCTGCGCCGCCGCTAGATCATCCGTGAGATCGGGCTCCGGGGTGGGCTCGACGGGTTTCTGTCGAGGGAACGACGGCACCAGCGCCACAGCTTCCGGCTCCGGCTCCGGCTCCGGCTCCGGCTCCGCCAGGAGGAGCTCCCCGGGACCGTTCTCCGGCTTCCAGATCGGCCGCTCACCACTCTGGTTGCGAAGCTGCTGGAACTGGAGCAGCTTCTCTTTGGCGCGCGATGGCCCCAGGGGGCCGACTAGCGTTTGGAGCGCATCTACATCTTCCCCAAGCATCACCTGGACGAGGGCCAGGTTGAACTGGGCCTTGGCGTTGAGCTTGTCGGCCTCTGCCAGCTCCGAGTAGCGTTCCAGCGCGGAGTTCAGGTCTCCGCTCGCCAGGTAGTAGGCCCCCTCTAGCCGCCGCAGCTCCGGGTTGCCCGGATCGATGGCCAGCCCCCCATCCAGGGCCTCACGGGCACGGCTGAGATTGCCGACCTCGAGCTGAAGGCTGACCAGCTCCGTATAGGCACCCGCATAGTAGGGGTGTACCTCCAGCAGGCCGGTCAGCAGCCGCTCCGCAGCCGGAATGTTGTCCGCGGCGCGCTCGTTGCGGGCGGCCGCCAGGAAGGTGCGTGCAGAGTGGATCTGGGTGCTGTCCAGCGTTGCCGGCGGATAGGCGAGCGGCTCCGGCTCGACCCGCGCAGCACAGGCCGACAGGAGAAGGGGAGCGAGCACGAGGGGACCGACGGGGTACGCGCTCGGTCGTAAAAAGGATGCCAACAGGGGTGCCATAAACAGCATTGGATCGAAAAGAGAGGCCTCTGACCAGGGCGCAGCAACCTGGTCCCCACCCCACTTAGAACGCACCGCCTGTCCGCGCCTTCCCCGGGATTGCTCGAATCCTGTAAGGGACACCCATCCAGAGGACAGTGAGGTGTCCTCCCATGGGTCCTCCGGGAGGGTCACATCGGGGAACGATCCCCCCTCAGGGCCCCCAAAGGGCGTTTTTCCGGCTTGGCACGGTCCTTGGTATTCCCTCCCCCGGACGCCGCCCGTGTCCGTGGGAGTTGTTCGACGGCCCCTCGATCCTGCGGGCTAGGGCGGCGCCTTTCTCCAGCCAAAGACCAGCCATGATCTCCACCCAATCGATCCTTCGCACGCTCGCCCTGTCCGCCGGACTGCTCGCGACCGGCTGCGGGTCCTCGAGCAACGGTGGCCCGCCCCCCGTCGTCCAGGGCCCCGATTACTTCTACGAGATCGAGCCCAACGACTCCCCGGCCTTCCCCGACTTCATCCAGTACGTGGATCGGTTCACGGATTCGATCATCGAAGGTCAACTCGAAGGTGGCCCCAGCGCCTTCTACGACACCTACGACCACTTCGAGTTCGTGGCCAACTCCGAGGCCGAATTCGTCTTTGAGCTCTATACCGAGGCTCCTTTCGCCGACTTTGCCGTGGGTGTCTTCGACCCATTCCTAGGCGAAATGGTCTTGTGGTGGGACAACCCCGGCGCCACCGAGTTCGGCTCCTTTGTGGTGCATGAGCCCGGCACTGTGTTCCAAATCGTGGTCCACGCCCCTGACTTCGGCGCCAACTACTCGATGGACCTGTTCGGCTTCCCCTACCCCTACTATTCCACCGCCAGCAGCGGCCCCGACGGGGCTGAGACCAGCGAGGCCCCCGAATCCGGCGGCCAGCGCATCACCGCCGGCACGCTGGAGCGGGATCTGGCCCGTGCCTCGGACCGGAACCGGGAGGGCCCCCGTGAGATCGAGACAGAGCCGTCCCGCTCCGACGCGTAATCCACGCATGACGCAACGCGGGGGGTGCAGGCCTGCGTAGAATGGGCGGCTTACGCCATCCACCGTGCAGCACCTCCCCAACTCTCCCCGTTGCGCCGGCCCCCGCGGCGCCAGTCCCCACCCCCTCCAGCCGCGCCAGCGCGGCTGGCTGACTTGGTCCTGCGTGCTAGCGCTGGCCCTCCATCTAGCAGCCTGCGGGGGAGGTGGAGGCTCCGGCGGCGCAAGCACCTCGTCCGCAGCCGGACGCTACGAGCGCCTAGCCCTGCGCCACATCGACCCGGCACACGCCCAGGTCCCCGACACCAAGGTCGTCGCCCGCTTCCACTTCGCCCAAGCGAGCGCCCCCAGGCTCGTGAGCAAGGAGCAACTGGCCGCCGCCCCGACCCAGGACCACGAGTGGAACGTCCCCGAGGAATGCACGGTCCGCAAGATTGGATCGGAGATGGCGCTCATCATTCCCTATGAGGGGATGCAGACCCTGCGCCTGGACACGGTCATCGACACGAGCAAGGTCAGCCGCCTGCTGATACGCGGCGTCTTCAGCAAGGGCTCGATCGTCGAGACCAGCCTGCTGCGCAACGGAGAGGTCGCGGGCAAGCCCAGCAACGTCTCTCCACAGCCGGCCCGCGACGTGCAGACCGTCGAGATCGACCTGCTGCGCTTCCGCCGGGCCTCACTCCCCTTCGACGGCGTCGTGTTCCGGATGGGTAGCAAGCGGCCGCCGGCACGCTTGATGACCCTGGACCTCCTCGACAGACCCCTCGTGTCCTGGCTGCCGACCCTGGCCAGCGGCCCCGAGCTCATCCCCCTCGACAACGACGCGATGCGCGGGGTCGGGCTGCTGGACGGCCAGCCCATGGTCACGACGGTGCGGGTGGACAAGGCCGGCGAGCGCCTGCGCTTCGCCGTCGCCGAGCCCAAGGAAATGCGCTCCGGCAAGCCGACCAAGCGCGTGATCGTCGACACGATCGGCGAGAACAGCGCGGGCGAAGAGCTCTTCAGTGCTTCGCTGGCCCCCACGCCCGGCAAGGCCCCCACCTGGATCCACGCCGACATCGATCTCGACCCCTGGATTGGCAAGGAGCTGGAGGTGCGCTTCCGGGTCGAGACCGACGAGAAGAGCAAGAGGAGAAACATCGTGGGCAAGGACCTGATCGCGCTCTCCGAGCCCCAGGTCTCACGCCCCGGCGATGAAGCGCGCCTCGTGCTGCTCGTCACCTCGGACACCCACCGCGCCGACCACCTCGGCAATTTGATGGGCGCCGACAAACTCGAGACACCCGCGATCGACGATCTCGCGGCCCGCGGCGTGCAGTTCCTCGACGCCTGGTCGACGACCAACATCACCCAGCCCTCGCACACCTCGCTGCTGACCGGGCTCTCTCCCCGCGACACGCGCATCGTGACCAACTCGGGTCACCTTGTCCCCGACGCCTTCACCCTGGCGGAGGCCTTTCAGCAGGCCGGCTGGGCCACCTATGGCGCGGTGAGTGTGCGCCACCTGGGCGCCCGGGGCGCCAGCCTCGGCCAGGGCTTCGACCGCATGGTCGACCCTCCGGGCCAGCCCTGGCGCGCCTCGGATCCCGTGAATCAGCTCAAGAGCTGGATCGAAGAGTCCAGCGGCCGGCCGGTCTTTGCCTGGCTGCACATCTTCGACGCCCATGATCCCTATGAGCCTCCGGGCGAGTTCGACGGCGCCTACTATCCCGATGACCGGGACCCAAAGGACCCGAGCCTGCCCGGTTTTGAGGACGGGCGTCTCCCCTTCCATTGGACCAAGTACAAGGATCCCGAGTACCCCCTCGCCCAGTACCGTGCGGAGATCAGCTACCTCGATAGCGAGCTAGCGAAGCTCTTCGCCTTGCCCCGCGTCCAGGGCGGCCACGTGGCCTTCACCTCCGACCACGGTGAGATCCTCAACGCCCTGGGTACCTGGTTCAACCACGGCCTGTCGGTGCCCGACACGCTGCATGTCCCGTTGATCCTCGCCGGCCCCGATGTACCCACGGCCCGGGTCGAGGGCCCCGTCGAGCACGTGAACCTCGGGCGCACCCTGCTCGACCTCGCGGGCCTGGCCCGCGTCGAGTTCCCCGGGCGCAACCTGCTCGAGTTCATCGAAGACAGCGGCAACGATCAGACCGAACGCTTCGCCATGGGCTCCAACGGGCAACACGCCTCGGTGACCCGCGGGCCCCATCACCTGGTCCTCTCGCTCAGAAAGCACCAAGGCTTCCTGCGGACTGGTCGCGAGGAACACCAGGTGGAGCTTTACGACCACATCGCCGATCCTCGTCTGGACAATGACTTGGTCGAGGCCAAGCCCGAACTTGCCGCCGAGCTGCGCAGCTCTTTGGTGGAGTGGCTCGGCGAAGCTCTCCCCGGGGGCCTGGCTATCATGGGGGCTGCGACGCCCGAGCAGATGGCTGAGCTGGCGGCTTTGGGCTATTCGCAGGCCGAAGAAGTGGCGCAGGACGCGGCCTGGATCGAACCGGACTGCAGCTGCGTGCACTGCACGCACTGGCGTTCCGTTCGATAGCTCGAGAGTTCCATGGCAGGCTTGCATACTCCGCGTTCCCCGCGGCGCTCCATCGCCCTCCGATGGAGCGCCTGGTCCCTGATCGCTTGCCTGGCTGCCTGCGGTGGCGACGTGGAACCGCCTTTTGTGCCCGCCGAGGGCCAGGCGAATCTCGAACGACTCGAGCTGCGCCTGCTGCGCCCGCCCGCGGATCCGGCGCCAGGAATGCAGGTCGCCCTGCACCTGGACGCCAACCAGCCCGAGGACAGCGCCCAGCACCTGGGACCAGGGCTCTTAGCCAAGGGCGACCTCGCACGCCTGGAAACCATGGCAGGGACGGGGGAACGGGTTCTCGCCCTTTTCGAGGGCGGGACCCCGACCATTGCCCTGACTCCCCGCGGCATAGCCAAAGCGGGAGAGCCTACCGCCAGCAACCACTTCCCCAGCTACGACACGGTCCTCGTGCGCGCGGTCTTCCGCACCCCCACCGATATGCAGGCCGTGGCCAAGCGCGACGGCGACGAGGTCCTGCGCACCATTCCGATCGCGCTGGCCCGCAGGCCCGGCGTGCAGCTCGTGCGCATCGACATGGCGCGGCTGACCGAGGGACTTGCGCCCACAGATGAGCTGCGAATCGAATTCGCTGGCACTGCCCCGGGCGTCCAGGTGCTCTCGATCGACCTGCTGCGCACGCCCCTTTCCAAGCGCCTGCCCGCCCTCGATGAGGAGCCTGTGGCGCTCGAGCTGTACGCCGAGCCCGACGTGTCGGGCGACGGGCGCAAGGTCGATCTGTGCTGCGATGCGCGGCCGGTGCGCCAGCTGCTGAGCGGAGCCCCCCAGGGCTGCGTCATCGACGTCACCGATCCCTTCCAGGAACTGCGCTTCTCGGTCGCCCAGCTCCCTGAGGTGCGCTCGCTAGGCCAGAAGCCCATCCTCCGCGTGGTGATATTCGAGGACAAGGAAATCGTGATCGAGGAGAGCGTGCACCTCGAAAACAGCGCCGGTGATCTGGCGTGTTGGCACGACCTGACGTTGCCCCTGGGCGAACACGTGGGCAAGCAGCTGCGCCTGCGGCTCGACCTGCTTGCGGGCAAGGGCGAAACCGGTGGCCGGAACGGCGGCCCGGGGAGCGCCATCTGCGGTGTCACTCCCCCCCTACTCGTGCGCCGCGGGACCGGCGCCCCCCTGGTCCTGCTCATCACCTCGGATACACACCGCGCTGATCACGTGGCCGCGTCCCCCGGTGCCGTCAAGCTCGACACCCCCAACCTCGATGCCCTCGCCGCGCGCGGCGTGCTCTTCAGCGACACCTGGGCGACCACCAACGTGACCTCGCCCTCGCACGTAGCTCTGATGACAGGCCTGCATCCGCGGGACTCGGGCGTGCTGCACAACACCAGCCGCCTGGCGGGGCGTGCAGCCACCGTCGCCGAAGCCTTTCGCGACGCTGGCTGGATGACCCTGAGCGTCGTCAGCGTGCGCCACCTCGGCCCCACGGGCACGGATCTCGCCCAGGGGTTTGAGCGCATGATCGCGCCCCCAGGCCCCCCCTGGGATGCGCAGTATGCCACCGCTCAGCTCGAGCACATGCTCGCCCAGGCGGACGGTCAACCCGTCTTCGCATGGCTGCACGTGTTCGATGCGCACGTGCCGTACGAGCCGCCCGCGCGCTTTGCCGAGGCCTACTGGGACAAGGGCCGCGATGCGGCGTTCGACACCGCCCTGCCCGACCTCAACATCAAGCGGGGCTCGATCCCCGCGCCGCTCCAGAATCTGCGCGACATCGATTACCCCAAGGCCCTCTACAAGGCTGAGGTCAGCTACCTGGACGACGCGCTCGCCACCCTGCTGAACAGCGATCGCGTGCGGGCCGGCCTGGTGGCGTTCACCTCCGACCACGGGGAGATCCTGGCCAAGGATGGCACCTACTTCAATCACGGGGAGATCTTCCCCGATACCCTCCACGTGCCGCTGATCCTGGCGGGCGACCAGGTCCCCGCTGGAGTCGTGTGCGAAACAGCGGTGAGCCAGCAGGATCTCGGTCGCAGCCTGCTGGACCTGGCTGGCCTCGCCCAGGCGGAAATGCCGGGCCGCAACCTGCTCTATGCACTCGAAGGTGAGGGAGCGGGAGACGAGCGCTTCGGCCTGTCTGCCCACGCCCGCTCGGCGTCGATCACCCTCGACCGGGAAGGCCGCCGGCTGCACCTGATTCTGCACCTCAGGGACCACGGCACCCCCCTCGCCCGCGAGCGCAAACGGCACACCTTCGAGCTCTACGATTTGGTCACCGACCCGGACTGCCTCCAAAACCTGGCTCCGGCCGAGAACGAGCTCAGCTTCGAACTCCGCGGACGCGTCGTCGAGTGGCTCGGCAAGGCCTCCAAGGACAAGGTGGCCGAGTCGCAAACCACCAGTGCCGAGGCCCTAGAGGAGCTACGCAACCTCGGCTATGCCGCGGGCGACGACGCACCGGACGCCCCCGAGTCCGGAAACCACGCCTACATCGACCCCAACTGCAGCTGCGCGATTTGCGAGCTCGCCTCCAATGATTGATTCTCCGCTGACGCCCGGCGAACCCGCAAGCCGCACCTGGATCGTCGCTGTTTTCCTACTCCTGGCCACCTGGGCCTGTGGGCCGAAGGCTCCCGAGAGCTTCCCCAGCGGCGTTGTTCTTCGCGTCCCCCTGCGGGCGGAGGGCGAACTTGCCCAGGGCGAGACCAAGACCGTCGCCCACTTCGTGCCCAAGCGGGACGACCAGGTCACCGCAGACGATCCCGTGCAGTGGAGCGGCGCGGCCACCAAAGAAGTCCGCTTCAGCAAGGTTCCCGAGAAGTTCACCCCCGAGGGCAAACTCCATGAGAATCGCATTCCTGGCTACATCGCCGACGGCGAGGGCAGGAAGCAAATCACGTTGCGGGGCAGCTTCGACCCGCAGAACTTCAATCAGGTCGTTCTGCGCAGCGACAACTACGGGCCCGAATTCACCAACATCCAGTTGGTCTTCGCCAAGGACGGCAAGGATCGGCTGCGCTCCGAGACGTTCGAGCACAGGAGCCAGCCCGAGGAACTGACCCCCTTTGCGTTCTCGTTCTTCCAGAACCGTTCCCTCGGGCTGGTCTTCGACGAACTCCGGGTCGAGTTCACCGGCGGCAACAGCAACCTGGTGTCGATCTCCGACGTCTCCCTGATGCGGGTTCCAGACCACATGCTGCTGCCCGAGGACGAGGAGGGCGAGGTCATGGTCACGCTCGGCGACGAAAGCCGCCGGGGCCCCGTGCTCAGCTCGAAGCGTCCGTTGACCGCCCGTATGGAGGCCCCCCCCGGAGCCCGGCTGCGCTTCTCCTACGGGCACATCGATGCGCTGCGCGGCCGGAATCAGAACGCCAAGCTGCACGTGTACCTGAAAGGGTCCCAGGGCCAGATCGATAAGACCTATGACCTGGAGTCCGATCCACGCCAGAAAAGCGCCTGGCACAACGTCGACATCGAACTCAGCAGGGTAGGCGCAGGGGACCTGGAGCTGCGCTACGAGCTCGAGGTGGCCGGCAAACTCACCGGCTACGCGGTGGTGGCCGAGCCGATCGTGACGGTCGCCGGGGAGACGCCTCCCACCGTGCTACTCATCACGTCGGACACCCATCGCTCCGATCACATGGGTTACTCGGGCGGCCCTGTGAAGACGCCCAACCTGGACGCCCTTGCCGCCCGCGGCGTGACGTTCCAGTACGCGTTCTCGTCGACCAACATCACCAACCCTTCCCACATCGCCCTGATGACGGCGAAGGGGCCGCGGGATACGCGCATCATCAACAACCACACGCCCTTGGCGCGCGAGGCCAACACGCTCGCCGAGCAGTTCCGGGCCCAGGGCTATCGCACCTTTGCCTCGGCGTCTGCCTTCCACCTCGCCCACGACGAGTCCGGCCTGGGCCAGGGCTTCGACCGGCTCAACGCGCCCCGGCGCAACACACGCATCGGCGGGGTCTCGGTCACGATCCTCGAAGAGTGGATCGCTGAGGCCGCCGGCGAGCCCCTGTTCGTTTGGCTGCATGTCTTCGACGCCCACGCCCCCTACGTGCCGCCGGACCCCTTTGACCGCAAGTACTACAGCAAGGAGAAGGACCCCTTCGCCGAGGGAGCCGGCCCGGGTCTCCCCGCTGAAGTCGATCCACCGTTCCTGGCGGATCTGAAAGACGTGACCTTCGCCTACGAGCAATACCGGGCGGCAGTCGACTACGTGGACGCCACAGTCGCACGCGTGACCGATATCCCGCGCTTTGCGAACGGCCTGATCGCCTTCACCGCCGACCATGGCGAGAGCTTCGGGGACCACCAGATCTGGTGGGATCACGCCGAGCTCTACCCGACCTCAACCCAGGTCCCCCTGCTGCTGGTCTGGCCCGGTGCGCCGGGCGGCAAGAGCGTGGAGACGTCGGTGCAGCACACCGACATCGGCCGCACCCTGCTGGACCTGGCCGGGCACGCAGGCGCTGACTTCCCGGGGCGCAACCTGGCCGCCGCCGCCGAGGACGCCCTGGACTCCGAGCCCCTCTACGGCCTGGCCGCCCATCGGATGTCGGCGTATCTGCACCTGGACGGCTACCATCTGATCTTTCACATTCGGGATCACCAGGAATGGTCCCTGGAGCGCAAGCGCTACAAGCACGAACTCGAGCTCTACAACCTGCGCGAGGACCCGGAGTGCACGACGAATCTCGTGGACGCTGAATTTGAGCGCGCCAAGAAGATGCGCGCAGCAGTCGTCAAGTGGCTCGCCGAGGCCCCCTCCACGTCCATGGGCCGCAACAAGAACATGTCGAAGGAGATGAGCGACACCCTGGCCAGCCTGGGCTACGCCACTGTCGAGCAAGAAAGCGACGAGGAGATCCTGGTCGACCCGGACTGCGACTGCGAGTGCTGCCTGCCATTCCATTAGGAGCCCTTCCCTGACCGCTCCTTTACGCAGGCCGGCCGCCCCCTGGGGCGGCCGGCCTGCGTTCGGGACGAAAGAACCGTGGGGCCCCTTCTGCGGTCCCCAGGGGATTCCAAGTCTGGTCTTTTGATCATTCGCTTCGGATACTACGTGGGTTCCTTCCCCGGAAGCCCCCGAACCCTTATGCGAAGAGCCCATCCCCTCGCCCTTTTCACCCTATCCGTCAGTCTAGGCGTCACTGGTTGCAGCAGTGGAGGCGGCGGAGGCGGAGCCTCGAACCAGCTCGCCGGCGACATGCTGCTGCTGCCGGTGAACTCCACCATCCTGGAGGCCGAACCCAACAACAGCGCCGAGAACGCGCATGTGCTGGGCAACCTGGACCCGGGTGGATCGATCACCGTCATCGGCAACATCACCGACGATGGTTCGGACGATTTCGATGGCTTCCTGGTGACCGCGGACAGCCGCGTCAGCGTGACCGTGGCCCTCACGGCCAACAACCAGAGCGCCGACCTGGACATCGCAATCGCCGACCCGATTTCGCTCTTCTTCGTCGAGGAATTCGAAACCCCCGTCGCGAACGAAACCGGCACCTTCACCGCGCAGGGTTCTTTCTTTGTCCTGGTGAGCTCGGCCGGCGGCGCATCGGACTACACGCTGAACATCAGCGCGCAGGCATCCCCCGCCACGATCAACGAGGTAGAGGCCAATGATGCGCCGGGCCAAGGCCAGTATCTGGGCACCCTTGTAGGCGGCGACAACATCACGATCGAGGGCGACCTCGCCGCAAGCGATGAGGACTTCTTCGTCGTCGGGTTCCCCGAGAGCGGCAACCTCAACCTCTCGCTCGCGACGGGGGGCGAAGACTTCGAACTCGAGGTCTTGAACGCCACCTCGAACCTGAACAACCCGACGTCGATCATCAGCTTCGAGACCGACAACAACCCGGAGGTCGGCTCGGTCAACCTGTCGGGCATGACCCTCGCGGTCGTGCGCGTGTTCCCCTTCAATGGCGCCACCGGCTCTTACTCCTTGAGCTTGAGCAAGCCCAGCCTGCTCACCGTGGCCGGTGCCCCCCCCGCGGCGCTCTCGACCCTGCCCCGCGCCTCGTCGAATCACGAGACCGCCGTCTTCGACAAGCGCCCCATGCAGACGCGCTTCACCGACCCGGTCCACCGGATGCAGCCCGGCCAGGTGCTCCTCGCGTGGGATGCCCCGATCGCAGAGCGTAGCGTCCTCGACTCTTCCCTCGCCCAGCGCGGCGCCCGGGTGGTCGAGTCCAGCCCCGACGGCTGGCGCAAGCTCACCTTCGAGGTGCCCAGCGGCCTGAACGAGGTTGAAGCCCAGCGCTACACCATGGCGATGGCCGCCACGACGCGCGGTGCCCAGGGCGCACGCTACGCCGAGCCCGACTTCTGGCTCCAGCCCCTGATGGTCCAAGGCATGGAGCCCGACGACCCTTTCTACAACCTGCAGTGGCACTATCCCCAGATCCAGCTCCCTTCTGCCTGGGCGCTGACCACCGGTGATGCCAACGTCATCACTGCCGTGCTGGACACCGGCACCACGCCGCACCCCGACCTCGTAGGCCGCGAGACCCCGGGCTACGACATGATCTCCGATCCCGACATCGCCGGGGACGGCAACGGCTTCGACAACAACCCCTTCGACGTGGGTGACTCCACCGGGGTCCAGCCTTCCAGCTACCACGGAAGCCACGTGGCGGGCACGATCGGCGCAGACACGAACAACGGGTCGGGCGTCGCTGGAGTGACCTGGCTGGGCGACATGATGCACATCCGCGTGCTCGGCATCGGTGGCGGCCTCTCGTCTGACATTCGCAACGGCATCCTCTACTCAGCGGGCATAGCGAACGCCTCCGGCGACCTTCCCAGCGTCCCCGCTGACATCATCAACATGAGCCTGGGCGGCGGGGGCTTCAGCCAGTCGACCCAGGATGCCTGCACCGCCGCGCACAACGCTGGCGTCGTCGTGATCGCCGCCGCGGGCAATGAGAACTCGAGCACGCCTTCCTACCCGGCCGCCTACGACGACGTCATCTCGGTGGCAGCGGTCGACCAGCAGGCCAACAAGGCGCCGTACTCGAACTTCCACCCCACCGTCGACATCGCCGCCCCTGGGGGCGACGTCAGCATCGACAGCAACGGGGACGGCTTCGCCGACGGTGTGCTTTCGACCAAGCCGGACGACAGCTCCAACCCCATCAACAACGACAGCTTTGCGTTTTACCAGGGCACCTCGATGGCCGCGCCCCACGTGGCCGGAGTTGCGGGCCTGATCCTCGCCGCCAACCCGGGTCTGAGCCCCGCGCAGGTCGAACAAATCCTGACCAGCACGGCCACGGACCTGGGCACACCGGGGCGCGATAACATCTATGGGGATGGCCTGGTGAACGCCTTCGCCTGCGTCCAGCAGGCCATGGGCGGCAGCAACGAAGACCCGATCCTTTCGGTGGGAACCTCCAACGTCCTGATCGATTCGTCCACCGGCAGCCGCACCGTGTCGGTGGCTAACGTGGGCGGGATGGTTCTGAACGTCGATCCCCCTTCAGTCAGCACCTCGAGCGGCGGCAACTGGCTGTCGGCACAGCGCATCGCCATCCAAAGCCCGGTGAACTCCGATACCTCGGCGGTTCGCATCGACGTTGCCGGGGCCGGCTTGCCCAATGGCGTCTATTCCGGCCAGGTGACCCTCGGCTCCAACGGCGGCAGCACAACGATCGGGGTGTCGCTCGCCGTCGGCGGTGGAGGCAGCATCCAGGACAGCACCGTGTTCGTCCTAGCCGTGAACCCCGACACCTTCGAGACCGCGGCCCAGGTCGTCGTCCAGACCGGCAGCTCGACCGGCTACGACTTCCGGGACCTGCCGCCCGCGAACTACATCATCGTCGCGGGCACCGACGACAACAACGACGGCTTCATCTGCGACGCCGGCGAGCCACTGTGTGGCGCCTTCCCGTCCCTAGAAGGCCTGGTGGAGCTGACCGTCATCGAGGGCGAGAACCTGACCGGCCTGGACTTTCCCCTCAGCGAAGCTTCGTTCGGCACAGCCTCTGCCGGCGGCGCCGAACGACGGGTTTTCCGACGCTTGAATGTGGGTGTTCAGGGTCAAGATGGCGATAGCAACCAAGACCTCGAAGGAGACTCACTATGAACCCTTGGATTCCCTGGATCGCTGGATCCGTCGCCGTCATGGCCGTCGTGGCCGCCTGCCGCGGCACCGCAGCGGAAGACAGCGGCAGCGCTCCCGCCGCCAGCCCTGACCCCGTTCCCCTGGCGGCCCAGGAGCTGGTCCGGGGCAACCTCTCGAGCGTGCGCGCCCAGGAGGTCGCTATCGCACGCAACGAGGACGAGTGGCTCGTTCTGTGGCGCCGACACGGCGGCCTGCAGCTGCCGGGGCCCGCGCTTCCCGACGTCGACTTCGAGTCCAGCATGGTGGTCGCCACCTTCCTCGGCGAGCGGCCCACAGGCGGCTTCAGCGTGGATGTGCGCGCCGTCGACCACCTCCCTGCGACCGCGGAGACCGAAGAGCGCGTGATGGTCACCGCCGTCGAGCGCACTCCGCTCGAGGACACGATCCAGCCCCAGGTGCTGGTCGCGCCCTTCCATATGGTGGTCGTGCCCCGCTGCGCGGGCGTCGCGGAACTGCGCATGGAGTGAGCCGAGGCTCGGGAAGACCGGCCGCAGACCGAACGTTCGCTCCACACTTCCCCAGCGCAACCAAGCAGGCGCGCCCCGCTGCAGTCCCGAGACGGGTCTGGGTCAGCGGGGCGCGCTGCGTTTCGAGGGAAGGACTCGCCGCGCTTTTCCCCCGCATTCCGGAGACCAGGGTAGATTGAAGGTGTGAAACATCGCGCCACTGCCACCCTGCTCGCCCTGGCCCTTGCATGGCCCGCTGCCTGCATGGCACCCGCCCCCGCGTCCCGCGTCGAGACCGGAGCCGGCACCGTCCGCGCCGCCAGCAGCGACGAAGCCGCTGCCGTTTCCGCGCTTCTGGTCGACCTGCGTCCCAGGTTGATCGATCTGCTGCCCGGCGCCCGCCAGCCCGATGAACTCGAGGTCTGGATTCAAGACCGCCCAAGCCTCTATGCCATCCCCGGCAAGGCCACCAGCGACGCCGAAGGCCTGTGGGCCGAGAGCCACAGCCGCATCCTGCTCGCCCGCGGCGCCGATCACCTCGAGCGCACCCTGGCCCACGAGCTGGTTCACGCCCACCTGGGCTCGGATTGGAACACACTGCCCGGCACCCTGGAAGAAGGTCTCTGCGATCACATCTCCGGCTGCCTTGCTCCCGACGGCGCCGCCCGCCTGCGTGCCGGCCGCCTTTCCAGCGCGGCCTTGCTCTGCGGTGGAATCCAGCTCGAGCTGGTCCTGCGCCAGCCCGAATCGAAAGAGGATTGGACCGCCCGCATTGCGCTCTCCGGTTCCCGCGGCAACGAACACCCCCAGCGCGAGGTCTTCCGCCTCGCCGCCGGCCTCTCGTCCACGCGTCTCGAGCCCGCAGCCAAGCGCGGCTATTACGGCATGGCCTACCTGCTGATGAGCCGCCTCATCGAACGCCGGGGCATCGAAGGCCTGCACGCCCTCTGCGTCCGCGCCGCCGACGAGGACTTCGATCACATCCCGCGCCCCTGGCTGCTCGACGCCGCCGAACTCAACGACGACCGCGAGTCCTGGGGCCGTGCCGCCATCGAAGCGATCGGCGACGAGGAACTGGTCGAGCTGATCGATATGCACCCCGGCTTCGCCGTCGACGCCCTCGTCGACTACCTGGAGTCCCGCCCCTCAGAGCTCAGCCCTGAAGCTCGCCTCGACAACATGGAGGCGGATCTCAGCCTGGTGGACGGCAACGCCAAGATTCGCCTCGCGGAACACCCCAGGGTGCGCGCCGCGGTGCTCGAGCGCCTCGAGAAGCCCTAGGAAGGGAACGGAGCCCGGGCTCCGTCCTGCTTTCAGCTCATCGCGGACTCGTAGCGGCGAAAGCTCCAGCGCCAGAAGGCTGAAACAGCCGCGCCAAAGGCCAGGTAGAAGGCCGTGTAGGCAAGGCCCTCCGCAGGCCCAATGCGGCCCAGCACCAGGCAGGCCGGCACGTACGACAGCGCCCCCGCGGGTAGGGCGAACAGAAAGAAGCGCCGCAGCCCCCGGGAGTAGATATCGAGCGGTCGCTCCACCATGTGGCCGACGCCCGTGCTGAACATCCGCCCAAGGTCCGAGTTCAGGAAATAGAACTCCGCCAGGCTGCCGAACACGCTGAACAGCACTTGGCCGTAGAAGGCGAGCAGCACCGCCCAGGGGACTGTAAACAGCCAGCGCAGATCCCCAAAGACACCGCCGTTCCAGCAGGCCCAGGCGAAGATCGAAGCGCCCATCATGAGGTTCACGAAGCCCTCGGGGCTGAAGCGTTGGAAGAAGTACAGAAACACCGGATGCCCCGGGCGCACGCGCACCGGATCTAGGCTGCCCGTTTTCAGGTCGCGACCAAAGTGCCAGCCCTGGCCCAGCCAGGTCATCATGAAGCCGTCGTGCACGAACACCAGCCCGAGCAGCACCAGCGTCTGCGGGTAGGTCCAGCCGGCCAGCGTGCCGCTCTCCGACATGCCGTAGACGATGCCGAAGGTGGCCATGTGCGTCACGTAGAACAGCACGTCCATCCCCACCTGGTTCACGAACTCCATGCGGAACTGGGACTTGCGCACCAGGCCGATGCGCACGTACTGGCGGGCGATCGCGAGGTGCCGACGCAGGGCCTCGATCACATACCACCTCCCGCGTAGCGGGTCTTGCCCTTGCCCCAGACGAAGCGTCGCAGCAGATCCAACCCGGCCGCCGATACGCCCAGGACCAGGATGCCGCGCAGCGTATCCCCCCCATCGAGCCGGCCCATGAAACGCTCGACCGGCGCCGCGATCGCCCAGTAGGGAAACAGCCACTCCAGCACCGCCGCGAGCGGTGCCGGCATCTGACTCACCGGGACAAGACGACCCCCGATGAAGCTCGTCACGAACCAAGACATGACCAGCAGGCTCCAAACGACCTCCAGCCAGAAGGCCGCGAAGTTCAAGATTACGAAGAGCTCTAGGAAGCAGATCGAGCCAAGCAACGCCAGGGCCAGGGCTTCGGACACCGCCCATGCGTCCGCCGCAAACGGGGTCCACTGGGGAGCGAGCAGCGCGCCCGCCGCCCACATCAGGGAAACCACGCAGAGCTGCACCGCCGTGTACTGCACCCAGCGGGCCAGGGGCAAGATCATGTAGGGAAAGGGCATCACCAGGTACTTGGTAAAGGTCCCCTCGAAGATCTGTTCGGCCACGTCGAGCAGCCGGTTGTGGAAGACGAGCTTGGTGAAGATCGATACCCCAACCAAGTACTGCACAAGCTCTGGCAGGCGCCAGCCGCGCAGGCTGCGCTCGGTGTCGCCTTCATAGAGAGCCCAAAACACCGCGATCATGGCGAGTGACTCGAAGACGCCCCCGAGAACCTCGCGGACCAGAAAGCCCGTGCGAAACACGCTGACCTTGCGCAGCTCGTATTCGGCCGCGCGCGCAAGCAGGCGCAGGCGCGCCCCCCGTGTTCCCGCCGCAGGCGCGCTCATCCCAGGTCCCCGCGCCCCGCGTAGACGTCCCGGATCAGGTGCTCCAGTGGCTGGCGCTCAATCGAAATGTCTCGCACCTGCGCCACGTCAAACAGCCCGCGCACGAGTGCTTGGGTAGACTCCGCGGGGGCCAGGATGACCAGGGTTCCCGCCGTGCGCCGCGCGAGCTGGGCCCCATGGGCGCCGAGTAGCGCGTCGAGCGCCGCATCGTCCATCGGCGCCCCCGGCTCCACGTGCACTTCGACGGCCCGCCGCCCAACGACGCGCCGGGACAGCTCGACCAGGTCCCCGTCGTAAATGACCTTGCCCTCCTCGAGGATCACCAGGCGCCGGCACGTCTCTTCGATGTCCTCGGTGTCATGACTGGTCAGCACCAGCGTCACCCCGTCGTCCTGGTTCAGGTCCACCAGGAACTTCCGGATGGCCTCCCGCGAAACCAGGTCCAGCCCGATGGTCGGCTCATCCAGAAACACGATCTCGGGCCCGTGCAGAAAGGCCCCGATCAGCTCCATCTTCATGCGTTGACCCAGCGACAGCTGGCGCAGCTGAATGCCGAGCTTGTCTTGCACGTCGAGCATGGTGGCGAAGCCGTCGACCCGGGCCGTGAAGTCCGCTTCGTCGACTCCGTAGATCGCCTGTAGCAGACGAAACGAATCCATGGGCGGCAGGTCCCACCAGAGCTGGGAGCGCTGCCCCATCACCAGCGCGAGCCGGCGCTTGTCCGCGTCCCGCAGGTGAAACGAGTCCCGGCCAAGCAGCTGGGCCTTGCCCTCGGAGACCGGGATGATCCCCGTCAAGGCCTTCACCAGCGTCGTCTTGCCGGCCCCGTTGGAACCGATCAGGCCCAGGAACTCACCCGGCTGCACGACCAGGTCCACATGATCCACCGCCACGACATCGAACATGTCACGGTCGAACAGGTTCTTCCACAGTCCGCGCAGGCCGGGAGCGCGCCGGTAGGTCGAGAAGACCTTACGCAACCCCACCGCTTCGATGATGGCGCTCACTTGTCCCGGTCGAAGCGGTACAGGCCTCGCTGGCCAGAGGTTTCCTCGACGGCGAGCTGCATGCTCTCGATGACAAGATCGGGGAAGCGCTCCAGCAGACGCCGCTGGAGCTCACGCCCGATCCAGGTCGAGAGGTTTTCCGAGCTCGTGTTGTTGATCGGCAGCACGATCACATCTCCGCTCGGCGCCGCGTAGTACTGATCCCGGTAGCGCACCTCGGTGACGCCATCGTCGCGGTGATTGACCTTGAGAACCGGGTGCTCGCCCGGCACAAGCCAGTGCTCGTCGAGCTCGTCGCACAGCGCCCGGATGACCGGCTTCACCTGGATGAAGTCCAGCACGAGCCCATGCCCGTCCAGGGCCGCCTCGAGCTCCAGGAAGACCCGATAGTTGTGCCCGTGGAGTCGCTCGGTCGTGCCGTCGGGGAAGATCAGAAAGTGGGCTGCGGAGAACTTGAGGTACTCCTTAGCGATATCGATGGCCCAGCGTTCCATGGCGGTGTTTTGGATTGGGAGACTCGTGGGTGTGCGGCGGCTCGCCGGGTGACCGGGACCCGCGCGGGACGGCCATGCTAGCTAGCAAATACCCGGGGCATGGCTACAGATGAGACTTCCCTCCGTCCGATCATGAACCTGCCGCCCTTTCCCCCGGGGCGCCATCCGCCCCCATGTCCCGCGCCCACACCCGCGCGCACCTGCCCGCCCTCGTGCTGGCCGTGCTGCTCTGTCTATTGTTCGCGCTGCTGCCGAACCTGGGGACGGTCCCAGATGCCCCGCTGGACACCTCCAGCGTCGCCCGTCCGGCCCGCAGCGGTCCTCGGTCACCCCAATCGACCCTCGCCCGGCCCCGCGAGCGGCGCGCCAACGCGCTCAGGGCTCCGGCGAATCACGGCTGAATCGCCGCCTCGACGGGCTACCCTAGCGCCCATGGGTACCGTCGACTTCCACAGCCACTTCTTCTCCCGCACCTTCTTCGAGACCCTCGCGGGCCAGTCCAAGCTGCCCGGGGACGTGGAGTCCCGCCTGGCCACGGTCTCCAAGCGCACCGGCATCGAGCTGCCCGAGGCTGGACTCGACGCCCACTTGGCCCGTTGGACCGCCGACCTGGACGCGAAGGGCGTCGACCACCTGGTGAGCTTCGCCAGCGTGCCCGAAGAGGCCCCGATCCTGGCCGAGGCCACCCGAGCCTCCAAGGGCCGCCTGATCCCCATGGCCCTGGTGAACCTCGCGGCCCCGGGCGCGGAAAAGGCCATCGAAGCACGCATGGCCGAGGGTTTCGCGGGCGTGCTCGTCTTCCCGGCCATGCACCACTACCAGCTCGGTGACGAGGCCTGCCGCCCGGCCCTCGAGGCCCTCAACGCGGCCGGCGGCGTGTGCTACGTCCATTGCGGCATCCTGGTCGTCAAGCTCCGCGATATCCTGGGTCTCCCGCGCCCCTACGACCTTGCCTACGCCAATCCCCTGGGCATCGTCCCGGCCGCCGGCGCGTTCCCGGACATCCGCTTCGTCGTCCCCCACTTCGGTGCCGGCTTCCTGCGCGAGACCCTGATGCTCGGCGCCCAGTGCGAGAACGTCTACGTCGACACGTCGAGCTCCAACGGCTGGCTCAAGACCCAGCCCACCCCCATGACCCTGCAGGACGCCTACTCCCGCGCCCTCGGCGTCTACGGTCCCGAACGCATCCTCTTTGGCACCGACTCGGGCATCTTCCCCGCCGGCTGGCGCGCCGACCGCCGCGCGGAACAGCTCGAGGTCATGCGCGCCCTGGGGCTCTCCGAACCCGACCAGGACGCCATCCTCGGCGGCAACGCAAGGCGCTTGCTCAAGCTGTAGGCGGGGTACCGAGCCGGGCTTCGAAACACCTGGCTCCCGATCCCAGCTGGCCAAGCCAGCGCATCACCGGAACCGCCTCGCGCTCAAGGGAAGCCGACCGGAATCCCCCCCCGCAACAGCCCCCATGGAGAAGATCTACGTGCCCGCCACAGCGCTCCTGTTCACGGCCGCTCCATAGGGCACCGCTCGATAGGGCACCGCTCGATAGCGGCGTGCCCGACTAAGGGCCGGAACGGAGGCGGGCTCAGTTGGAGCGCAGGCAAGGGGGCGGCGGGACGCGGGGCGCCCAAGCAATGGTTGCTGTGATTCTGAGTCCGCCTCTTTTCTGCCCGCAGCCCCCTTAGTTGGGCACTCCGCCGTCCACCCGCGGCTCCTGACCGCGCAGGACCGAATTGTCGCTGAAGAGCTGGGTCTGGTCGATGACCGGGGTTTTCAGCAGCGCCTCCTCGTCGATCTGACCGCTCTGCTTGTAGGCATCGATGGCGTTCTGCCAAGTAACCTTGCGCACGACCTCGGGGTCCACGCCCTGGTCGAGCATCAGCTTCGCGGTCTTGGGCACGGACAGCGGGTCCGAGACGCCCCAGTCGGCGGAGCTGTCGACGATGATGCGCTCGTCGCCATACTTCTTGACGAGCTCGACCATGCGTTGGGAACCCATCTTGGTGCCAGGGTAGATGGTGAAAGCCGCCCAGGCGCCGCGGTCGAGGACGTCGTCGATGGTCTCCTCGTTGTTGTGGTCGATGACGAGCTTGCCCATGGGCACGCCCACTTCGGCAGCCACGTCGAGCGAGCGCACGATGCCGCGCTTCTTGTCGCGGTGCGGCGAGTGCACCATCACCACGGTGTCGTACTCGACGCCCATGGCAAGCTGCACCTGGTAGGCGTGCTCCTCGGCGGGCGTGATCTCGTCGTAGCCGATCTCACCGATCGCGACGACCCCCTCCTTCATCGCGAAACGCGGTAGGATCTCGAGGACCTCCTTCGCAAGGCCTTCGTTGTTGGCCTCCTTGGAGTTCAGTCCCATCGCGCAGTAGTGCGTGATGCCGAACTGGGAGGCCCGGAAGCGCTCCCAGCCCACAAGGCTCGAAAAGTAGTCGGTGAACGCCCCCAGGGTGGTGCGTGGCTGGCCCAGCCAGAAAGCGGGCTCGATCACCGCGCGGACGCCGGCCGCAGCCATCGCCTCGTAGTCGTCGGTGGTGCGACTCGTGCAGTGGATGTGCGGATCAAAAAAGCGCATGTCGGTCATGGTTGGGGGGCGAAGGCCGCGGGGGTTGGCACGGCATCTTGGACATCGCGCGCGGCAGAGGCCACGGCGGGGTCGGTATCGGACACGAAACGGGCGCAGTCGGAGACCTGCCCGGCACGGGCCAGGGCCAGCACGGCGGCACGGCGGCCCGCAGGGTCTCCCTGTGCCAGCTCCTGCTCCAGGGCCGGCAAGGCGCGCTCAGGCTCATGGGTTCCTAGGCAGAGCCAGAGCTCGGGCTGGATGGGTCGGCCCGCACTGCGGCGTTCCTCCACCAGGTCCAGGGCCATTCGGGCGAGCTCGGGATTCAGGCGCGAGTCCAGGCCGTGGATCCGGTGCAGGGGCGCAGCGATGAAGATCGCCTTGATGCACATCTGATTCCAGGCGACCGAGTCGAAGTGTTCGACCGGATAGGGAGAATCCGTGGCGACGGACTCAAACACCGGCACGATGTTCGTGCGGCAGCCCTCCCCCGCCCGCCAGGCGAAGCGCTCTGGGCCTGGCAGCAGCGGCAGGGCCCGGAACAGGGCGCGCTGCTCCCCGTCGTCGGCGTAACGAAAGGCCTCCTCATAGTTCCTCGCGAATCCATCGCCGTCCTGATTCGGCAAGGCGCCGAGCAGCGCGACGCGCAGCGCCTCGAGCTCCGTCCAACGGCCGATCTCAAGGCCCGGGAGAGCATCCTGCATCGCAGCCCGCTCGGCCTCCGTCGCGCCCAGGGGTGTCCGCTTGGCGTAGCGGCTCGCCATGGGCAAGGCGCGCATCAGGTAGGACGGATCCTGGGCCAATGGCGCTAGTTGCTCCGAGAACCAGCCCCCTGAGCGCGCGTCGAGGCGCTCTCCAAGGACGTTCCGCAGAACGGTGTGGGCGGCAAGCAACGCGCTCATCGGTCCTCTTCCCCGGCCTGGCCTGGAGCTGCATCCGCTTCCGGCTCGACCCCAGGCCTCTCCCTCTCCAGCCCCATGTTGAGGGCCAGGATCGTGAAGCTAGTCGATGCGTTGACGAGATAGGGCGTGTCGAGAAAGTCGCTCATGCCACCGTTCTTCCACTGGGTCTTGACGAGGTGTGGCCGCAGCCGTGCGTGCCACTGCTCGCGCTCATCCTCGGGCAGGAGCTCGATTGCCTTGGCCGCGTAATAGTGGGCGAAGAAGTAGAAGTAACCTGCGTTGGCGTGGAAGCCCTCGTGGGGCACCGGACGTGTGCGCACGTGGTCCAGAAAGCCATGCTCCCGGAAGAGCGCCTCCAAGCCATCGCGCAGCACTTCCGCTGTGATCCGCCGCTCGCCAGCCTTGGCCAGGGCCCAGTTGCAGGCCTGGGTGCGCCCGAGGCTGCCTTCCATCAGATTGATGCTCTCGATGCCCGTGATGCGCGGGGTCGGGCTCACCGAATACGAGTAGGCCCCGTTCGGCAGCGCGCAGCGCCGCAAGTAGGCGGTCGCCCGATCGAGCATGCGCGGAGGCAACAGCCAGCCGCGCTCGTCGCGCGCTTGCACCAGCGCGGGCACAACCGCAGCCGTGGTGAAACTCGTCGCCCAGGTGGGCACCCGATCAAAGGGAGGATTGTCGTAGTAGGCCCAGCCCCCTGAGAGCGCCTGATTCGCTTCGAGGACCGCGAGGAACTCCTTGCCCCGCTTCGTCAGGGCGTCCGCCTGCTCGCCACGGGCAAAGCGCGGATCACCCAACAGATCGACGCAGGCCGCAAACCCGTAGACCGCCGACCACACGTAGTCGATGTCCCAATCCGACTTGCGCTTCGAGAGGCGGGTCGTGCAGAGGTAGTCGATGCCACGGTCAAGGGTCGCTCGGATCTCGGGCGTCTCCTCCATCGAGGCGAGCGCCTGGCAGCAGAGCCCCTGGGATGCGAGCTGCCAGGAATAGTAGGTCTCCAGGGCAAAGCCCAGCTCCAGCGTCGACTCGGGCGCCGCTGACCCCCAGGTGCCGCTAGGCCGTTGGCGTTCGACGAGGTAAGCGGCTGCCCGCTGAATCGGTTCGAGCACGCGCTCGCCGTCCAGAACTTCGGGGACGCCATCGGGAAACACGCCCCCCGGAACCTTCGGCTCTGCAGCCTCGGGGAGGCCAGTGGCATCCTGATCCTGCTGGCCGAGGCCTGCGGGCACCAGCGCTAGGAAAGCCAGCGATGCCAAGGCCAACCGCGTCGATCGGGTTGAGAAAGACAAGGCCTTACTCCTTGGCCCCAAGTTTCGCACGCTGCTTTTCGAGTGCCGACTGAGCGACCTCCAGTTCCGCCTCCATGTCGAGTACCGTTGCCTCCTTGCGCTCGACCGCAAGGCGTCCTTTCATCTCGGCGCGCTCGGCGGCCCGCTCCGCCGCGGCCAGCTCCGCCTCAGCTTTCTCAAGGGCCCACTCCAACTTCTCGGTCTTGCGCGGCACCTGGAACTCCAGCACCAGACGCGCCTGCGCCCTAGCCTGCTCGAGCTCGCGCTCCGCAAAGTCGACCGAAGTCTTGTGCCGCCGGATGATCTCATCCTTGGCCCGGGCCTCGTCTTCGTCCCGGTAGATGTCGAGGATCCCGTTGAGGTCGGCGCGCTGCGACTCCAGCCGGCTCATCGAGCGATCCAGAGCCAGCTGCACGCCGTCGCGCTCCTTCAAGCTCTCGACCTCGCGATAGCTCGCCAGCTCATCGCGCGCCGCATACACCGCGCGCTCCGCAGCCTGAATCGCGCGCGCCGCCTTTACCCGGTTGGCTTCCGACTCGAGGGTCTCCAGCCTCAGGTCGAGCTGGCCGCTGGCCAGGTTGCGGGTCAACTTTTGCACCTTGTTCGAGAGCTCCCTCAGCGCGATCTCTGGATCCTTCGACGCCCCTTTGGTGGAGGTTGAAGGAGTCGGCGACGTTTCAGCGGGGACCGCCGCACAGCCAGAAATCAGAGCGAGGACCAAAGCGAACGGCAAGAAGCGCAGCATCAAGCTTGGGACGGGGACCCCCGTAGGGGATCCGTCATGGGG
>CAYWNK010000056.1:0-26137 GCA_964459495.1 uncultured Planctomycetaceae bacterium
CCTGAGATCTCCTCGACCAGGTCCTTGAGGGTCAGCAGGCCCAGCGGAGCCTCCGCCGTCCCCACCACAGCGGCCCGCTTGGCAGCCACGCGCAGCGTGGAAAGGGCCTGGGACACCGAGGACTCCGGGGCTAGGACCGGCAGCTCGCGGATGGCGTCCAGAACCGGTACACCCGGCCCCGCCCCCAGCACATCGAGCTGGTGCACATAGCCCAGGAGTTGGCCGCTTTGGGCCACGACGGGCAGGCGCGAAAAGCGCGAGCTACGGACCTTCTCCCGCAGGACCGCATCCTCTTCCTCCGCGCAGAGCGTCACCGCCCGCGACCAATCCACCATGGCGCGCGTGATCGGAATGCTCCGCAGGGCGAGCGCGTTGTGGGCCAGCGCCGCTGCCCGCGGAGACAGCGCTCCGGTACGCCGCCCCTCCTCCAGGTAGCCCACCACCGCCTCCCGACCAGCCACGATACTGGCCTGGCCGTGGCGCACCCCCAGGACCCACTCCAGCAGCCAGGACAGGCCTCGAAGAAGCCGCTCGAGGGGCCAAAAGAGGAGCCGACTCCCGGCGACCAGCAGCACCGCCAGGCGTAGCAAGCCGTAGGGGCGCCTCCGGAACAGCTCCTTGGGCAACGCTTCGCCGAACAGAAACACCAGCGGAGACAGCCCCGCAGCCGTCAACAGCACGCGCTGCGTATCGCTGAGCCCCATACCGCTCAGGCTGTCGTCGGCGATGTGGGTCGCAACCTCAAGCGCGAGGTTGTTGCCGATCAGGATCGTGATCAGGAGCGCCGAGTCATCCCGCAGCAGCCAACGCGCCAGCCGCGCCGAGCGGGATCCCCGCCTGGCGTCCAACTCGACCTGCACGCGCGACAGGGAATAAAAGCCCAGCTCCGATCCGGAGTACAGCGCGCTGCACACCAGACATCCCAGAAACACCAGGCCGACGAGGATGAGCATCATCATGAGCGCAGCTCCTCAAATCCCTCGACGAAGAGATCGACCGTGTGGACTCGGCGCCCGCGAACCTCGCGGACCTCCCCGTTTAGACCGGCTCCCATCTCGACGCGATCGCCCGCCCTTGGCAGCCTTCCGAGCAGCGCCAACACGTAGCCGCCGACGGTTTCGAACTCGTTGGCGATCACACGACGTCCGAGCAGATCGTTCCAGTCGCGGATCGAAAGCTCGCCCTGCACCCGATAGCGTCCCTCGCCCAGGGGGATCACCGGCTTCTGGGGCTCTTCGTCCTCGACCCGCAGATCCCCGACGATCTCCTCGAAGAGATCCTCGAGGCTGACAACACCCGCCGTCCCGCCCCATTCGTCGACGACCACCGCCTCCGCGACACGCTCCTCGCGCAGGGTGCTCAGCATGCTGAGCACCGGCGCGACCTCGGGCACAAAGCGCACCGGCATCACCAGCGTGTCGAGCCGCGCGTCCGAGTGGGTGAAGAAATCGCGCAGCTCCACCGCCCCCTGAATCGAGTCCATGTCCCCGCGGACCACGGGCAGCCACGTGATCCGGCGCCGGCGGGCCTCATCCACGATCAAGGCGTGCTCTTCCGGTCCCTCGTCGAGGTCCAGAGCCAACACCTCGACCCGCGGGGTCATGATCTCGCGCACCCGCAGGCCGGAGAGCTCGATGATGTCGGCGAGCAGGTCGGCTTCCCGCAGAGCCAGTGCGCCCTCCTGGGCACTGTGCTCTAGGGCCTCCCCCAGGGCCTCGGGCGTGATCCCGACCTCGAGGCGCTGGTCCTCTCCCAGGGCCTTCAGTCCGAGCTCGAGAAAGCCCGACACGAAGCGGCGCACCGGCGCGACCGCCACCACCGCAACCGAGAGGAAGGGAGCGGCCAGCCGCGCCACAAAGTGCGGCGCCCGCAGGGCCAGTGTCTTGGGAAGAATCTCGCCCAAGATCAGCAGCGCGAGCAGGGCTCCAATGCCCACAGCCAGCCGGCTGCCCTCCAGGAGAACCGGCGCGAGGGAGAAGTACAGGACGTTGATCAGCAGGTTGCCCAGCAGGATCGTGATCAACATGTCCCGGGGCTCGAGCAGCAGCTTCTTCGCCCGGTCGGAAAGCCCTTCCTGGCCTTTTTCGTCGAGGGAGAACAGGGCCGTCTCCGAGGCGCTGAAGGAGCCGGAGAGGACCAGCAGCAGAAGCAGCGGCAGGGCTTCGGGTCCGATCATCATGCGGCCCCCCCTGCACCGTAACCGGTGGAAGAGTCGCCCGAGGTTGCACCGCCCTTGCTGGGCAACGGCAGCAGAACCTCAGCCTGAAAGAAACGGCCCTCCTCCGACGACAGCCGCAGCTCACCGCCGTGGCCGGCAACGACCGAGTGCACGTGGGCCAGGCCGAGCCCCGTTCCTTTACCCTGGTCCTTGGTCGTGAAGAATAGATCCCCCGCGCGGCGCAGGGTGTCCTCCGATGCCCCAGGCCCGTTGTCGCGCACGGTGAGCCGTAGGAACTTGGCCTGGCGTTCGAGCGTCACGCGGATCTCGTCCCCCGCCCCGTGCCGGTTTGGACCCTGGGCACCCAGGGAATCGAGCGCATTGACGAGCAGGTTGAGGATCGCCTGGCCCAGCTCGTTGCCCTGGCCGAGGACCTGGGGCAGATCCCCGTAGAGCTCGGCGGCCAGACCGGGGCGCTCCTCGTGATCGGCCTCGCCCTTGCCCAGAAGAAGCTGCACCCCCTGGGTTCCAGCCCGGTGGCGCACGAGCCCGAGGGCGTCGGCCAGGGGCTGCACCAGGGCGAGGGGTCCGGTCTCGGTCTCGCGGGGCGCCATGCGCAGTAGGCGCCCCACCGTATCGCGAATGCGGTCGAGTCCGCCGCGCACGAGTTCCAGATAGCGCTCGCGTCGATCCGGCGGAAGATCGGGACGCGACAGGGATTCGACCGCGTTCAGCAGACCGCCCAGGGGATTGTTGATCTCGTGCGCCACGCCGGCCGCCAGCTCGCCGGTCGCTGCGAGGCGGCGCTGGGTCATCGCACCCTGCTCGGCCTCGCGGGCCGCCTGCGTGGCATCCTGCACCTCCATCTCCAGGTTGGCCTGGTAGCCTTCGACGGTGGCCGCCATCTGGTTGAAGCCGCGGCAGAGTTCACTCAGCTCGTCGCGCCGGGCGGGCTCGGCCACGCGCGCCGAGAGGTCTCCACCAGCGATACGCTGGGAGGCGGCCGCCAGCCCCTGGACCGGCTGCAGCACGAGCTTTTGCAGGGCCGCCATGGTCAGCAGGGTCATGAGCGAAGTCGTGAGCAAGAACAGCGGCAGCAGGCTCGCCGCGAAGGCCTCGGTACCGAAGCCCACGTCGGTCACCACCCAGGCGCCGCCCCAGGGCCGGCCGTCCTCGAGGTACACCGGCAGCGCCAGGCCTCCGGCCACTTCCTTGGGCTCCCGGGCAAGGGCCGCTTCGGCGATCGCCGCCAAACGCAGTTCCTCGTCGAAGTCCGGTCGACGAAGCGCCGCTCCTCGGGGATTCAGCTGCACCCCAGTCCCGCGCATCCCCATGCCAGAGAGCTCGGGCAGGTGGGCCACAAACACATCCTGGAACATCGGCCAGCCGTCCCAGCGCAACAGCCCGGTCGACCACAGGTCACCCTGATTCGCCGCGCCCGTCAGGCGCTCCCCCAAAACCTCCGCGTAGACCTGGCCCAGGTCCTCACGCTGGTCGTCGACTCGCTCGGATAGCCAGCCGTAACCGGCCCCAAATACCCCTACGTTCACGCTCGCCACGACGGCGAGCACGGTGACGCGTAGGGGGAATCGGGGCCCGCTTTGTGGGGGCCGGCTCATGATGCCGAGCTGATGGAATTCATGATCTCGAGCAGGGGAAGGAACAGCGCGACCACAATCGTACCCACGATGGCGGCCATGATCACCAGCATCGCGGGCTCGAGCACCTGGAAGAAAGAGTCGATGCTACGGTCCAGCTGCTTCTCGTAGGCGTCGGCCACCTTGAGGAGCATGTTGTCCAGCTCGCCGGTCTCCTCGCCCACGTCGACCATGTTGGTCACGATGTCGTCGAAGAGCCCGGTCTCGCCCATCGGCCGGGCGATTCCCTCGCCCTCTCGGACGGTCTTGCGGATGTCCTCGACCGCGTCGACGAGCACCTCGTTCGCGGTCGCTTCACGCACGATTGTGAGGGCGTCGAGGTGTGGCACGCCAGCCTGCACCAGGGTGCCGAAGGTCCTTGAGAAACCGATGGTCATCTGCTTCTGCACCAGCCCCCCCATGATGGGCAGGCGCAGCATGATCGAGTGCACCCAGCGCCGATAGCCGCGCTTGGTCCGCATCAGGAAGAGATGCAGCAGAATCAGCAGTGGCGGCAGGGCGAACACGATGTACCAGTAGTCCTGGACGAAAGAACTCACCGTCAGCAGCCCGCGGGTCAGGGTCGGCAGCTTGACGCCGAAGGACTCGAAGATCTCCTTAAACTTGGGGATCACGAACGTGACCACGGCCAAGACGACACCTGTTGCCACGAGGGCCACGATGACCGGGTAGATCGTGGCGCTGATCACCTTCGCACGGATCTCCTCGGCCTTCTCCCGAAAGACCGCGATGCGCTGCAGGATCGTGTCCAACACGCCGCCGGCCTCGCCGGCGCGAACCATCGACGAGTAGAGCGAATCGAAGGCTCTGGGGTGCTTGTCGAGGGCCTCCGAGAGGGGCGTGCCGCCGGACACGTCCTCGGTCAGCTCACCGAGGACGGCCTTGAACGGACCGGGCCGGGACTGCCCCTCGAGGATCGTCAGCGCCTTGACGACCGGAATGCCTGCCTCCGAGAGGGTCGCCAGCTGGATCGTGAAGTCCGACACCAGCTGGCGCGGCATGCGCCCGCCGACTTTGGACTTGCCGGCCCCTCTCCCCCCGCCGGAGCCGGAGTTGTCGTTCGCAGGGCGGGGAGACGAGCGTTGGATGCGCTTGGCCATAGACTTTGGATTAGGCGGCGGTTTCGCGCAGCACTTCTTCGAGCGTGGTGCGGCCCTCGAGGGCCGCTTGCAGGCCAGCGGCGCGCAGGGAACGCATCCCTGCCCCGATCGCCGCGGCGCGCAGTTCTTCCATGGAGGCGCCGGTCTGCACGAGCGATCGGATCGACTCGTCCATGGTGAGGATTTCAAAAATGCCCATCCGGCCGCGGTAGCCGGTGTGGTGGCAGGATTCGCAGCCCTTGCCGTAGTAGAGCGTGGCCCCACGCACTCCCGCGCCGTCTGCGCCGAGCTCGTTCAACAGGTCGTCGTCGGGCTCGTAGGACTGCGAACAGTCGCTGCAGATCGTGCGCACCAGGCGCTGGGCGACCACGGCCTCCAGGGTCGCGGTGATCAGGAACGGCTCGATGCCCATGTCCACCAGGCGCGTCACCGTGCTCGGCGCGTCGTTGGTGTGGATCGTGGCGAACACCGTATGCCCCGTCAGGCTGGCCTCGACCGCGGTCGAAGCGGTCTCCCGGTCGCGGATTTCCCCCACCAGGATCTTGTCGGGATCCTGGCGCAGAATCGAGCGCAGCACCTTGCTGTAGGTGACTCCAATGTCCTCGTGGATCGGCACCTGCACGATGCCGGCGATGTCATACTCGACGGGATCTTCGACGGTGATGATCTTGACGTCGGGCTCGTTGGCCTCCGACAGCATGGCGTACAGGGTCGTCGTCTTGCCCGAGCCCGTGGGTCCGGTCACCAGCACAATACCGTAGGGCAGGCGCGTGAGACCTCGCAGCGCCGCCTCATCCTCGCCTCGCAGGCCCAAGGCCTCGAGGTCCAGGCTCACGGCCGAGCGGTCCAAGACACGCATCACGCAGCCCTCGCCCGAACGGCTGGGCAGGGTCGCGACGCGCAGGTCGACGGGCCGGCCGTCGATCGCCAGCTCGATGCGGCCATCCTGGGGCAGGCGCACCTCGGTGATGTCCAGGTCGGCCATGACCTTGATGCGCGAAACCAGCGGCAGCGCCAGGTGCGGCGGCGGCGCCTCCACCTCGTAGAGCGATCCGTCAACCCGGTAGCGGATCCGAAACAGATCCTCGTAAACCTCGAAGTGCACATCCGAAGCGCGATCGCGCACCGCCCGATGCAGAATGGAATTCAAAAGCCTCACGACCGGCTTGGCCGACGCCGCGCTCTCCGCATCGCCCGAAAGAGTCGCGCTCGCCGCGTCGGCAATCGCGTCGGCCAGGGTCTCCTCGGCCCCGTAGCACTCGACGACCATCTCCTTGAGACGCACCGCGTCGCCCACCGCCGCCCGCACGGGCATGCCCGTCGTGAACGACAGGTCCTCCAGCACGCTTTGGTTCAAGGGATCGGCAAGCACAACGACCAGCGTGCCACCTTCGATGCGCAGCGGCAGAACGCCAAAGGTATGGCAGGTGCTGCCCTCGAGCGAGGCGACCGCGTCGGGCTCGGGCTGCACCGCGTGCAAATCGACCGTCTCCATGCCGGCCTGGGCAGCGAGAGCCATCGCCACGTCGCCTTCCGTGCAGGCCGACAGCGCTACCAGACACTGGCCAATCATGCCGCCGTGCTTGCGCTGATCCTCGAGTGCGCGCTGCACCTGCGCCTCGGTGACCGCCCCGCGCGCCTTCAGGATTTGGCCGAGCAACTCCCGTCCAGTGCTCACAGGCGGCCCTCCAGGTTGCGCGGATCCTGGGCGTAGTCGAGGGCTGTGCGCCCGGTGATCACGTCTTCGCGCACCAACTCGTAGAGGAAGTCATCCAGGGTGACCATCCCCTGGCGCTTGGCGGTCTGCAGGGTCGACTGAATCTTGTTCGTTTCGTTCTTCCGGATCAGGTTGGCGATCGCGCTGTTGTTGATCATCACCTCAAAACCCGCGACCCGACCGTTTCCGCTGGACCGCGGCATCAGGACCTGGGACACCACCGCCACCAGCGAAACCGACAGCTGCGCGCGGATCTGGTCCTGCTGGTTGGCCGGATAGGCGTCGATCAGGCGGTTGACCGTGGCGGCCGAGCCGGTCGTGTGCAGCGTGCCGAACACCAGGTGCCCGGTCTCCGCAGCCGTGATCGCCGCCGAGATCGTCTCCAGGTCGCGCATCTCGCCGAGCAGGATCACGTCGGGGTCCTGGCGCAGCACGCGGCGCATCGCCTCCACGAAGTCGGGCACGTCGCTGCCGACTTCGCGCTGGGTGACGATGCCCTTCTTGTGCGTGTGATAGAACTCGATCGGGTCCTCGATCGTGATGATGTGCCGATCCAGCGTGGTGTTGATCCAGTCGATCATCGTCGCGAGCGTGGTCGACTTGCCCGACCCCGTGGGTCCCGTCACCAAGATCAGTCCACGCGGTCGGCGCAGCAGCTCCTGCACGGGCTGGGGTAAGCCGATCTGATCGAAGGTCAGGAGCTCGGACGGGATCAGGCGCAGCACCGCCGTGAATCGCCCACGCTGGCGCATGCACGAAACGCGAAAGCGCGTGCCCGAGGGGTGGGCGAGACCGATGTCGGTCGTGCCCAGCCGCTCCAACTCCTGCCAGTGCACCTCGTCGCAGAGTTCGAGCACGAGCTGCTTGCAGTCGGAGTCGGACAGGTCCCCCTCCACCAGCGGCACCAGCGCCCCGTTGACCCGGCCCACCGGCGGGCGACCCGGGTTCAGGTGCAGGTCGGAGGCGCCGGCTTCGATCGCGGCGGTCATCAGGTCTTGGGCGGAGGCGACCATGGGCGGGGCTTAGGCGGGACGGCTACTGGGACGGGGATTGGATGCGGGTCACGCGTAGGACCTCGGCCACGCTGGTGAGACCGGCCAGGACCTTGCGGGCACCGTCGTTTTCCAAGGGGGCGAGGGCGCCGGATTGGATCGCTCCGCTGCGCACTTCGTTCAGGGGATCGCCGCGGAAGGTGCGCTGGCGGACGAGGGGGTCCACCTCAAGGCGCTCGTACAGCGCCACGCGGCCGCGGTAGCCCGTGCCCTCGCATGCCCGGCAGCCGCGTGGCGCGCGGAACGAGTTGCCCTGGGCCAGGGAAGGATCGAGGCCGATGGTCTCGGCCTCCCCGACCTGGGGCTCCACCTCCACCGAGCATTCAGGGCACAGCCGGCGCACCAGGCGCTGGGCGACTACCGCCTGCACCGAGGCGGAGACCAGGAAGGGCTTCACGCCGAGATCGACGAGACGGGTCAGGGCGCTGGGCGCGTCGTTGGTGTGCAGCGTGCTGAACACAAGGTGACCGGTCAGAGCGGCCTGAATCGCGATCTCGGCGGTTTCCAGGTCGCGAATCTCACCCACCAAGATCACGTTCGGCGCACAGCGCAACATCGCCCGCAGGATCCGGCCGAAACTCAGCCCCACGCGCTCATGCACCTGCACCTGGTTGATTCCCCGCAGGTGGTACTCGACTGGATCCTCGGCGGTGATGATCTTGACGTCCGCGCGGTTCAGCTCCTGCAGGGCCGCGTACAGGGTCGTGGTCTTGCCCGAGCCCGTCGGGCCGGTCACCAGCACAATGCCGTTGGGCTTGGAGATCACCTTGCGGAACCAGCCCAGGGATTCGTCGTCGAAGCCGAGGTCGCGCAGCGAGAGCAGGTTCGCGCTGCGGTCCAAGATCCGCATGACCATCGTCTCCCCGTGGTTCGCCGGCAGAATCGAGGCGCGCACGTCGAGCTCGCGACCAGCAAGCTTCAGCGTGATCCGACCGTCTTGGGGCTTGCGCTTCTCGGCGATGTCCATGCGCGCCATGATCTTCAAGCGGCTGATCAGTGGCGCGGACAGGTGCTCGGGGTGCTCGGCGATGTCGCGCAGCATGCCGTCCACGCGGAAGCGAATCCGCACGCGGCCGTGGCCGGGCTCGACGTGGATGTCGCTCGCGCGTTCTTCGACCGCGCGCGCGAAGGTCTGGGTGACCAGCCGGACGATCGGTGCGTCGTCGCCTTCGTCGCCGGCCGCCGCCCCCATCTGGGAGGCCACGTCGTCCGCCCCCGCGTCGCCGTAGTGGCGCACCAGTGCCCGGGCCAGCGCGGAGGGAGTCGCTAGCGCACAGGCCACGTCGCTCCCGAGCAGGAACTGAAGCTGGTCAGCGACGATGCGCTTGAAAGGATCGTCGATGGCGACTACGAGCTTGCCGCCTTTCTCCATCAGGGGAACGATGCCCTGTTCGGTCGCCACCTCGGGCGGCACCCGCTCGATCACCTCGGCGCTGGGGTTGCCCTTGTCCAGGTCGACAAATGGGAGCCCGTTCTCCTTGGCCAACCCGCGCCAGATCGTGGACTCGTCCACCAGCCCCAAATCGAGCAGGGCCTCGGCCAGGGAGAGGCCTCCCCCCCGCTGCCGCGCCTGGGCCTGGCGCAGGCCCTCCGCGTCCAGGGCTCCACTCTGGGTCAGGATCTCGGCGAGTTCGGCGGTCACGTGTGGGGCGTTCTTTGGTTCGCTGGGCGGCGGTGAGGATCCGGCTGGCCCGACTGCACGGGTACCTATCCACCTGGAGCGGCGATGGTACAGGCCCTGGGCCACCAATTCCCTGTGCTTCCCCGGGTGGAGGAACGAAGTCGCTCCGCCAGGGATCCAAACCGGGCGATTTCCTGGCTTGGATGGCCCCCCCCACAACGGTCGGCACCCCGCAGGCCGATGGGCCTACGGGGTGCCTGGAGGATCAGCCGAGCCTCGCCTGGCATGGCCAGCCGGGCCTCAGCCGCGCTGGGCCTTGGATCAGCGCACGCCGGCGCGGCAGACGCCGCTGAAGTGCACGATGATCTCGGGCTTGTCGGGGTGCCCGGTCTCGATCACAAGCTCGCCGCGGAAGGACCCATCGGACCCCTCAGGCAGGCCGTTGAGGCGCAACTCGACGTCGACCCCAGTGCCGTTGGCGGAGGGCTTGACGGCCGTGGAAAGGTGCTCGGCAAAGCGCAACTCGCCGCCCTTGTCACCGCGCAGCTTGGCCTTGATCTTGGTCAGATCGACGCTCGGGTCGTGGGACATCACCTTGACCAAGCGGGGCACCACCTGGCCGGGACGCACCAGGCCGAGGGAAACGAACTGGGGCTGGTGGGACAGGGCGCCAAGAATGCGCGCGCTCACGCTGGCGTTGACGCGATGGAATTGGGGCACCGCCTTGACGCCCGGGGGGTCGGCGTGCTCGCCGGCGCCATGGTCGTGCTTGCTGTGATCTTCTTCCATCTCGACGTCCGAGAGAAGCGCAAGCTGGTAGCCCAGGGAGCCTTCCTTCGCGCCAGCGCCGATGCTGACCTTGGCCTGCCAGTGGGCGGCCTTGCCCTCATCGGTCGGGTTGATCGGAACCAGCTCGATGTCCAGACCCTCGGGGGTCGGGATCGGGCGGGTGGTGTCGGGTGTCAGCATCACCGGCTCGCCGCGCGAGGTGCGGATGTCGACGGTCTGGGTCCGGGCTTCGCCCATCTTCACGTCCCCAAAGTTCAGGAACTGGGGCGTCGCGGTGATGAACGGCTCGATGTCGGCAGTCAGGCCAAGCATCGTCAGGCCGGCCGGATCGTTGTGGTAGACGTTGATCTTGACCTGCGTGCGGTTCCGCTTGCTGGCGGAGTTCAGCTTCGCGTTGATGGTGACGCGCTTGCCGGGCTCGATGGGATCGCCCATGGAGTAGGGCACCAGCTCGCCGCCCTCACTCTCGACCTTCACTTCCCCAACGGTACAGCCACAGGTCGGGCTGGCCTGACGGATGACAAGCGGCGCGGTGCCGCCAGCCTGCATCTCGAAGGTGTGCTCGAGGATGTCCCCCTGGCGAGCACGCCCGAAGTCGTGCTTCTCCTTGCCAAACTCCACCACGAGCTTGGCGTTGGGATCAACCTGGGTTGCCACGCCCGGCTTCGCGCCGGGGGCTCCGGTCAGGACACCCAGCTTCTGGCGGATCTCCGCGTCGGTGGCGCCGGACTTCACGAGCTGCTCCTTGAGCTTCGCGGCAGCGTCGGCACGCTTTTTGGCCTGCTCAGGGCTCAGGGTCTCGGGATTGACCGGCTCGCCCTTAGCGGGTGCCTGTGCGGGCGCGACGCCGGGCTTCTTCGCCCCGGGGACCTTCTTCGCCGGAGGCGGGGTGAAGCCCTTCTTCGGCTTGGGCTTGGGCTTCTCGTCCTGGCCCGCTTCCGAGCCCCCCTCTTGTGCGCCCTGCTGAGGGCCGTCTTGAATCGCGGCCGGAACGAGATCTACGCCAGCGGCGACCATGCCGGAGGCCAGCCCGGCCGTGGCTGCGTCAGCCCCCGGCGAACAGGCGGACATCAGGAGCACAGGCAGGGCGAGCAGGAATCGGTGGGTATGCATCGGCTTTGGGTGAGAAGGGCGAAGGGTCGAGCGGGGAGTCTACCCGGCCAGAGGACACGGAGCAGCGTCCAGGGCGGACGGATAGGATGGAAGAACGATGAGCAAAGTCACGATCGGGCGAGCCAGCCGGCCCTGGGGTCAGCTGTTTCTCGCCCTAGGACTGGGACTGGCGGGAATGACCGCGGGTTGCCGGGTTCCAGCGCCAAAGCCCCAGGCCTGGCTGCAGTACGGGTTCGGATCGCCTGGACAGGCCTTCCGGTCCTTTGCTACGTGCGTCCAGGGACGGATGTTGGACGCACTTTATGATTCTCTTTCGATCGACTTCAAAGAGCGTAACGGGCTGTCCCGCACGGGCTTCGGTGAGGCCTGGGACATCCTGGAGGACGCCAACCCACTTTTGCGCTACGCCTTGTATCAGGCCACCAAGGACCCCGAAAAACTGACATTCCGGCGCTTCACAGAGGACCGTTGCGTGGTGGAGACCTCCTACCGGGGGCATGCCTTGCAGGTGCTCCTCGTCCGCTCGGGCTACTGGGAGGTCTATTCCGAAGACCCCGCCCACCCCGAACGAGATGCCGAGCGCGAGCAGGATGGCGCCCTCGTGGATCTGTTCGGTGAGGATCCCGTGGCCGGCATGGCCCTGCGAGAGGACGCGGAGGCTGATCCACGCCTGTTCACCTACAGCCCAATCCCCATCCAAGGGATGAGAACACTCTCGAGCCAGCGCTCAGGCTACGAGTGGAAGGTCGACAACTTCGCCTTTGAGAAGCTTTAGCAGCGGCCCTCGGGCCCCGGCGCAGCTACTCCTTCCCGCTCTCCTCGCTCTCTTCCGCTGGGCCCCCCTCGGTCAATGTCAGCTGAACCTCCCGGTCACCGGCTTCGAAGGTGGCCTGACCGCCCTCGAATCCCCGCCGCCGAACCGAGATCCGCAGCGTCTTGGATAGGGGCTCCCCGTACACCGTGAACCAGCCGTCAGGTCCTGTGGTATCGGCGGCTCCGTCGACATTCTGCCAGGACTCCGCATCGGCGCCCGGCTTGATGTACTGGGCCACCGCGTGGGCGCCGGCCATCGGCTTCCCTTCGGCGTCGAGCACCCGCCCCGAGGCGAGGAGCGGTATGCCATCGAACACCACGTTGCCCAGGTCGGTCTCGCCGGGCGGCACATCGAAGGACAGGTCCAACTCTGCCTCGAGGGGTCCGCGCTCGTCGGTCTGGGTCATCGAGAGCAGCCCCATGCGCTCCGACCCCACGGTCCAGGGCTCGTCGATGCGCAGGTTGAAGCGCCCGTTCTCGTCGCAAAGAAACGCGCTCGACTGGCGCTGGGCGCCATTCTCGCTCAGGCGCAAGCGGCCGTGGCGCTTGCCCAACGGCGCCCCGTCGGGGCCGATCGCCCGCCCCACCAGGGACGGCAGCTGCGCGTCCCAGACCAGCTCTAGCGTGTAGGGCTCGTACGCAGCAGAGGGCCCGGTGACGGCAAACACCTGGTCAGCGCGGGTGCCCGTCCCCGTCACCAGGATCTCGAATGCCGCCCCCACCTCCACCCAGGGAAAGCGCGTCGAACCCGACGAGGTGCGCTGTTGGATCTGGACCTCAAAGCCCGCCCGGGTCCGGCTGGGTTGACCGTTCTGTCCGAGCCCGCTCACCCCCAGCGCGACGGTGGTCGCCCCCTTGACCGGCTGGCGGGACGCGTCCACCAGCTGCACCTGCATTGGCGCCGATGGCGGCATGACCAGCTCGATCGTCTCGCTGGGCAAGTTCATCGGATCCAAGGAGACCCGGGCCGGGTTGGATTGGGGAAAGTTCAAAACGATCGCATAGCCCACCCCGTCGGCCTCTTTGGCCAGGGACTGAGCAAGGTAGGTGAACGAGGCTTCGCCATTGGTGGTGGTGGGCCGCATCGCGCGCTGGCGCGGGCGCTTGGCTACGTCGTCGATGATCGCGACCGGAACGCCGGCGACCAGCCTTCCGTCCCCGTCGACCACGCGCACCCGCAAATCCACGACCGGTCGCATGGGAACCTTCACAGGTCCCTGCACCGGTCCAGCCCAGGCGAACTCGCCGCGCTGGCCCTGGCCTTCAGCCAGAAGGGCGCCGCTGGAGAGCCGCTGCACAATGACTTGCCCCTTCCCGTCGGTCGTATGGCGCACGCCGTGGTCCCGCAGGTATGCGAGCCGTTGCGCTTCATCCTGAAACGCAAGCTGCCACTCAACGGCCGGGCGCGAGTCCCGATCGAGCACCCATACGTCGAGGTCGACCAGGGGCTGGTCCGTGCTCGGGTGCAGGGTTTCAATCACCAGCTGGCCGTCGGCCGCAGCCCGGGCAGCGGCCGCCGCGGCAGCCTCGTCGCTGGGCACAGCGCTGCGCGCTCCCGAACCCTGGGTGCCGCCCCCGCCGCCGGTGCTGCCGCCGGCTTGGGCCAGGTCTACCTTCGAATCCCCGGGGAACAGCGGCTCGGTGGAGGTCTCCTCGCTCGACGTCCCCAAGCCCGTCACCCCCTCGGAGCCGCTCAGCTTCCAGACCCCAAAGGCCAAGGCAGCGACCAACAACACGACGACGATCCACTTCAACATGACGGGCTAACTCCCGACCGCAGCGCGGTACAGGGAAAGGGGAAAAGGGGGGATGACGGTCGCGCCCGGGGTACTGGCCCGGACCGCGAACGTAGAGGGCTCTGGCGAGCCGGGGAACGGTAGGAAACGATCGTCCTGCTTGCTAAACAGTCGCCACTCCACGCGGTAGCTGCCGCTCGAGGGCACCTCGACCGGCACCGAACCGCCCTCCGAGAGATCGATCCGGTCGACGAGCCGCAGGTAGTCGACGATTCCGTGCAGGGCATCTTCCAGAATCTTGGGTGGGGCGCTGCGCACCACGCTGCCGCGCAGCTGGACGCCGTCCGCCACCGGATCGAGGCCTTCGGGCAGGCCCAGGGTGACGCTTAGGCCAGGCCGCAGCTCGACCCTGGTGGAACCGATCACGCCGCGCACGAGCTGGCTTCGGGCCTCTTTGGCCTGCACGTACAGGTCCAGTACATCCACACCGGTGGCCAGAACGAGGTGGCCCTCCTTGGCGAGGCCAAAGTGAACGAATGGTCCGTCGCCGGAGGGTCTCCAGGCCACCTGCGCCTCAGGCGTAGGCTCGCCCGAGGGGAGGGTCACCTCGACCTCGGTGAGCACGAGCATGCCGCGCAGGTCGAACTCCACCGCCTCCTGGATCGGCAGCGCGAGTTCGTCCCGCACCGCGAGGGGCTCCCGAGCCCCGGGCGCCAGCACCTCCAGCCGCACCTTGCCCGGCGCCAGTCCCTCGAAGACGAAAGACCCAGCCCCGTCCACGCTCTCCTGCAGGTGGCCCGAACCTCCCGACTCCACGTAGGTCATGCGCAGGGTCACCGAGCCTGAGGGCACGCGGGGATCGAGCTGCACGCGGCCCTGGAGCATTAGCGGACCGTCCAGGTCCACCCCTACTATCGGTCCCCCCCCCTCGCGCATGACGGGGGCGCGATCCAGGGTGGAGAACCAGCCCATAAGGGCGGCCACCGTGACAGCCAGAAGGAGGAGCAGGGTGCGCTGCATAGTATTCCACCTAGCTTAGCCCACTCTTCGAGCAGGCGGTGTCAGCCCACCAGCGCCTTTCCGAACACAGGAGGTCATTCCAGCGAAAGATGCGATGGGAAGGCCAGCCCCCTGGCCGGAGTACCCAGAGGCCCCACGGATCGACTACGGCCTCCAAGCCCAAATGGAGGCCAGCCATGCCTGAACATGCCGCAACTCCCCTCGCCGCAAGGACAAGCACAACCATCGGCGTCGCCATGGTCATCGGCGATCCTACGAGCCAGATCGGCGAACTGGACGATGCCAAAAATGCCATCGAGACCGGAGTCGTGGCGACGGCATCAACAGCACTCGCCAAGCGCTTCGGGCGCGAGGAATCGACTCGCACTGAGCTGGCCAAGGCGCGGTCAAGTGACATTCTCATCGCCACTCCCACGCCGTTGATCAACCACTTGCGCAGGAGCTGATGTCTCTTGGGACGGGACTTGGACCACGGAATGCCTCCTCCTTCCATGGGTTGGCTCGCGAGCGGAATCCCGGCGGGCTCCGCCTCGCGCTGGATCCGATCATTTGACGCCCTTGAGGGCGCTGCGGCGCAGATCGCAGCGCTCGACAAGGAACTCGAGCGGCCTGCGAGAGAAGTGCATCCTGCAACGGTGTTGCTACGACAGGCGGGTCGAATCGGGCCTCACACAGGTCTGCGCTTCGTTTGACCGTCGAGGACTCGAACCGAATCGAGCGTAGCCGGAACACGGGCGCCCATTTTGGGCTGCGGCCTGGGCGACATCAGTCTGGCCCATGGGATCCCAACGGGCCCCCCTTGCGGGGTCGACTGCCAGCTGACGGAGAACCCCTGGCTCGTATTGCTCGTCGATGCGGGCTTGTTGTCGCGGAACCAGTACTGGAAATTCCAGGTCTGTCCGGCCGCGAATACCAACCGTCCGGGAATTGCGTTGAGGTCCACTTGGCGTGAACCGGAACCGATCGTGTTCGACGTGAGCACAGTGCCGTTGAGGGGAATGCGCCGGCGTCAGCCCGCGCGCCATCCTCGTCGAAGGGAGCGAATGGATCGCCCGCGTCGATGGCGGGGGAAATCGGAGCTGGGCCCCCCACGCTCTCGACCGAGGGTCCTGAGTCTTCGCCCGATGGTGAATCTGGTTCCCCTTCCCCCGGGACGATCAGGGACCCCAACGGTGACCCTGGAGCTAGCACCATGTGGCAGGTGAGGCCGTGGAGCATGCCCCGCTCAAGCATGATTCGTAGGTGGACTATGCTGGAAAGAGCAAACACCGCTATTGACTGAAGGTGTTGGCCGACTTCGTTCCTGTCTCCTCTCGCTTCCCTCGCCTCTCCAAATTCCTGATGCGACGTCTTCTCCTAGTGGCCATTTGGGCTGCTTTGCTTGGACTGAGTTCCTGCACAACTCTCCGCCATCAGCGACGGCAATGGAGCGGCGAAGTCCGCGAGAATGGCATCACGGCCCTGAGCCTTGGCTTTGACCGCGTCGAAGACGGTCCATTCCTCGAGCTTGAGTTGCCCTCCGATTGGGCAAGTCGCCCGCGCACACGCTTGGGTGAGGACCGCTGGACGCTGAATGGACTCGAGGAGCTCAAGCCCCAGGTCGCCGAGCTTCGCGATGGATCCGAACCCCGTGCAGCCGCATCAACGGCCTGGAAAGACGGCACTGTCGCTGTTGTGGAGACGAGCGCCCCGAACGCTTCAGCAGATGCCCATCGGGCCCGGGCCCGTGGGCAGCAGGTGTTTCAGGTCGAGCTGGAGCAAAGCGGCAATCTGACTCACTTGGTTGTCTTCGGCGGCATCGACTGGCCCTTGGAGTGGGTACGCTTGGCGCGCTTTCAATGGGAGGCGGTCCCGGTCAGTCATGGAGAGTGGCAAGAGGGTTTGAAGGTCATGGCCATGGGCCTAAAAACGTTCACGGTTTTCTACGGACTTGCCAACCCAGATGCGTTTTGGAATCCGGAGGCCGCCCAGTGAACAAGCTGCTTGCTCTTGCTCTCCTGCTGATGACTGCGTCGTGCATCGGCATTCGGACCTTTGAATCGACAGCCGCAGTTCATGGTGGGTACGACGGACCTGGAGACGCGGATCAGATCTATCTGGAGCTACGCAATCGCGAGGGACAGGCCAGTGGAGGCTATGCGGTCCAACTCGCAGAGGATTGGTCGACACGCAAACGGATTCGCGTCGAGAATCAGGACAAGTCGGATGCCTTCGCGCTCGAAGCACCTCTCGAGTTGGGCTTGCTCCCTGTCGAGGAGACGTCGCCCCCCACACGCTTCATCAGCCATGCGGGAGAGGGTACGGGCACGTCGATCCCCTCGAATGTCCCCCTACTTGTCTCGGTACAACCCTTGCCATCCCGCGAGGACCCCTTGGTGGAAACCGTCGCTACGCGTCTGGGGGTGGGCGCTAGCGCCTACATCTTGGTGGATAACAGCGATGGCGGTGATTTCAGCTACGATCTCTATGGAGCCATTGGGCCGCCAGTGCAATGGGTGCGGCTCGGCCGCCTCGACTATCCGGACTCGCGCGGGATCGGAGGCAAGGTCGCTGATGTCACGGTCCGGCAGAGCGGGTACCTGGTGGAAGCGGCCCTTTGGATCGTTGCACTGACCTCCCCCATCTGGGTCTGGTTCGTGGTCTGAGTCGCCCTAGTGTGGCCTTAGACATTCACCGGTGTCGTGGCAGGGACTCCGGTCAGATCCCAGCGACCGACGCTGGCTGACGCCCCCCCGGGGCTGGATGCGATTCTGCCGCCACGGGTCACCAGCTGCTCTTGCTCGCAGCGACACCGCCGGCCTCCTGCGCGCCGCCTGAGGCAGCGAACCCATACCACGACCTTCCGTGTGGGAGGGACCGAAGCAGAGTACGACGGTGGCCCTTCCGATGCGTGAAGACGGGGCCACCGCCCCCGCACGGGGGTAGATCGACAGCGGTTCCTAGCGGCGGCTCCTAGCTGGGCCCGGACGGCGCATCCCCGCCCGGGTGGGGCGAAGCAGCCCTAGCGCAGGTCCGCCCACCAACGTCTCCATTCCTTGCTGTCGTCCCCCAGGCTTTCGCCACTCATCGAGGCGAGCCCCTGTTGAGCTTTCAACCGAATGGACTCGACATCGTCCTGCAGCGCAGCGAGGAGGGGATCCACGGCAGAGGAGTGGGCTGACTGGCTCAGCCCATCTACAGCCAAGGAGCGTACTTTGGGATGGGGATGATCGAGGCCGAGCGCAAGGGCTCGATTCACGGTCTCCACGTAGAGCGGATGTCGCATCAACTCCTTGGCGGCGACACTGGCCTCATACGCTTCTCCACTTCGCAGCGTCCATCCGAGGTCGTCGACCGACCCGAGCCACGCAAGCTCGTCCTCGTGCCACATCCGCCACCGGTCCGCTCCCCATCGGGATTGCAGGCCCGCGGTGGCCTGGAGGGCTGTTTGAGCGCAGCGACGCACGACAGCGTCGCTGTCGCCCAGGGAGTCCACTAGGTCCATGAAGGAGTCGGCGTCCCTCAGCCTGCCCAGGGCAACAACCGCGATTCGCCGCTCGACGGCTTCTTCGGAGCTCAGCTTGGCCCGTGCCATTGGGAGGAAAGCTCGACCACCGTCCAACAGGAGGCGGGGACCCGTACACGCCTGCTCCAGGACCTTCGCCTCCAGGGACGATTCCTTGCGTGCGATGCGAGCCATGAGAAGGGGCCCGCTCGGGCTGTGAGTCGCACCAATGGCTTCGACCAAGATTGGCCAGCAGCCTCGGGGAATCGAATCGAGTTCCTTGCGAAGGACATCCATGCTCTCCGGTGCCGCATCTAGAACCCTGGCGAGTGCGCTCCTTACGGTTGCTTGGACACGGCTGCTCTGAAGATGGACTTCGTCGATCTTCCGCATGATCTCAAGGACCCCTTGTGTGGGGGCAGCGCCGGAGAGTTCCGCGAAAATGCGGATCAGATCCACCTTGGCGTCGGTGCCCGTGTCTTCTCTCACGGCAGCCAGAAGAACCCTGACCACATCGGCGGATGACCATTGGCGCAGCGCCGAGCGCAGCCACTCCCGCTGGCTTCCATCCAGGTCCAACTCCTCGCCGAGCTGTCCTTGACCGGAGAGGATCGCCCAAATCGTGGGTGCAGCCTGGGGGCCCATTTGCTCCAAGCGCGCGGTCGCGCCTGGATCTCCAGCGTCCGCTAGGAGGGCACGGACTTGGCCCAGATGGGTCCAGTCGGACTCACGGAGAGAGTCATTCGCAGTCGAAACGCTTGCGAGTGCAGCGAGGAGGGCCGCCCTCGCGCCGAGGGTCCACCGGCTCGAGCCTCGGATTCGAAAGTAGGAGGTGTCGCTCAACGCTGCCCCCCGTGACTATGCGTGACCGCACCTGCCGCGCGGGGATTCCACTTGCCCGAGCGCTTGGAGTCCAGCCAGGCACTACCCCACTGGCTCTCCCAGCGTTCCCGCCAGTCATTGGCCATTGTCACGCCGGAAGATTCGCCTTCCGTCTCGAGGATTTGGATGTTGTCCTCATTGGCGTCGAAGCTCTCGGGTACGGCGATCTCACGCCAGGCACCTACGCGGAAACCTGTCGGGTGGTCTGCCCCATTGGGGATCCCCGGAAGGTTTAGTTGGCCGCTCGCCTGGCGAGGGTCAAAGGCGAGGTCGAGGCGCGTGTGGTACTGGTTCCCGGCCCCATCGATGTAGTCACGGTTGATCGCGACTTGGTTTCCAGCCGTCATGTTGCCGCGAAGGATGACCTCGGCGGTGCCGGAACGGTCAAGGTTGTTGTCCACGAAGTTGTTCTCGGCGAACAGGAGCGATTCGGCGAACCGCATCGTTCCAAAGACCGGGTCGCCGAAGTAGATGTTGCCGCTGTCCTCCACATTCTCGTCAACCAGGGAGATGAAGCCGACTCCATCCTCGGCGGGGTTCTCGTAGAAGAGGTTGTCGGAGAAGTAGATGTTGCCCTTGACGACGAACGTCACCCGCGTGGGGTCTTGCCCCGTGTTTCGGATTTTCATCGACAGCGTGCGCCGGTTGTGAATCCACAGGTTGCCGTCGATGTAGAACACGCTGTTGTTCGCGCTTCCGGGAAGGCTGACCTGCGTGGCATCGCTGCCCGTTTGAGCACGATCCACGCCAATGGACTCGTACGGGTCTTCCAGGAAGTAGTCGTCCTTGGCCGTAGAGTTGGTATCCGATGTTCGATCCGAAGGGTTCCGGCGGAAGATGTGAGCGGGGTTCGAAGCATCGAGTTGATCCGCTGTGCCGCCGAGGGAATTGGAAGTCCGGTTCGAGGACTCGAAGAGCTGCGCGACGTTGTAGTCATGGAAGTGTTCGTAGTCGACGTCCAAGACTTGGGGGAGCTCCATGGAGACTCCCTCTTGGCCCGCTGCGCCTGTGATCGTTCCTCCGGCGCGAAGCTCCCCGTCGATGCTCGAATCCCCGTCAAAGGTCACGTCGCCACCCGAGTAGACGTTGCCTACGATCCTGTCCGCCTGGGAGCCGTGGCCACCGAGCGAGAGGCCGTAGGCCGGGTCATTCGAGAAGTTGCCCGCGAACATCGAGTGATCAAAGGGCCCCGGCGGAATGGGCTCGGCGACCACTTCGATCGTGCGCTGAGCCCCTCCGGCGGACCCCGTCGCGATGATGGTGTAGGTGCCGTCTGTGCCGGTGTGGATGGTGGTCCAGTGATCCCCGCCCATCATGCGTGGGTTGGTCTCTGTGCCCACGTAGGCGGACACCTCCTGGCCGCTATTTCTCGCCATTGCCAGGTGGCTGAGTCCTTCACTGACGGCTGCCTCAGCGAGGTAGAAGGCCCGGAGCTCCTCCTTTTGGTGCTCGGACTCATCGATCGCAGAGGATGTGAATACCAGGGCTGCTCCTGCAAACGTCGTGATGATCGCAGTGAGAACGATCACCGTAACCAGCGAGCTACCGCGCTCCCGGTCCGGGCCAAATGTGTGGAAACGATTCATTCGATAGATTTCTTGCAGGGAGGATTCCTGAATTCGCTGGGATCCTTTCGGAAAAACCGGGTCTAGTTGCGAAGAGCCACGGTTGTTTGAAGTGTGCGCTCGGAAACGATGCCGCCGGCACCAACCCTGAGCACCGTGAGATGGACGAACATGGCGTTGCCATCCCGCGTGAAACACAGGCCGCGCTCGTCTTCGAGCCCGTTCCCGTTGTCATCCACAAGGTTGGGGGTTTCGCCCTCGAGGAACTCGGCAACCGAGCGAAGCAAGACCACCGACCGTTCGTCGGGGCCGCCCGGGTCTTCGACCTGAACGATCTGGCACTCATCGACGAGTCCGTCGCCATCGTCGTCCATTCCGTTGTCGATCTCTCCCGGTTCGTACTCCAGGCTGATTTCGAAGTCGCCCGACCAAATCGGCGCTCGACTCTCGTATCCGATGACGTCCTGTAGAAGGAGTTGGCTCGTACAGTCCGGGGATTCGGGCACCAGGAGCAGAGAGTTCTTGCCGCCGCTCGTGACTCGCTTGACTAGGCGGTTGAGGGCACGCACAGCCTTGGTGGACTGGGTTGTGCTGGTCACGGTTTGGCGGAAGGAACTCTGCCCAGTCTGGACCGTTGACACGGCGCTGCTGATCAAGATCGTGACCAAAGCAAGCGCGAGCATCATTTCGATCAGGGTGAATCCTGCCTTTGCGTGAGACTTCATTGCTGGGAGCCCAGAATGGTGCCGAATTCGATGGAGCGAGCGCCTGACCGGCCAGTCCACTCGATGCGCACGAGGACGGGCAGCAGGATGCAGTCGGTCCTGTGGTCGCTGCCGTCGATGGACCCGTCCCCGTTGAGGTCACGGGGCAACCCGAACTCGGGCAGGTCCTGGTTCTCGATCAATCTGCCGGCCGAATCGAGCGGCAACATGATTCGACCGACCATGCCCTCGGGGTCACCCTCCTGGGGGCTGAGTCCTGCAACGGCGAAGTGGGCGCCTGGTGCAGTCCCGGGGCCGGCCGGGTCATCGCTGGGGTCGTCGTTGAAGCGTTGAATGACCGATTCAAACTCCGCGGCCTTGAGCGCCTCCATGGCGCCCTGGGTAGCAAACACCGCCTGGGATGTCTCATCGCTGGCCTGGGAGAGAACGGACGTTGATGTCAACGTGGTCACTCCGGCGAGCATCGCAATCACGAGGACCGACATAGCGATCAAGACCTCGATCGAGGAGAATCCCGCTTGGGGAGCTGCCATGCCGGGCTTGAGCTGGCGCTGGGGGGGCGTTTGGATGTACATGAAGAGTGCAAGTTCCTTCTTGCAGCTACCAAGGCTTCGACCGAGGCGACTGGCGATCTTTAGAGTTCGCAATGGAGAACCGGTTTGGTTTTCGTCCTCACCGCTCCGCCGAGCGGGTCCTGCGGGAGGTTCGTTGCCGGTCGGATCGATCCGAGACGGATTCGTGAGGTCCAGACCGCGTTCTCCGGCTTGCCGTCAAGCGGGGACTCGATTCGGAATTCTGCATGGGGATCTGCCTTGCAGGTCGTTCCCTGGGCCGAGATGGTCAAGGCCACGGGGGCCAAAGCTCAGATTGCGCCGGGCGGACATCGAACTCTGCAGGCGAATCGACGGGCTGCACCTGAAGCGAACCTTGTCCAGGCCCCGCAGACTCCCGCTCGACCGGACCAGCCCGGCAGCGCCCGTCGACCGCAGCCGGCTACGCCAGCTGATGCAATGCAGGGGCCCTGGGCCGACGTATCCACGCCCGAGGACATGGCGGTGGAGACCTAGCGCATGGGCTCACTCGCCCGCCGTCCTCGCCTACGCTCCAGCCATGCGTGGGACTGCCTGGATCCCGCGCTCGTGATTCGGTGCCTGCGCGCAGGCACCGAATCACGGTCCAGCGAATCCAGCTCCACGGCCGGACCGGCGGAGAGCAGCACTCCCTCGAGTTCGGCGAGGACATCTAGGCACCAAGCCTGGTTGGCTTCGTCGGACCGGGCCACTTGGCCGTGAGCGGCGGTCGAACAAATTTGCGCCGGACCCCGTCCCCAGGTCCGCCGTTTCTGCCTCAGAATTCCCGACTCAGGACTCTGGAGGCCCCTAGCAGGGGCATCCAAGCCCCAATTTGGAGCCATGGTAAGGATGTTTGGATTTCCGCGAGCGCTAGAGGGAGCGCTGCATCTTGGTGCGTGAAAGCCATGAACACCCCCATCCAAGCCCATAGCCCTGAAGCCCTCCTCCAGCACGCTGGCTGGATGCGTAGCCTTGCCCGCAGCCTGGTGGCGGACCCTGGAGCGGCGGAGGATCTGGTCCAAGACACGTGGTTGGCGGCCTTGCGCCGCCCCCCTCAGGATCAGGGGGCGCTGCGACCTTGGTTGGCCCGAACCCTTCGGAATGCGGCACGCATGGGCTACCGCAGCAAAGCCTCGCGCAAGGCACGCGAGGTCGCGGGTGCTAAGGACGAAGCCTTGCCGGGAGCCGACGATCACGCCCTGTGCATCGAAGGGCAGCGCCTGCTGGCCGAGGCGCTAGGCAAGTTGCGTGAGCCCTACCGGAAGGCGGTCTGGCAGCGCTACTACGAAGGGCTCACCCCGGCACAGATCGCCGAGCGTGAGGGTGTTCCGGCAAGCACTGTGCGGCGCCGGATATCCGTAGGACTCGACCACCTCCGTGTGGAGTTGGACGGGAAGTATGGAGGGGATCGAGAGGCTTGGTGCCTTGCGCTGGCTCCCCTAGCCGGCACGCGCATTGTGACGTCTGCCCTAGGCACTACTCTTCTGCCCCTTGCTCTTGGAGTCACCCTCATGAAAGCCCTGCTGATCAGCCTCTCGGTCGCCCTCGTTGTGCTTGCTTTCCGCACTGCCGTGGGCGAAAACCCCGAGACCTCTCTTGCCCTTACCCCAGAACCCGATTCGGTTTCCGAGCCTGATCCTCTCGCGGTCCACGGAGAGTCGAGTGCAAGGAGTCAGCTGAACGCTGGGGTCCAAGGGGGTTCGAACATCGCCGCACGAGATCCCATTCCAGAGGCCACGTTGGAGGAAGCCCCGCCCTTTGCCCTATTGGGCCGGGTGGTCAACGCAGACGGACTATCGATCGCGGGCGCCGAGCTAAGGCTAGAAGGTGGGGCGCGCGCAAAGACGGTCAGCGATTCCCACGGGCAATTTGCACTCCCACTCCCACTCGACGCAATCGAGCACCATCGGGCGCTCAAGCTTCACATCAAGGCCGCAGGCTATGCCACCAAGTACACCGATCTAGGTTCTGAGTTGGGGGATATCCAAGAGGGTCAGTCTCTAGATCTTGGGGACTGGGTGTTGGAGGCCGCCGGGGTGATCTCAGGCCGAGTTCTCGACGCCGAGGGAGCCGCCCTTGTGGGTGCCACCGTGGTTGCAAAAAAGCACGATCAAAGGATGTTCATTCCCAGCAAAGTGGCTGAACGGATGGGCAACATCACCGGGGTCGAAGAGACTGTGACTGGAAGCCAAGGCGAGTTCAGGATCGATGCCCTCACTCCCGGCCTGTGGGTGATCGCGAGCCGTGCCAAGGAGTATCTCAATGGCTACTCGGAACCCGTTCGCCTCATTGTGGATGAATCGCTAACCGGCCTGGAACTGCAGCTGGATCCGGTGCCGGACGAACTGGTCATCGAAGGTCTAGTGCTGACATCTGCGGGCGAGCCCTCCCCCTACACAGAAGTGGCTGCCGACGTGATTGGCCTTAGCGATGGCGGGAAGAAAATCACCACCACCGATTCACACGGGGAGTTTCGCATCGAGGTCTCAACCATAGAACCTCGCACCGTCATTGCTTGGAGCGAGGACGAAGACCAGCGCAGCATTCAGCACAACGTTATGGGTGGGGGCCGTCCCTTGCGCTTGCAGCTCGCGCCGACCGTGCGTGCTGGCTTGATGGTGCGGTCCGCTGGTGGAAAGCCCGTTCTGTCCTACATGCTGGTGGTCTACACGGGCTTTGATCTGACCACAAACTCGCGCCGCGGGGCTGGTGTGGAGCAGAGTTGGAATGAAACTCCGGGGTACTGTGAGTTTCCCATGCCAACGGCGCCCTTTCTTTTGGAGGTCATATCCTCTCAGCATCAGGACTTGATCGCCGGGCCCTTTGACCCCGAGGGAATCGAAGACGGCATTGAGATCAAGCTCCAAGGGCTTGGAGCCCTACGGGGCCGCGTTCATCAGAACGGAGTTGGCGTTCAGGGGGCCCGGGTCCAGCTCATGGACTGGGTTCCCATTGGCCGGCATATGGCGACCAACGGATTTGCGACGACACGTCGACCAGCTCGCGAGATCAAGGAGGTGCTGACCGATGCGCAGGGGGCCTTTGTCCTCTTCGCAGACTTGGAGTCCTTCATCAGACCCGGGCAGCCCCTTCCGCGCTTTAGCCTGTTGGCTGAAAAAGAGGGGGGCGGAGCCGCCGAATCCCCCACCTTCGGTACCCAGGGTCTTGGGGATGAGCTGGAAGTCGCCCTTGAAGGCCTGGGCTCCATCAGTGGAGAAGTCCAGGGCCCTTCGGACTGGGAGTACATCGGGGCCTCCCTTGGTGATGGCACCGTACTGGCCGCGCGTATTCGGAGCGACGGGAGTTTCCGCTTTGATCATCTACGACCTGGAACCTGGGACTTGCGTCCCTACCACGCGAGCCTACTCGACGGGGAAAGCTACAGCAGTTTGCCCATGGGCTTCGAACCGACCCGTGCCTTGAAATGCCATGTGCATCCCGGTGAGAACACTGTCCTCAACATCGACGTCTCCCAGGAACAAACGCGAGTGCGGGGACAGTTGCAGCTCGACAGCAACTACACATGGACGGCAAGCCTAAAGGCGCGTGCCTTTTCCGACCGCGTGGCTCACGCCTTCAGTCGCACCGTTCCGCTCGACTCGGGTGAGGCCTTCGAATTGCTCTCGGTGGCCCACGGACTGCACGACCTGACGGTGCTGGGAAAGAACGATCAAGGTGGCCAAATCAACATTGTGTATCCCATGGATTTAGCGGGTGGTCAAGTCAACTGGCATCCCACGTGGGAGACGGCCCCCCTGCAGGGCACCTGCCCGAACGGGGTGAACCTAGAAACCCACGACCTCTGGCATTCGATCGAGCTTCCGAGCGGGTTGAAGATTGACACCCGCCTCCGAACCAACAGCACAAGCGCCGAATCAGAGACCATCTACAGCGACCGTGTCCCCATCGGCAGTGGCAAGCTCTACGCGGTACTCAAGCCAAGGGGCGGTGTGTCCCACTTGAGCGAGCCCGTGGGCGACGTCGAGGTCGAGCTCGGAGACTAGCCCGCCTCCATCACCATCCGCTGGACACCATCCGCTGGACAGCGGGCCGGTCTTCGTGAGAGCCGCCCGCATCCAACATCCATCGCAATTCTCCCGAACGCCGGCTTCGATGGCAGAGTGTGCCGCCC